>VGFC01000166.1 GCA_016869045.1 Armatimonadota bacterium
GGCGTTCGTACTTGCACGACCGCAGCATAGCAGCAAACCTAGACTCTGTCTAGAGTCCAACCTGTGAACCCGCGTGAATCTACTGCGAATCAACTGAGACTACCCGTAGTCTGCGGAAAACGGGTCAGGATGCTGGTTATCATCCCAATGATGGCCGCCCACAGCAGACGCTGCTCTGCCGCGGCCAGGAAGAGCGTCAGCTTGCTCATGAAGCCGTTCAGCAGCGGGACGCCGCCGATGGCCAGGGCGCCGATGATGAAGCAGGCGGCGGTGATCGGCATTTTGCGGCCCAGGCCGCCGAGCTTGCTGATCGAGCGGACGCCCCCGGTGGAGTAGATGATCGCGCCGACACACATGAAGAGCAGCGCCTTGAACAGGGCGTGGTTCATCACGTGAAACAGGCCGCCGTAGAGGCCAAGGTGGGTGCCGAGGCCCAGGCCCTCGACGATGTAGCCCATCTGGCTGACGCTGGAGTAGGCGAGCAGGCGCTTGAGGTCGTCCTGTGCCCAGGCCAAGAGAATGCCCAGCAACATGCCCGCGGAAGCCAGGATAGCGACAAAGGCCACAATCGGATGGTAGTAGGGGGCCAGGACGGTGATGGTGCGCGCCAGGGCGTAGGCGCCGACCTTGATGACCACCCCGGACAGGAGGGCGCTGATCGGGGCCGGGGCCTCGGCGTGAGCATCGGGCAGCCACGCGTGGAAGGGCATGAGGCCGGCCTTCGTGCCGAAGCCGGCGATGAAGAAGGCGGCGGCCAGCAGCACCACGTTGGTCGGCAGCTTGTCCGCGATTCGCCCCAGCGAGCTCAGCATGAGCGCTTCGCGGCCCGGCAACAGCGCCAGACCTGCGGCGTACAGGAGTACACAGCCAAAGAGGGCGCAGGTGAGGCCCACGGCGACCAGGATGAGGTACTTGTAGCCGGCCTCGAGCGACTCCCTTCGCCAGTAGAAGACCACGAGCAGGGCGGTCGCGAGCGTCGTCGCCTCCACGGAGATGTAGAGCATCACCATGTTGTTGGCGGCGCACGTCAGGTTGAGCATCCCCACGAACAGGGCGACCAGTCCGTAGTAGAGGCTGAACTTCGCGGGGGTCCGTTGCTCCTCCGACATCTGTTGGGGGAGACAGCGGAGCGAGTAGAACAGGATGAGCGCGGCCATGCAGGAGCCGATCAAGACCATCAGGGAACTCAGCCCGTCCATGCGGAGCAGGCTGCCCCAGCCCGTCAGCACCCGCCCGGCCAAGGTCTCCTGCGCGCTGAGCATCGCGATCACCGCGGTGACCGCGAGCCCGGTGAAGGCGAGGGGCTCCCGGAGCAGCCGCGAACTCCGGCCTGCCGCCAGAACCAGCAGCCCCGTCACGGTCGGCACCACGAAGACCAGTACGGGAAGCAGTGAGCCGACAGCCGTCATGTCGTTCGTCATGTGCGAATCACGACTCCCATCCGTCTGCCCCTCGTTGACGACAGTAGACGGCGTGCTTCACCGCCTGAGCCGTGAGAGTTCGGTGACGTCGGTCGTGCCGAGCAGGCGATAGACGCCGGCGGTCAGGTAGAGCACGAGCCAGACCAGGATCACCACGTTCGTCGTGACACCCAGAAGGGTGGTCTCCGGAAGGGTCGGAGCGAGCCCGACGAGCGTCAGATGGACGCCGTTCTCCATGAGGATCAGGCCCACGATGAGCTTGATCGCGTCTCGCCTCACGACCAGGACGTACAGCCCCATGGCAATCACCGTGAAGGCGATCGCGAGGCTGGAGCGGACGGGCTCGACCATCGCCTCCGGGGTCGGCGCAACGAAATCGACGTGGGCGTGCATGAACCGATAGACGACCACGACGGCGATGCCCAGAAGGGTCACGGAGACGGGGAAGCTCACCAGGGGGCGCAGCTCCCGTTGCGGCAGCCGGGCGGAGTACCGCCACAGCAGGAAGGGGATCACCACCACCTTGGTGATGGCCGACACGAGCGCCCACTGGTAGAGGGAGGCATTGGCGGTCAGGTAAGCGAGCACCACGAAGATGGCGACCAGAAGCGCCGACTGGATCATCAGCGCGACGATCGCCGACCGGAGGTGGCGCAGCTCCACCGCGGCCAGCGAGGCGATGAGGTGCATCACCATCAGCGAGATGACCAGGTTGCTCTCGGCGATTAGCTTCTCCATGCGAACTCCGGAGGCCCCGTGCGCTCAGGTTCCGACGAAGGCGAGGATCAGGCCGATCCCCGCCACGAAGATGACGGCCACGAAGTACGCCATCGCCTGGTCGAGGCGCAGACGAGGGTTCACGGCATCCACGACGGCCACGACCACGACCACGACTAGCACCTTCACCAGCGCCACCAAGGCGCAGAGGGCGGCGCCCAGCGCCGCGCTGCCGGCCAAGCCGAGCGTGAAGGTGGGCCACGGCACGAAGACCTGCACCAGGAGGGCGGCGAGGACGAGCTGCTTGGCCCAGAAGGCCCATTTGAAGAGGGCCAGTTTGGGCCCGCTGAGTTCGATGAACGGGCCGCCCATGATCTCCTGATCGGCCTCAGGCACGTCGAAGGGGAGCTTGCCCACCTGCGCCTGAACCGAGAGCAGGAGCGCGAACGCGGCGATGAGCATGGACAGCGAAGGGCCGTGCGCACTGTGCCATGCGGCCATGGCGCCCAAATCGAGCGAGCCGGCGTCGATGGCTGCCGTGATGAGCGCCATGATCAGGACGGGCTCCACCGTCAGCGTCATCATGATCTCGCGCGCGAAGCCGACCGAGGAGTACGGCGACCCCGACATGGCGCCGGCCAGCACGACGGCCGCGACCGAGGCCGCCATAAGGTAGATGAACAGAATGGCATCGCCCTGCTCGCCGAGAATCCCGCGGCCGAACAGCGGAACGAGCAGGGAGGCCGTCAGAACGGAGGCAAGGCAGAGAACCGACGGCAGCAGGTACACCCATCCCGCGGCCGGTTGGGTGTCCTCCTTGACCAGGAGCTTGAAGAGGTCATAGTACGGCTGCCAGATGGGCGGCCCCTCACGGGAATGGATGCGCGCCCGCACCAGCTTGCGCATCAACCCCTCAAACAGCGGGGCGAGGAGCAGTACCAACCCGACCTGAACGACGCCGCCGACAACCAGCCACACGGTCATCCGACTCCTTCAGTGCCCGTCCACGGGCTTGGGTCCCTAGTGGACGTGGTCACGGTCATTGTGTTCGTGCACCCATTCCGGCGGCTCGCGCAATCCCAGGCGCGGGCCGGAGAGCTCCAGAATCTCCTCGCGGCTGTACAGGCGCGCGTGACCGCTGCGGCGATCCACAACTTCCATCCGTTCCGTGCAGGAGAAGCAGGGGTCCAGGCTGCCGACCGCGATGGGGACGTCGGCGATGTTCTGGTCCTGCAGCATCCTCGGCACGACCTGAAGGTTGGGGTAGGTGGGGGCGCGGACCCGCCACTGGGCGAGCTGGTTGTTCGGCCCGGTCAGGACGTAGTGGATCGCTTCGCCTCGCGGCGCCTCCACCGTGCAGATGCCCTCCCGCCCTGGGGGAATCTCCTCGATCTCAACCATGACTGCCCCCTCGGGCAGGTTGCGCAGGGCCGTGCGGATCTGCTTGATCGAGTCGAACACCTCTTCCAACCGCACCAGCGTGCGTCCGAGGCTGTCGCAGTTGTCGAAGGTGATGACATTCACCGGGAGTTCCGCATAGGCGGCATACGGATGATCGATACGGGCATCGAGCGGGAGCCCTGAGCCCCGCGCCGTCGGGCCGACGACACAGATGGCCTTCGCATCCTCCGGCGTGATGGGGCCGACATCGGCCAGCCGCATGAGCAAGGTGCCGTCTCCCTGGGCCGCCCGGTACAGCTCCAGCCACTCGCGCTCCACGGTGTCCAGTACCTGGAGTATCTCCTGGGCGAGTTCGGCGGAGATGTCGCGCCTCACGCCGCCCACCTGGTTCATGCCGTACGTCTTGCGGTTGCCGCTGATCCTCTCGCAGAGCCACATCACAGGCTCGCGCATGCGCCAGCTCTGCATCAGGGCGGTATCGAAGCCCAGGATGTGGGCGGCGATCCCGAACCACAGCAGGTGGCTGTGGACGCGTTCCAGCTCCAACATGATCGACCGAATGTACTTCGCGCGCGGAGGGGCGGGCACGCCGATCGCCGTCTCCACCGCCTCGCAGTAGCAGGTGCTGTGGATGAACCCG
Organism: Armatimonadota bacterium; assembly: GCA_016869045.1. GTDB lineage: Bacteria > Armatimonadota > Zipacnadia > Zipacnadales > VGFC01 > VGFC01. Next base: position 4,180 of record VGFC01000166.1, read on the forward strand.
CAGATCCCGCAGATGCGCTCCGCGATGAACGGCACCTGGGTGTAGGTAAGAGCGGAGTCGCCCAGCTTCTCGACCCCCCGGTGGTTGTAGAAGCCCCGGTAGTCACAGCCGACGATCTTCTCGCCGTCCACGAAGAGCCGGAAGTAGGCCGGCTCCTCGAGCACCGGGAAGTACGGCCCGATGGCCATGACGGAGGCTCCGGGGGGCGGCTCGCGGCGAGGCGGCGCCAGGCCCTCCACGGGCTCCGGGCGGATGTTGTAAGGCACGTCACGGCGCAGCGGGTGCACGTCCGTGGGCCAGTCGTCCGGCAGCACCAGCCGGCGCGAGTCATCCAGGCCGTGAACGGTGATTCCGAGCATGTCCTGCAGCTCTCGCTCGGCCCAGGAGGCGCCAGGGACGAGGCCCGTGATCGACTCGACGGCCGGCTCGTAGGGCTCTACCCGCGCCTGGAGCGTCAGGAAGACATGCCGATCTTCCAGCGAGAAGATGTGCGAGGCGCAGAAGTCGCCCCGTCGCTCGCGGTCGTCGGTCCCGACCGTAACCACGTACCGGCCGCCCAGCCTCTGGACTACGTGCTCGGCGGCTCCCACGATGTCCTCGGGGGCCACCTCCACGTAGACCTGATTGGGGGCACGCTCGTCGATCTCCCGGGCGAAGGTCATCGCGCCGAGGCCCAAATCCTCCGTCATCTGCTCCGCCACAGCCATCCTATGCGGGTCTCCTTCCGGTTGTTCAGTCCCTGGTTTGTCTGGGAAGCAGTGGGCGGGCATTCCTGCCCGCCAAGGGGCCCTGGCGGGCAAGAATGCCCGCCCCACTGCTCTCGGTTTTGGCGAGGCTCAGCAACCTCGTGTCAGCCCCTATCTGCCGGCCAAGAGGAACAGGGAGATGATCGCCGCTGCCATCCCGGCGACCATCCATAGCACATACACCTGGGCGATTCCCACGTGGCCGTGCGAGAAGCGCTGCACGAGCCGCTTCCCCCACTCCAGCAGCGGGTAGTAGGCCCAGCGGTCGAAGTCCAGCACGTTGCGCAGCCAATCGACTTTCGGGGCGCGCAGTTTGGGCAGGCGGAAATAGATCCCATCGGTCTGGTGCCGGCCGATCCGCACCCGCAGCATCTCCTTGACGGGGCGGTAGAGGCTGTGGGCGCGGTAGACGGTCTCTTCGTCGGTGTGCTCTTCTCCGCAGTGCCAGGTCGGCACGACACGCACCTGAGCGCCGCCGGCCCGATAGAGGGCATAGGCGACGAGGGCGGTGACGCCGAGCGCCAGGAGCACGGGCCAGGGAGACCACGCCCCCTCCAGCCCCATCCCCGTGTTGAGGCTCATCCCGCTCCACCCGCCGCCGAACAGGGCGTGCAGGGAGGGGGTGTACTGCGGGCCCAGGATTCCGGCGACGGCCGGGTAGATCGGCCGGACCGCGAGCATGGGGGCGACCCCAAGCAGGATGCACAGACCGGCCAGCGCGGCCTGCGGGAACTGCATGCTGGCCGGCACCTCGCGCAGGTCCTCGCGAGGGCCCGGGTGCCGCAGGGGGCCGAGGAAGGCGGCGGCAACGAACTTCAGCAGCCCGGCCAGGGTCGCGATGGAGATGGCCATGGCGACCAGGCCGAACAGCATCGCGAACGGGGAGATCTTGCCGCCCATCGTGGCGGCGTGGTACAGGAGCCACTTGCTGGCGAAGCCGTTGAGGGGCGGCAGGCCCGAGATCGACAGGGCGGCGATCGTGGCGGTCACGGCCGTAAGCGGCATCACGGAGCCCAGGCCGCCGATTCGGTCCAGGTCGCGCGTACCCGTACGATGCTGAATGGCGGCGGCGTTCAGGAAGAGGCATGACTGGTAGCAGACGTGGTTGACCAGGTGAAGCAGGGCGCCGACCATGGCGACGGTTGCCAGGGCGGGGCTGAGCGGGCGGCAGTAGACCCCAGCCCGATGCCCATCAGCATATAGCCGAGCTGACCGATGTGCTGGAAGGACAACAGGCGCTTCGAGTCGTCCTGCGACAGCGCGGTCAAAGTGCCCACTGCGATCGAAGCCGTCCCGAAGACCGCCAGGATCAACCCCCATGACAGGCAGGCACTGCCGATGGGCAGGAACTGGCAGAAGACGCGGATGAGGCCGTAGATTCCCAGCTTGGTCATGCTACCGGCGAAGGCCGCGGTCGCCGCGGCGGGCGCCGCGGGATAGGCGTCCGGGAGCCAGTCGCCGAAGGGGAAGATGCCCGCCTTGGTGGCGAAGGCAAGGAAGAACAGGGCCAGCACCACGTGCAGAAGCCCGGGGGTCTGCTGGGCGAGGTTCGCGAGCCCCATCTGCATCGCTTCGAAGCTGAAGGAGCGCAGGCCCGCCTGGCCGGCCTGGTGGTACACGATGATGGCGGCCGCCGTCAGACAGGCTGTCGCCACGTGGGTCATGATGAAGTACTTCAGGCCGGCCCGCAGCGTGACGTGATCGTGTCGCTCGTAGACCACCAACAGGTACGAGGCGAGGGTCATGGCCTCCCAGAAGACCAGGAAGAAGAGCATGTCGGCCGTGCCGATGACCCCGAGGACCCCGGCGAAGAACAGCAACAGGATGGGGTAGAAACGCAGGGGGCTTTCGGCCGGATGGGCCTCCATGTAGCGCACGGCGAACAGGGTGGTGAGAACCGCGACCACCGACACCACGACCGCGAAGACGGCGGAGAGGTAGTCGAGGCCCAGCGTGAGACTCGCGCCCAGGCCCGGCACCGAGACCAGGGGCCTCGAGCCGAGGGGCCCAAAGAGGTAGGTGACCACCGCGGCCGCGGCTGCCGCGGCGCCGCCGCCAAACGCGAAGACGAACGAGACCCACCCACAGAGGCGGCGGTCCCCTGCCGTGAGTGCGCTGAAGGCGGCGCCCACGACCAGAACGGCCATGCTGAGCAGCAGCAGGTCAGGAGCAGACATGGCCGGTCAACCCCAAGGCGGGCGGTGAGAGCCCGGGTCGTTGCTCGACGATCACCCTATGTCGGTCCATCGGTCCTCCCAGACGACGGCTTGACCGCGGGCGGTCTACCACAGCTGGTTCACCAGGCTCCAGGCGGCCAGCGGCGCTGCGACCACCGCAATCGCCATTGCCAGAAGCGATCCGGTCATCTGCCACGGCGGATCGGCGGCGCCCTCCACCGTCGGCGGCGCGTCGCCGAAGAACACCTTGTGTGTGACGTACAGCAGCCACCCGAACACGACCATGCTCTCTAAGAGCAGGAAAGCGCCCACGAACGGCCCCAGTGAGCCGGGCAGGCCGAAGGCGCCCGTGATGATCTGGAACTTGCTCCAGAAGGTGCCGAAGGGCGGCACGCCCACGACGCCGAGCATGCCCACGATGAAGCACACGGCGACCACCGGCATCTTGGACGCCAGGCCACCCATCTCGGAGATTCGGCGGCGCCCCGTCGCGTAAGCGATGGCCCCCGCACAGAGGAACATCAATCCCTTGGCGCTGCCGTGGGCGACGATATGCAGGACCGCTCCGCGGTAGGCGACGCCTGACCCGAGGACCCCCAACGCCGCGCCCAGGAGGATGTACGACAGGTGCGCAATGGTGGACAGCGCCAGGAGCCGCTTGAGCTCATCCTGGAAGAAGAAGAGGAACACCACGGCCGCCATGGTCACCATCGCGGCGATGACGGCGACGAGCGCCCCGGTCGGAGGCAGGTCCGCATTCGCGAGGACCAGTCTCGTCATCAGGTAGACGCCGGCCTTCACCATCGCCGCCGCGTGCAGGTAGCAGGAGATGGGCGTGGGCGCGGTCATGGCATCGGGAAGCCACGTGTGGAAGGGCACCTGCGCCGCCTTTGCCCAGGCGGCGATGAGGAACAGGATGAAGAGAAGCGTGGCCCGGCCCGGCCCGACAACGCTCAGCGCGCTGAACTCGACCGAGCCAACCGAGATGCACAGCAGGACGATCGCGACCAGGAAGGCCATCCCGCCGATGTGGGTCATGATCAGGGCCTTGAAGCCGGCCTTGAGGGCACGCGGCTCCTGCGTGTGCGAGATCAAGGCCCACGAGCAGACGGTGGTCAGCTCCCAGAAGATGAACAGCTGGAGGAGGTTCGGCGAGAGCGCCACGCCGGCCATCGCGCCCACAAACAGCAGCAGCCAGAAGTAGTAGCTGTTGCTGCCGTTCTCGGTCGGATGGTCGCGGTTGCGGGGGCTGAGGTACTCGGTCGAGTAGAGCACCACGAAGAAGCCGCCGACCACGACCACCAACAGCATCACCAGGCTGAGCGGGTCGAGTTGCACCCCGAAGAAGTCCGTGGCGCCCAGAGGAAAGCCGAGCCAGGGCAGTGTGCCGAAACGAATCCCGCCCCGGGGGAGGGCCCCGATGCCTCCGAAGGCCGCGAGGGCGACGGTGAGGAGGATGATGAGCACGGCCAGCCGGGGCGCGCGCGAAGCCGGCGATAGCCCGGCGGCTACGGCGCCCAGAATGGGAAGGACGATGGCTCCCAGGAGAGCGTACTCCATGCCCTACCTCACGCGATCATCTCGTGTACTCGACGACTCCGGCCCGGGCTCGTCGCGGCCCGAGCGCCCCCGCCCTACAGGTGGGCCTCGGCGGGTTGCAGGACCTGAGCGGTGGCGAGGCTCGATTCCCGCTTGCACCGCGCGCACCAGCGGAGCCACGGCATGGAGTCGGCGGCGACGTTCATCTTGGTTGCGAGTTCCTGCGCCAGCTTGTCGATCTCGCGGGCCGTGCCCACCACTTCGCCGCAGCTCTCACAGCGCACGAGGTCGAGGTACGCCACCGTGCGGAGGTCGGTGACGCTGTCGGTCGCGAGCTCGAACTCCGACGACATCGTGATTCCGCCCTCGGGGCACGCCTCGGCACACTCCCCGCAGTAGGAACAGCGGTCGAAGCAGTACTCCATCCTGCGCTGCTCGGCCTCGTTGGTGACCTCGATGCAGCGGGTGGGACAGGCCATGCTGCAGGCGCCACACCCGAGGCACTTCGTGATGTCAAGCTGCGGTTGGCCCCGGAAGCCCTCGGGTGGCACAGATGGCTCGAAGGGGTAACGCAGCGTCACGCGTCCGGCGCGGAAGCAGATCAGGGCTTCCTTCAGCTTGCTGGTGATCATGGCGTCCTCAGACCCCGGGGACCGAGCGGTCCGGCAGGGTGACCACGGTGCCCGTCTCACCCATGGCTGCCACGAAGGTGGCGCCGGGCTTCGTCCGCGCAACCGCCAGGATGTCGTCCAACGGGCCGTACTCGATGCAGCGCGCCGGGCACGTCAGCAGGCATGCGGGCAAGCGGCCGTCACGCTGCCGGTGCTCGCACAGGTCGCACTTCTCGGCGATCTTCCCGCCGGCGTCCAGCTCGATCGCACCGAAGGGGCACGCGATCACACACAGGCCGCACGAGATGCACTTCCTCGTGTGGATGATGATGGCGCCGCCCGGGGCGGCCTCGATGGCAGTCTCCGGGCAGGCCTCGAGACAGGGGTGCTTCTCGCAATGGCGACACGAGACAGGCACCGGTTGCCGGGGGTCCACCAGAGTCACTGCGACGCGGGAGATGCCGTCATGCTCTCGCTCGCAAGCTACCTCACAGGCCCGACAGTAGATGCAGCGCGTGAGGTTGAGGTAGAGCACGTTCATCGTTCGAAGCACACCCGCCGGCCTTTCCCGGTAGTTAGCGTCGGCGAACCCACAAGCTCTCTCCGGTTACCTCGGTAGCCCCTCGATCTGGCAAGCGGCCACCTTGTACTCCGGGATCTTCGCGGTCGGATCCAGCGCATCGTTGGTCAGCACGTTGGCGCCCGCGAAGTGGAACGGCATGAAGACTACGCCCGCGGCCGTTGCCGAGGTGACACGCGCGAGGCAGTCGGCGTCGCCCCGCCGCGTGCTGACCCGTACCTGTTGGCCGTCCTCGAGGCCTCGCTGCGCAGCATCCGCCGGCGAGATCTCAACGAACAGGGAGCGCTCGCGAGTGAGGAGGGCTTTGGACCGTCGAGTCATGGAGCCCGAGTTGTAGTGCAGCACCGTGCGGCCCGTGGTCAGGACCAGAGGGTATCGGTCGTCGGGCTGCTCGGCAGGCGGGCGGTAGGCGATCGGCTCCAGATGTCCCAACCCATCCGCCGTGGCGAACCGGGTCTCGTGCAGGATGGGCGTGCCCGGATGGCCTTCCTCCGGACAGGGCCAGGTCACTCCGCCGAGCGCCTGAGTCCGTTCCTGGGTCACGCCCCTGTAGGCCGGGCTGACCGCGTTGATCTCCGCCAACACGGGTTCGGGGCTGGGGACATCGAACTGGTCCGCCCAGCCGGTCAGGCGGCCCATCGAAGCAATGATCTGCCAGTCGGGGAGCGCCTCGCCCGGCGGCGGGATGAGACGCGGCTGCCACTGCACGCGACGCTCCGTGTTGGTGTAGCTGCCCGCCTTCTCCGCCCACAACGCCGCCGGCAGGACGTAGTCCGCGAGCTCCGCCGTCTCGGTCAGGAAGATGTCCTGTACGACCAGCAGGTCGAGATTGCGCAGACCTTCGCGAACATGGTCCACGTTCGGGTCGGTGATCATGGGGTTCTCGCCCATGACATACAGCGCACGCAGCGCACCCGTGCCGGCGGCGTGCATCATCTCCACGACCGTCAGGCCCACTGCCGCCGGAAGCTCCGGTGTGCCCCACTGGGCCGCGATCCGCGCCCGGCGTTCGGCATCCGTCACCGGCACGTAGCCCGTCAGGAAGTTGGAGAGCGCACCCATGTCGCAGGCGCCCTGAACGTTGCTCTGCCCGCGCAGCGGCATCAGACCGGCTCCGGGGCGACCGACGTGGCCGGCGAGGAGGGCCAGGTTGGCCAGCGAGATGACGTTGTCCACGCCGGTCGTGTGCTGCGTGATGCCCATGGACCACATGATGACCGAGGCCTTGGCCCGCGCGTAGCGGCGGGCCGCCTCCTGGATCGCGGCGACGGGGACACCGGTGATCTCCTCCACCGCAGCCAGATCAACCGCGGCCAGGCTCTGCCGCAGCACATCGAAGCCGCTCGTACGCGCGGCGATGAACCCCTCGTTGTGGAGGCCCTCCTGCAGGATCACCTTCATCATCCCGTTCAGCAGCGCCACATCGGACCCGGGACGGTGCCGAAGATGGAGGTCAGCCTGCCAGACGACGGGGGTCACGCGGGGGTCGGCGACCACCAGGAAGGCCCCCCGCTCCAGCGCATCGCCCACCCAGCGCGAGGCAAGGGGGTGGCACTCGGTGAAGTTGGAGCCGATGACGAAGATGCAGTCGGAGTGGGCCACATCCGACATCGGGTTGGTCATGGCGCCGGCGCCGAGCGTTCGGGCGAGCCCGGCGACGGTCGAGGCATGGCACAACCGTGCGCAGTGGTCGATGTTGTTGGTCCCGAACAGGCGAGCCCACTTCTGGAGGAGGTAGTTCTCTTCGTTGGTGCACTTGGCCGATGCCAGGAAGCCTACGGCGTCCGCACCGTGATCGCGCTGGATGTCAAGCAACCTCGCCGCGATCCCCTCGAGGGCCTCATCCCAGGAGATCCGCTCGAAGCCATCGCCCTTGCGCACCAACGGGTGCAGGAGACGGTCCGCATGGTGAACCGTCTCCAGGGCGGCATTGCCCTTCGGACACAGCGCGCCCTCGCACACGGGGTGATCCGTGAGGTACTCGAGGCCGACCAGGCGATTGCGCTCAACGCCTGCCAGGAACCCGCATCCAACTCCGCAGAAGGGACAGATACTACGGACCCACTCAATCATCGGACCCGACATCGACGCGGTAGACCTCCCGCTGGCGGTCATGGGCCAATCCTGGAATCCTGTCTTGGTTCCTCGCAGCCCGGCGGCCGACATCAGCCGAGGGCGGGCGCTGCAAGTGAGGCGTTCGCCGCCATGGTGCACGCCCCCGCCCGGCAGTACCGGTCGCCGATGTGCTCCTCGAACTCGTCCCGGAAGTAACGGATCGAACTCTGAAGCGGCCGCACTGCGCCCTTACCCACGCGGCAGCCCACCTTCGCCTCGATGGTCTCCGCGAGGCTGAGCATCTCCGCCACGTCGCCCTCGCGTCCCTTGCCCGAGCAGATCCGCCCCATGGTGTCTAGAGCCTTCCCAAGGCCGAGCCGGCAGTGCAGACAGGTGCCGCACGACTCCTTGCGGACGACCGTGAGGAAGTACCGGACGAGATCCGGGATGCAGACGCTGTCGTCCACCACGAACAGCCCTCGGGTTTCCATGCCGGAGCCCATCTCCTCGAGGGCACCATAGTCGATCGGGGTGTCAAGGCACTCCGGCGGAATCCAGCACCCCAGTGGACCGCCCACCTGTACGGCCTTGAGTCGGTTGCCCTGGCGCACACCGCCACCGATATCGTCCACGACCTTCTGGAGAGACGTGCCGAGGGGCACTTCGACCACGCCGGTATGTTGGCCACGTCCCGAGATCGCCAGCAGCTTGGTGCCCTGCCCGGCGCCGAGGCCAACCTGCGACAGCCAGTCGGGGCCGTAGGCGATGATGGGCGCGACATTGGCGTAGGTCTCGGCGGTCCCGAGCAAGGCGGGTGCGCCCTGCGAGTTGCCTGCGCGGTGTGCCTGGGGCGTGTCGGGCTCGTCGGTCAGGAACGACACCAGGGCCCGTCCGTCGCCGGCGACGAGGGACGCCGTGCCGGTACGGATTCGGAGACGGAAGCTGTGGCCGGAGCCGAGGATGTTGTCGCCCAGGAAGCCCCGCTCAGAGGCCTGGGCGACGGCGGCCAACAGACGGCGTTCCGCGAGACCGCCGACGGCGTTCAGGTAGATGTGTCCTCTGCCGGCGCCGGTGGCATAGCCGGCGATGGCCATTCCCTCGATGACCGCGTGGGGATCGCCCTCAATCAGCGCTCGATTCAGGAAGCTGCCGAGGTCCTCTTCGGCGGCATTGCACACGATGTGCTTCGGCGACCCGGCAGCCCCGGCCACAGACTCCCACGCCGCACCGGTCAAGGCGCCACGGCTGTCCCGGTCACGGAGTCCCGATTCAGCCTGTCCAGGGGGTCTTGAGGGCCCTTGAGGAGAGCTTGCCACTCAACCCGGATCGCGCCTCGCCGACCGCACCCGCAGACGGCGGCCGCCACGTAGGCGTACTCCTGCGCGATCTGGGTGACCTTCATTGCGGTCTCGGGACTGGTCGGAGGGGGGAGATCCGCCGCCAGGCGCATCCTGATCGTCTCCTCCAGCGCAGAGCCCCCCACGGCTTCGGCCAGAGCCTTCGTCTCCACGACCACCGTGGGCGTGTGGTCCGACAGCGACAGGAACCGCCGGGCAGCGGTGAGGGGGACTGAGTCAGAGCCTTTGGCCTGCCCCGCTTCTACGATCAGGGGCGGTACCCTTGCCGGCTGCGGTAGAAGCCACTGCAATCCGCCCGCCGCCTGCCCGTCTCCTTGCAGAGGTCGCGCCTCTCCCCGCAGCGAACGCCTCGCCAAACCGCAACTCCGAAGGGGCAATGTCTTGTGAAGAAGAGCGAGCCGATCAAGGTCGCAATCGTGGGGCTGGGCCGGTCCGGCTACAACATCCACGTCGCGCGGCTGCGCAACGACAAACGCTACCGAATCACCGCCGTGACCGACTGGATCGAGGCGCGCCGCAACGGGGTGGCCGCGGAACTCGGCTGCGAGGCCTTCGTTGACCACAAGGCGCTCTTGCGCGGCGCCGACGCCGAGACGGTAGTCGTCGCCAGCTACTCGAACACCCACGCCTCGATCAGCCGCGACGTGCTGAACAGCGGGCGGCACGCGGTCTGCGAGAAGCCCATCGCCGACAGCGTCGGCGCCGCGCGCGCGATGCTCCAGGCTGCGAAGCGCAAACGCCGCAAGCTCCTCGTCCATCACAACTACCGCTTCGCCGCCGACGTGCGCCACATCCTGGAGGTCATCCGCACGAAGCGAATCGGCGAGGTCTTCGAGGTGCGGATGCGCTCCTTCGACTTCAGCCGGCGCAACGACTGGCAGACGCTGCTGAAGTACGATGGCGGCGTGCTCAACAACACGTGCTCGCACTTCATCGACGCCGGCCTGCAGTTCCTCGGCTCGCCCGTGAAGAGCGTCTTCTGCGACCTGAAGCACGTCAGCGATGCGGGCGACGCCGAGGACCACGTGAAGGTCGTGCTCAAGGCCGAGAACGGTCGCGTGTACGACATGGAGGTCTCCAGCGCCTGCAGGTTCCCCGAGCCGAAGTGGACGGTGCTCGGCACGTGCGGCACGCTCGTCTCGAACGGCACCACGAGCACCATCGCGTGGTTCGACCCGAAGAAGCTCGGCAAGCTGAAGGTCGTCGAAGCCCCGCACCCCGAGCGCAAGTACGGGAACGATGACGTCATCCCGTGGCAGACCGAAGAGGTCCCCTCCGTCGGCTCGAGCATCGGCGACTTCTACGACAACGTGTGGGCCGTCCTGCGCGAGGGCAAACCGCTGATCGTCACGCCGGAGGAAGCCTTCGAGGTCGTCCGCGTCACGCAACTCGCCAAGGCCCGGAGCGGCTTCGGGCGGTAGCAGGCGCTCCGCAGCCTTGACCGGAGGGTCCGCCATGCGACGCGTGCTGGGACTTGCGGTCATCTCGGCGCTATGCACGACGCCCCTCACCCTCGCCCAAACCGGCCGGCCCGTTGAGCTCCTGACGAACGGCGGCTTCGAGGAGGGCTTCGAGGGCTGGCAGCCCGACTCGAAGCACGAACTCGTCGTGGACGCAAAGGTCGCGCACAGCGGCGAGCGGTGCGTCACGGGCGAGGTCACCCAGCCCAACACGCACCTCACGATGAGCCGCACGCTCGACCTGCGCGCCGGCGCGCTGTACACGATCAGCGTCTGGGCCAGGG
>VGFC01000167.1 GCA_016869045.1 Armatimonadota bacterium
ACACTGGAGCAGTGGGGCGGGCATTCTTGCCCGCCAGGGCCCCTTGGCGGGCAAGAATGCCCGCCCCACTGCTTCCGCATCTGTAGGGAACTCAGTAGGTCTCTCCGCGAGAGAGTTCCCGACTCGGGGCCGGAAGTCCTCGTCCGCTTCGCGCGACCGGCGACGGCAGGGAGTCCTGTGGTCGGTGGGGAAGCGTGCGGAGAGCCGTGGCCGCCCGCCATCTCGCTCGCGGGAGACGCTCGCGATGCTGACCCTCGTTACCAGCCTCTTCGCCGCCTCGACCGCGCTCGCCCAAGGAGCCAACGCCATGCCCGACCCCGTCGTCAAGGAGCAGTACGAGTGGTTCAACATCTGGTGGGACTGCGCCAACGACCCGGCACTCCCCCGTGTCCTGCTGATCGGCGACTCGATCTCTTGCGGCTACAGCCCGGTCGTGACCGAAGCGCTGAAGGGTAAGTACCACGTGGACCGCCTCGGCACCTCGCGGAGCATCAACGATCCGGTGCTGCTGCAGGCGACGGAGATGATGCTGAGGGAGTACCCCTACGTGGCGGTCCACTTCAACAACGGACTGCACGGGTTCCACCTGGAGGGTCCGGCCTACGCCGCCGCGCTGAAGGAGTACGTCGAGCTCATCAGGCGCCTCGCCCCGAACGCGAAGCTGATCTGGGGCAGCTCGACGCCCATAACGAAGAACGGGGAGCCGCAGACCCTCGACCCGAAGAACGAGGTCGTGATTACGCGCAACGCCCTGGCCGCCATCATGGAGGAGCAGGGAATCTCGGTCGCCGACCTCTATGCGGTCGTCATCGGCAAGCCCGACCTGCGCTCAACAGACGGGTACCACTACAACGGGGCCGGGTACGACGCTCTGGGCAAAGCCGTGGCGGAGGCCCTCCGGAACGCGCTTCAGTGAGCAAGGAGTCCTGTCCAGCGACCGATGAAGATAGGAGACCGGCATGTTCTGCACCAGCCTACTGAAGGACGAACACATCGAGCCGCTGGCCGACGGCGTGCTGGCGGTGCTGGAGCGCGTTGGCATCCTCTGCGAGAACGACGAGCTGTGCCGCGCGCTGGCGAGTTGGGGCGCGGAGGTGGACTTCCAATCGCAGCGCGTGAAGTTCCCACGCTCGCTCGTTGCTGAGTTCGTCGAGGGGCTTCGCAAGGAGTTCGCAGGATCGGGCGGGTGGGGCGAGAGGTTCAGCGCCCCCGGGCTGGCGGGCATCGGCACACAGGTGGCGCAGCTCTACCACGACCACGAGACCGGCGAGACGCGCAGCTCAGACCGTGCGGGCTTCATCGAGCTGGTGAAGCTCGGCGCGGTGCTCTACCCGCAGGGCGCGATCGGGCACGTGCTCTCGATGACCGATGTGCCGCCGCTCTTGGAGCCGATGCAGGCGGGGCTGCTGCTCGCCGAGTGGGCGCCCGTGCCGGGCGGGCCGTTCGTCTGGCGCGTCGATCAGGCCGACTGGATGATCGAGATGGGCCACGCGCTCGGCCAGGAGAGCTGGTTCGCCTGGGGCGCCGTGTGCTTCGCCCATCCGCTGCGCTTCGACCACGACACGGTCGGCAAGTTCGTGCGCCGCGTGAAGGAGGGCGCGGCGACCGGCCTGACGGGGATGCCCGTCGCGGGGGTCAGCACGCCGGTGACGGTCGAGGGCTTCACGGTCGTCTCGACCGCCGAGCACATCGCCACCTGGATCGCCTGCCGCGCGCTGAACCCGAACGTCGGTCTGAGCGCCTCGATGTGGGCCGGCAGCGTGGACATGAAGACCGGCGCGGTCAGTTACTCGGCGCCCGACGCCATGTTCTACGGCTTCGCCGCCGTCGAGTTCGTCCGCCGGTGGATCGGCTTCCGCATGGCCGTCGGCAGCGGGGAGTACTGCGACGCGAAACAGCCGGGCCTCTACACCGCTCTGGAGAAGGCGTTCAAGTCGATGATGTGCTGCGCCTTCACCGGGCAGCAGCCCGGCGCGGGATCGGGGCTATATGACGAAGGCAAGACCATGTCGGCCATCCAGCTACTCCTCGACCGCGAGTTCTCCGGCTCGGTCGGCCACCTGGCCAAGCCCTTCGACCCCACGCCCGAGAACCTCGGCCTGGAGACGGCCTTCGAGGTCGGCGTCGGCTTGCAGACCAACTACCTGCAGAGCGACCACACGCTCCGCCACTTCCGCGACTGTCTCTGGCTGCCGAAGATCATGAACCGATCCGGCTGGAACGGCTGCGAGGACGAAACGCAAACCCTCGCACGCACGGCCGAGAACGTGCGCGACCTCCTCGCCAAGTACCGCAAGCCCGAAGGCCGCGAGGACCAGCTCGCCGCGATGCGGGAGGTCTTCGGGAGGGCAAAGAAGGCGCTCGTGAAATAAGGGGACACCATACCAATTCCGGACGTCGGGAATTGGTATGGTGTCCCCTTATTTCAGGAAGTGCCCCAACCACCCATACGCACACTGCAGCGCGATCGGCGGCAGGGAGTGGCCGCTGCTGTGGGTGGGGAGGCCGACGCGGTCGCCGGCGCCGACGAGGTCGTAGACCTCCTTCGCGCGCTCGATGAAGGGCCAACTCTTGCTGCCGTCGGCGTCCTCGCCGCCGATCAGCAGGAAGGCGCGCGGCGCGACGAGCGAAAGGACCTCGTGGTTGTCGTGGCCGAAGCCGGCGGCGCGGATGTCTGAGCCGAGGTACCAGTCGGCCTCCCAGTTCGAGAAGCCGAGGCCGATTCCGCCCTCGCTGCTGACCCCCGCCTTCAGGCGCTCGTCGAAGGCCATCGCGTAGAGCGTCTCCTTCGCGCCGAGGGAGTGGCCGATGCAGCCAAGGCGCTCCTTGTCCACGAAGGGCAAGGCTTCCAGGTAGTCCACCGCGCGCATCCCATCGAAGAGCATCTTCGCCATGCCGCGCCAACCGGGGTGCCGGCGATGTAGCTCCGCGACCGCGTCGAGGTAGGAAGGCTGCGGGCCGCAGTAGTCCCAGATGAAGTTGCGCGGGCAGAGCGTCACGAAGCCCTGCTCGGCAAGGCGCAGCCCGAGGAAGTGGCTCTCGCCGCCCTCCAGGCCGGCCGGTTGGCGGATCGTGTAGTCTACCGTGGAGTGGAAGACGACGACGCCGGGCAGCTTGGCTTGCGGCTCAGCCGGGTAGAGCAGATACGCCTCCATCCGGCAACCGGGCTCCACCTGTAGCCGCACGAGTTTGCGGACGACTGTGCCGACACGCTCCTCGGAGACGACCTCCGGCGCGAGGTCGCAGCGCTCGATGGAGGTCAGCCCGAGGTAGCCAAGCCACCAGCGCCTGATCTCCTCGCGCCGCCTGGCCCAGGCCTCGCGAGTCGCGATCGGTTGCCCGGCGGCGTCCACCAGCAGCGACGGCAGCTTGGGCGCATCCTCGGGAATGACCGCCGGCGGGGTCTGGACCTCCGAGAGCCACGGCAGCTCGGCGGCCGGCGCCGCAGCCACCAACGCTCCCAGCAACTCAAACCCGATCATGTCAGCTCCCCTCGCAGCGCCGCGCCGTATTCCGCCACCGGCGACTCGCCGTGCAGGGCTATGTACTCCTGGTCGACGTAGCAGCCAAACGAGGTCACGCGGCGGAAGCCCTTCGAGGCGTAGCAGTCCAGGTCCGCCTGGAGCACGTCGGGATGCCAGGGGATCGCGACCGCCGGGCGCTTCCAGCCCGAGTGCCGCGAAGCGTCCATCCAGTACTCCAGGACCTGCGCGTGCTCGTCCATCCCATACACGCCAATCGCCGCATCGAGCGCATCCATCAGCTTCGCGTGGGTCTCGATGGACCGGTCGGTGATCGGCCGGTCCCAGCGTCGCTCGATAGGCGCGAACTCCAGGAACACGCCCTCGCTCGGCTTCACCTGCGTCGGCGGCGTCAGCGTGGCGTGGTAGGCCAGGCCCGCCACACGCGCCTGCGGGTCCCACTGCCGCAGGGCCGAGAGGATCGCGTTCGTGGTCAGGAGCGTCTGGTCGGCGTCGTTGAGGTCGCGGCACGCCGGGCACTTGCACCACGGCTTCCCGTCATCGCTCCAGTAGTAGTACCTGTGGGTGGTGGGTGTCAGCACTTCACTGAACTTCACCGCGTTCTCGCCGACGATCTCAAGCGCCGCCGCGCTGCTCGGGCAGAGGTTCCAGTCGGGAACACGGTTGCCGGCCTCGTCCATGCGGAAGAGGTTGGGATCGCGCTCGAACAGCTCGCGGGGCAACAGCTCCCGCATCGCGTGCATCTCGTACTCGATGTCAAGCCCGCGTGCCGCGAACCCCTCGCGGCTCGCCTGACCCGCCTCGGTCCGGAGGAACTCGATCACCTCCGACGGCCCGCGAGCGGTGTGGTAGCCGATCACGTTCAGCCCGGCCGCCGCCATGCGCTGGGGCCAGTCGGGAAGGGTGAAGTCGGGGGGGATCAGCACCAGGCCTCGTGCGGCGAACGCTTCGCGTGGCATCCGGCAGCCCTCCTGAGAACGTGTGTGAGAGGCTTGGGTGGGCGCCATGAATGGCGCCCCTACACAGGTGGGCGCGGTGAACCGCGCCCCTACTCCACCAACGACTCCAGACTGGCGTCATGTAGGGGCACGATTCATCGTGCCCCAGTGTAGGGGCGTGATTCATCACGCCCAATGCCGTTTCTCTCACAATCACCTAAGGCACCTCGGGCGGGTTCAGACCGTCCGGCACTGCGAAGATCGCGTGCGTGATGCGCCCGCCCTTTGGGCCGGGCCCCTTGATGAGGAAGGAGAGCTTGTACTCGCCGGCGTCTGGCGGCGTGGCGCGCAGGCGGACGAGGTCGCCTGACATGGGCCGGCTCACCTCCTGCCGGAGCACCTCTTGGCCGCCGGGCGCGAGCAACAGGAACTCGCCCGGCTCGCCCCAACTGCCGCAGATGGCATAGATCGACAGCGGCTCTCCCGCCTGGTCCGGCGCCACGGAGAGCTTCCACTCGGCGCCCTGGTCCGGCGCGTCGCCCTTCTCGTTCACGCCGAACTCGAAGACGAAGTACTCCTCGTTGACCGGGTTCCAGAACCCCTCCGGCTTCGCCCCGTAGGCGCCCACGCCTGAGCCCAGCACCATCCGGTCCGCGAACTCGCCGAGCAGCCGACGCGTCGCGTGCGCCACCTGGGCATTGGCATCCTGACGGCGGCGCCACTCGCGCAGCAAGGCCTCGGCGCGATCGCGCTCCAGCTCCGTGTGCCGACGCCAGAGCGTGTCGGCGAGCTGCGGGTCGCTCGATACGAGGATGAGGTCGGCGACGCCCAGGCGGCCGAGGTCGAGTCTCGTGCCTTCTCCGTCCGGCTTCGGCGTCAGCGGCTCGAACCCGCCCTCCGTCACCCGCCAGGCCGCCCTAGGCTTGAGCCACGGGAGGGACGGCAGGTCGATGACCACGCCCTCTCGCGGCCGGTAGCGGAAGGCCGTCTTCTCCTGATCGTAGTCCTCATTCGCCGCAGCGATCAGCAGCGCATCCTCTCCCGCGACGAGCGTCCGCAGCCACACCTTCGCGTCGCCGCACGTCGCCAGCGCCGTCGGGTGCGCGAGCGCGACGAGCGGCGCAACCGCGTCGAAGGTCCGATAGCAGCGGCCCATCTCCCGCCAGAGGTCCGGGTAGTCCCGCGTGCCGTGGGACAGGCCTCCGCCATACCTCTCGGTGCAGTGGATGTAGTTGTACAGGCCGCGCGCGCCCGCGCCGAGAGCGTAGTGCAGGCTCAGTCGCAACTCCTCGACCGTCGGCGGGCGCGGGAAGCGCTGCTTCTCACGGGCGGCCGGATCGTCCGGCTCGGGGTGATAGGTCTCGAAGGTGAACGTCATCGGATGCGGGCCCGCGCCATAGCGCGCCGTCTCGACGACCTCCCGCACCATCTTCACGTCCGCCCCGATGGAGATCGGGTAGCAATCGGGATTCGTGACGTCGGCAAGCTGCCCGTAGATGTAGAAGTTCGCGGGCTTGTAGGTGAGGTCGAGCGTGAGAAGCGTCGGCTTCTTCGGATCGAGATTGCGGCAGACCTGACACCGACGCTCAAGCTCCATGCCATGGTAGCCGATCTTCTTCGCCGACGGCCACTCATCGGCGTGGAAGTAGTCCTGGCAGTCGGGCTCATCCATCAGGTAGTAGGCCCAGAGGCCCGGATGGTCGATCATGTAGTCGTCGGGCGGCGAGTCCCCGATGATGGTGATCCCGCGCATCAGCAGCGTCGCCTGGCTGTCGAGTTCGCCCTTGGTGGAGCGCCCGAAGTTCGCGTAGCCATTGCACCCGTTCCGCGCGAACTCCTCGTAGTTCCCGTAGCCGTAGGTGCCCAGCGGCACCCAACCGTCATACGTCCGTACGCAGCAGGCCACCTGCAGGTCATCGACCTCCACGGAGTACGTGTGATACGAGCCCTCGTCGAAGGGCTTGGGCAGCCGCACCGAGATCGGCGAGACGCCGGAGGCGAACCCGGGATCCAGGAGCTTCGCCTCGGCCGGGCGTCCGTCGATCGACAGGCGCTTGAGGCGATGGGGCTTGCGGTCGATGGCGTCCACGACGAGGAAGACCTGGTCCATCGCCTGCGTGAAGCCGACCGTCTCGATCCGCACCGGAGGAGGAGAGGGGGCGACGGTCACCTCGATGGACTCGCCGCCCTCGAAGGTCACCCTCAGCGAGGCGGGCTCAGTGAGCGGGTCGCGAAGCCGGACCGCGATCTCGCCGACGGCTCCCGGCGGCAGCGGCGTCGGCAGCAGCCGCCACCAGATCACCGAGAACTGCTCGCGGAGGTCAGCAAGGGGCGTGCCGTTCAGCGAGAAGCCGGTTGGCTCCAGCGGCCTCTCGCCCTCGTTGCGCACATAGGCCTTGATGAACCCGGCGGCGCGGTAGTCCTCCGAGAAGAAGGACTGAATCTCCTTCGCGCCCTCGAACCACGAGTACGGCGTGCCACGGTCGGGTTCCCAGTACGCGAAGAGCAGGGAGGGGAAAAAGAGGGACACCATACTAATTCCGCGAGACGTCTGCGGAATTAGTATGGTGTCCCTCTTTTTCCCTCTCCACCTACTCACTCAGCACCTCGCGCGCGGCGACGAGGACGGCCTCGTAGTTCGGTTCCTCCGCTACCTCGGAGACCAGCTGCACGTACCGCACGGTGTCGTCCGGGTCGATGATGATGACCGTGCGGGCGAGCAGGCCCAGCTCGTCGATGAGCAGGCCGTAGGCCTTGGCGAAGGAGTGGTCGTAGTAGTCCGAGGTCATCGTGAGATTCTCGACGCCCGCGGCCGCACACCAGCGCGCCTGCGCCGGCGGCAGGTCCATCGAGATCGTCACGATCGCGACGCTCTGCCCGAGGTTCGCCGCCTCCTGGTTGAAGTGACGCGTCTGCAGGTCGCAGACCGGCGTATCCAGCGAGGGCACGACATTCAGGATTCGCGTCTTCCCGGCATCACTCGCGAGCGTGTACGCGCTGTCGGGCGTCAGGCCCTTGCGCACCGTGAAGTCGGGGGCCTTGTCGCCCGGCTGGACTTGCTTGCCGAGCAGCGTCAGCGGACTGCCCTTGAAGGTGATCAGATCAGTGTGCTTCTGCGTCATCGGGGTTGCGCTCCCTTGGAGGATCGCCGGCCATCCTCGTGGCATCGGCGGCTCGCCGATGACGGCCACGGGCGTCTCATCGGCGAGCCGCCGATGCTACCCTCTTCCGTCCCACCAGAACGTCCGGAACTCCTCCATCGCGTCGCAGAGGGCGTCGATGTTCTCGGCCGGCGTGGGCGGGTAGATGCCTGCGATCATCTCTAGCCCGCCCTCGGGTGATCCGAGCTTGCGGACCTCCTCCTCAATAAGCCCCCGAATCTCCGCGCGGGTTCCGAAGGGGACGATGCTCTGCCGGTCGATGTCCAGGCGGATGCACGCCCGGCCCTTCACCTCGCGGGCGAGGTTGTCGATCCCGTTGCACAGGTCCTGGGGGTTGATGATGTCCACCCCGGCGACCAGCAGCTCATCCATGATGTCCATGATGTACCCATCGCTGTGCAGCGCGACGAGGGCGTCGGACCGCTTCGCCGGCTGCATCAGCTTCGAGTAGGCGGGCGTGATCCACCTCGCGAAGTGCTTCGGCCCAATGCACGAGGCGGTCTGCGTGCCGAGGTCCTCGGCGAACTCGATGATGTCCACACCCGCGCTCAGCCACTGGCTCACGATCACCGAGTTGTGCTCGACCACGATGTCGATGAGCCTCTGCAGGCGCGGCTCGCCGGTCGCGAGGTCCTCCATCAGGTTCTCGAAGCCTCGCAGGTAGTACAGCCGCATGAAGAGGTACCCATGGGCCGTGCCGCCGCTGGTGAGGCTCCCCGCTTCCTTCGCCTTGCGCACGTTCTCCAGCGCCGTGGGCCAGTCCACCGGGCCGCGATCGCCCTGTGTCAGCGGATCAGGCGGCCGCCATGTCTCCAGCGCGTCCCAGTCGGCGAGGGGATGCCCCGACACGATGCCCTCGAGCCCGTCGATGGGGAACTCCCATACACAGCCCCAGGCGTCCGTGATCGACGACCCGGGCGTGTAGATGACCTCCTCCTCCGCCAGCTTCGCGAAGTCGCGCTTGCCCTTCTCGAAGCCGGGGAAGAGGATCGGGTGCCTCGCGCAGACGTCCTCCAGCTCCCCCCGAAGCTGGTTCCACGTCGCGCCGGACAGGGCCACGGCGCACGGCATCCATTCCGGCCCCTCACGCCGGGCGTTGCGCAGGTAGTTCTCGCGGTGGGACAGTGCCACAGAAGCCTCCTTGGCGGGCCAGGTCCTACGACGCCCGGCTATTCCCTGCACGAGGGCGCCCGGACCTCCCGAAGCAGGGATCGCTGCTGATCCGGGGAACCTCGCCGCGACCGAGTTCTGTAGCAACTCGGGGGGGTGGGGCGGGCATTCTTGCCCGCCAAGGGGCTGTGGCGGGCAAGAATGCCCGCCCCACCGCCTCGATGTGCATCACCGACTGCGCAACACGTCCGGGGTAGGGGGATCGCACGTGAAGGTCAGGTGCCGCAAGTGCCACAAGGTCTCGAAAGTCAAGGACTACACGGTCGCCACCTGCAAGTCGTGCGGGGAGGCGCTCGATCTCAGGCACATGCCTCTGAAGGGCATGCCCCCTGTTGCTGCGACGCCGCCCGGGCCCGCGGCCCCCGGGTCGAAGGGCCGGCTCGTGGTGCGGAACTGGAAGGGCGAAATCGGGCGGGTGGCTCTTACGTTCCTGGCCTTCATCGTGCTGGCGTTCGGCTCGATCGTCGTGGTGGAGACCACGAACGCGCCGAAGGCCATCATCCTCATCGGAGGCGTCGCTGGCATCGTGGCCCTGGTATTCGCGGCAGTGTGGCTGGAGCGGCGCGCGGAGGACTACCCGATCGGCCGCGAGGAGCCGCTGCCGGGATCGACGTCAATCACGTTTCAACTGGGCGCGCGTGTGCCGCTGGCGAGCCGCGAGAAGCTGTCCCTTTGGGATGCGGGGATGGCCGTTTGGATCGAGGCGCCGGAGGGCAGCATCGCCCTCGGCGCCGGCCGGCTCCAGCTCACGGGCCGCTGGTCTCTGCCGATGATGGCAAGGGCGCTCCAGCGCGGCGCCCTCGGCCTGCTGATCGTTCGGCTGGTCCGGCGCCGGCGGGTGGAGAACATCCCGGTGGACAATGTCGAGCTGCTCATCCTCCACCGGGAGCGCAAGATCGTGACCTTCCACATTCTGCAGACGCGGGATGGGGGGATGATTGAGGTCCACGCATTCCAGGTCGGCCGCGAGCAAGACCCCGAGCCCCTCGTGGCCGCGCTGCGGTCGGTCATCCCGCCGGAGCGCGTGGTCTTCGAGGGCGACCCCGCTCCCCCCTGAATAGGAGTCCGCGATTCCCGCCGAGTCGTGCCCGTGTAGGGGCGCGATTCATCGCGCCCGAGTGTAGGGGCGCCATTCATGGCGCCCAAGGATCGATATCGCGGGTTCCCACATGGCCCGCGCCTACCGCCTCAGTACGATCGCATCCAGCCCCATGTACACCCCGCTCCCCTGCGCGGCCGGGTTCTTGCCGACCGTCCGCACCTCCAGGACGTGCTTCCCCCCGCTGAGTTCCATCCCGCCGAGCCGGACCTCCTCGGGGTGCGTGTCCGGGGCGTACATGTCGCGCGCCTCGACGAGCTTCTTCCCGTCGAGCACGATGTCCCAGACGCCGTAGTCATAGGACGCGGTCGCCAGCAGCACGGTCACGTAGCGGCCCGCCTCGGGCACCTCGAAGGGCACGCGCAGCCAGGCTTCCTCCTGCGACTGCGCGGGGAAGAAGAGCTGCGCCCCGCCCGACCACCCGCCGCCCTTCTGCACCTCGGGCTTGCGCTCGATGCCGCCGGACTCCACCGCGCCGAGGTCCGCCTCCAGCTCGATGGCGTGCTCCTTGCAGGGCATACGGTCGGCGGCCGGCGGCAGCGCGGCGAAGGCGACGTGCGGCTCGGTCTGATACCAGAACGCGGCGCTGGAGAAGCGGTCATCCCGATGGCAGTGACCGTCCCACTTCCCGTTGCGGATCGCCCAGCCGCGATGCTCGATGGTCGCGCGCAGGCTCTTCTTGAACCGCACGGGGTCCTTCAGGTGCCACCGGTACGCCGTGGCGCGGCAGCCCTCGTCCGCGCCGTCCCAGATGCTAACGCCGTAGTCGCCGCGATGCACCACGCGGAAGCCCCACGAGCTGCTGAAGTAGTCCTCGGTACCCGTGCCCTGGATGCTCGCCTGCTTCTCCCCGTCGATGTAGAACCGATCATCTCCCTCGCCCGGCCAGCCCTCCTCAATCGCCCACCACGACAGCACCGTGCCCACGTACTGCCCCCTGCCCTCGATCTCCGCGAACACGTAGTCCCGGCCATCGACCACGGGGTACTCCTGCCGGTACTGACAGTGGAAAGTCGCGAGCGGCTTCGGCGCTTCCTTCAGCTCCTCGTAATCTACGTAGTAGTAGAATGAGTCCACGAAGCCCGGGCCCTGGTTCTCGACCTCGATCCTCGCGCGCTTGCCGAAGGGCATCGGCCAGTAGCAGTTCAGCGCGCGCCCGTCCGCCGCGACCTGCACGGGCTCGGAATCCACATCCGCGTACGCCCCGTTCCCGACCGCGAAGAAGTCCCCGATCGGGCACTCGACGCTCGGCGTCTCCTCGCCATCCCACCACATCCGCAGCACCACGTTCCGGTTCGCGTACACGTCATCCCGCACGCGGTACGTGAACCACAGGTGCGTGATGAGCCCCGGCCCCTCCACATCGCAGATCGTCGCCTTCTCGCCCGCCTTCAGCCCGATGAAGTCCCAGTTGCTGTTCGGGTCAGGATTGACGCTCGACACGCGCCGCGTATGACGGTCATCCCTGACCCGCCACGCCTCATCAAGACTCGCAACTGCAGCCGCGTTCAGACCCAGCAGAAGACCGGTTCCGGGGAGCAGAAGCATTGGGGTGACACCTCCGAGGGCAGGGGGTTCGACGGAGGGGAAGGAGGGTCCTGTGTGGTGGCGGCCGTTCCTGTTCCTGGGAGCGCGGGACGTCCTCGTCCGCTGGACTGGCCCGTGGTTTGCTCCGAGGTGGAGGTCGTACGGCCTGCTCTGCGTGCCAGAGGGAGAGGCGCCCAGAGAGAGATAAACCCCACAGTCCAGGCCGTTAGGCCGGGAGTGTGGGGCTAATGGTTGCGGCGAGTATACCCGGTCCTGAGCGGCTGTCAAGGGTCTTCTTGCGCGCGCCAATCGAACAAATGTTTCACGTGAAACACTGACCGCGCGGGAGGCCTTGCGCCTTGGCGGCGTGGGCCTTGACACCTGTCCGCTGGCGAGGGATAATCGGCAGCATACGGCCATCAACGTATAGGAGCGTCCAGAATGGTTGCCGAGGTCCTGACCACAACCCAGGCGGCGGAGTTCCTGCAGCTCAGCGTACAGAGCGTCAAGGCTCGCGCTCGCGCCGGCACGCTTCCGGCGGCCCGGATAGGGCGGGAGTGGCGGTTCTCGCGAAGACAGCTGCTGGACTGGATCGAGGCGGGGGGGGATCGCTACGAGGACCTCGTGGAGCAAGGGCTTGCCCTCGCGACCGAGGAGGCAATGCCCGATCCTGACAACCAACAAGGGGTTCCGTGGGAGCAAGCCAAGCGAGGGCTGGGCCTGTGAGCTGTCGCCGCAATCCGGTTCCCCGCGTTCGCCGCAGGGATGAGTTCGTCGTGCTGGCAAGTTGATTGCAGCGCGTCGAGTGCGCGCGGAATCAGGGCGCTTGCCGGTGGCACACCGGCGGAGGATGAGAGATGCCGACAACCTTGTGGGGACTTCTCGTGTGGATAGCCGTACTACTGGTGTGGGGTGCCTTCAGGGCCTTTGCGCACCAGCGGGCACCGCGACGCGTTGCTGCCGGGCCCCTGCCGTCCGAAGAACAAGCAGGACCGACCGTGAAGGAATCAGTGGAGGCCTACAGAGCTGTACTGCGGGACAACATTGGTTGGCTCGTTACACTGCGGACGGAACTGGATGCTCTCGTATGGGCCCGGTTCCAGTACTTCCTGACGGTAGAAGCTGGCCTGTTCGGGTTGGTGGTGCTGACGCAGTCTGGACGCGACATCGCGCCGGCAGCCACTATCGCCACGGCCTTCATTGGGGCGCTCATCTCTGCCATCTGGGTTGAGTTCACCGACCGCGGTGATCGCTCGTTCTGCCTGTGGCGTGATGACCTCCGGATCCACCATGAGGAGTACCTCAGCGCACAAGGCATCGAGGCCGACGCCCGCCCCTGGTTGCGGATTGGCCAGGCTCAGTCCCCGAAGTACGACGCGGACGAAAGGGGTCCCCTTAGCGACCCAAGGCTGTGCAAATGGGTTTTCCGGCGATGGCAACCCAGGTTGCCCATGCTGGTCGAAATCGTCGCTGAGGTGTGTGCCATTGCGTGGATCGTCTGGGCGCTTGTGACTGCGGTGCCGGGCTAAGGCAAGCGCGGCGCATTGTGGACCTGGGCGCCGTGCGGCGCCCTACTGGGACGCTCCCCGGCGCGCCGTGTCAGCGCACCCATCCCTCACGGCCACCGCACCAAGTCCGCCCCAACCCTCCTCGCATCCCTTGGCTTCCACACGCGCGTCACTCCCTCTGGCAGCGGGCCGGCGACGTCGAGGCCGGTCTTCGTGAGGAGGCGGAAGCCCGTGGCGGTGCGCTCGTAGTCGATGGGCATCTGGATTGAGTGCTTGTCCTGGTCGTAGCGCGACTGCCAGTCGGCGAGGGGGTTGTTGTCGTTCCAGTTGTGGCGCATGAAGGGGGTCCAGGAGTTGTTCGCGTAGACGTTGTAGTCGGCTTGGCTGCCCATGTCCGCGCGCCAGGCGGGGTCGGTGGACATCTCGAGGGTCAGGTCTGAGCCGCGCGTGCGCGTCTGGCCGGCGTTGTAGTTGAAGATCAGCAGGTTGTTGAGGACGAAGTTGTTCTTCGGCGGCTCGTTGGCGCCGCGCGTCATGGCGACGATGCCCGAGGAGTTCTCGCAGACCGTGTTGTGCGCGACGTAGACGTTCTGCGAGCCGGAGATGTAGATGCCCCGCCCGAGGTTGCCGTAGACGAGGTTGCCGGCTATGACGCCGCCGGCCTTGTTGATCTCAAAGAAGATCCCGCAGTCCCCGTTGTCGTGGCAGATGTTGTCGAGGATGCGGATGTCCTCGTTGTCGGTGTCGAACCAGATGCCCTCGGCCTCCGTGTTGTACGCGGCCTCGCAGCGGCGGATCGTGGTGCGCTTGTTGCCGGGGATGCACTTCGTGCCGGCCGACACGCCCCAGTCCCCGTAGAAGTGCCGGTGGTTGTTCCACATGAGCGTGCAGTCTTCGACGAGGCAGTCCTCCGTCAGCCCCATCGCGAGGCCGATCGCGCCGTTGTTCGAGAGGTCGCACCGCCGGACGGTGCAGTTCTTCGAGCCCCACACGCTCAGCCCGGTGAAGTCGCCGAACTCCACCTTGCAGTCCTCCATCGTCGCGCGCTCGCAGCTGCCAATGGAAGCCAGCGGCCACTGCCCGCCGGGCTGGCGGTTGTGGCGCATCTGCAGGCCCCGGATCACCACGTCGTGCTGCTCGCTGATCGTCAGCGCGAAGGCGCGGACGCCGACCTCCATGCAGTACCAGCCCGGCTCGCCGCCGATGTTCAGGTAGAGCGTCTGGTTCGCGGGGTCAAAGAGGAATGACTGCGGGATCATGTCCTTGAGCCCAGTCCCGATCTGCACCATGCTCTGCATCTTGTCGTTCTTGTAGTTCCGGTCCGGGCCGATGAGCTGCAGCGGGTGGCGGTCCTCGAAGAAGACCTGCGAGAGCCAGCGCTGCGACTTGTCGTCATATGCGCCGGGCATGCGCGGGTCGGTGAAGAACTCGTCGCCCAGCACGATCTTCCAGCCGCGCTTGTAGGCGTGTAGGAACGGCTCGGGCGAGTCCTCCTGCTCGTTGATCCGCTTCCACGGCCCCGGCACGATCTCCGAGCCCTTGATGACCACCTTCGCGTTCGGCGCGGCAGCGAAGGTGATCGGCCGGTCCGGCTCGCCGGAGACCTTGATATCCACCCACTCGCGGTAGACCCCGGTCTTGACGAGCACCGTGTCGCCCGGCTTCAGCTCGGCGGCGGAGGCCGCGCGGCCGATGGTCTTCCACGGCGCTTGCTCCGTGCCGCCGTTGGTGTCAGCCGCGTTTGGGTTGGGGCCATCGACGACGTAGACGGCGGCGTGGGCACCGACGGCGAGCAGCAGGATGCAGACAACCCAGGCCAGCTTACGCATGTGGACCTCCCGGCAACGGCTCACCTCTCGCCACCGCCGCCGCCGAGACGCCGGCGCTCCCAGGTGTGCCGAGCATGTTCGATGGCCAGGAGGTGTAAGTCCTCTACCCAGCCTGGATGGAGGCGAAGGGTTAGCA
>VGFC01000168.1 GCA_016869045.1 Armatimonadota bacterium
CGGCCGGCGAATGCGATTCCCCCTGTGCTGTCGCTGCTGTTTGGGCCGGCGGCGGCGTGGGGGTGCGCGATCGGGAACCTGATCGGCGACTTCTTCGGCAGCATCGGGCCGGGGAGCGCGTTTGGGTTCGTCGGGAACTTCCTGCTGGGCTATCTCCCCTACCGGCTGTGGAAGGCGTGGGCGCCACGATGGCGGGCGACGGGTTCGCTGGCGCAGCTGCCGCTGCTGTGGCTGGTGACGATCATCTCCAGTGCGGCGTGCTCGCTGGTGATCTCGGGGGGAGTGGATTGGCTCGGGCAGGTTCCGTTCCCCATCCTGTTCCCGCTGATCACGCTGAACAACGCGGTGATGGGTGTGGTCATCGGGCCGATCCTGCTGGCCCTCATGTACCCGCGGGCGGCGCGCTGGGGGTTGCTCGCGGATGAGGTGCATGAGGCCGAGGACCTCAGGAACGGACTGCTGGCGCCGGTTGCGGGGCTTATCGTGCTGGCGGCGTGCGTGGGCGGATGGGTGCTGCTGAAGCACCCGACGCTGTTGAGCGCGTGGGCGCCGGGCGTGCCGGTCGCCGAGGGCAAGATGCCCCCGCCCTTCGCGCTGACGCCGCTGCGCGCAGGGGCGGGGCTGTTCACCATCGGGATGCTCGTCGCGACGGCGTTCCTGGCAAGGATGCCGCGGCGCGGAATTCGGGGACACGATCCCAATTCGATGCGTCCGAATTGGGTCATGTCCCCGAATTCCGCGCCGATGCCGGCGCTGGCTCTGGAGCGAGTGAGCTTCCGGTACAAAACGGGGCGGGAGGCGGCGTTGAGGGACCTCTCGCTGAGCATCGAGCCGGGGCACTTTGTGGCGCTGATGGGTCGGACGGGTGCGGGGAAGAGCACGCTGTGTCGGTGCGCGAATGGGCTGGTGCCGCAGTTCTTCGCGGGGGAGTTCGCAGGACATGTGTCGGCCTTCGGGGCGCCGGTGTCGGAGACGCCGGTGCGGGGCAATGCCGGGCTGGTGGGGTCGGTGTTCCAGGATTTCGATGCCCAGCTCATCTCGTCGGATGTGTCGCTTGAGGTTGCGTTTGCGATGGAGAACCTGGGCGTGCCGCGCGAGGAGATGCAGACGCGGGTCGCGGAGGCGCTGGCGCGGGTGGGGTTGACGGGCTTTGAGCGACGCGATCCGGAGACGCTCTCCGGCGGGGAGAAGCAGCGGCTGGCGATTGCGTCCGTGCTGGCGGCGAGGCCGAAGCTCGTGGTGCTGGATGAGCCGACGACGGACCTCGATCCGCAGGGGAAGGAGGAGGTCTTCGCGGCTGCAAGGGACCTCGTGCGCGAGGGGCTGACCGTGCTGATGGCGGAGCACGAGCCGGACCATGCGCTCGCGGCAGACCGGGTGATCGCGCTGGCCGAGGGGCGCGTGGCGTACGACGGACCGAGCCGCAAACTGCTGACCGATCCGGAGCGGTGCCGCGACTTGGGCATTCGGCTGCCGGACCTGCCGGCGTGCTTCGCGGCGGTGGGCGCGAGCGAACGGCCAGCGACACTCGAGGAGGCGGAGGAGCATGGCCGGAAGCGCGGGCTGCGGATCGACCCGGAGGCGCTGGCTGAGCTGAAGCGCACGGAGGCGGAACGGGCGGCGGAGTACGGGGACGCCACCATCGAGGTGCGGGACCTCGTGCATGAGTACACGCCGGGCGTGGAGGCCGTCTCAGGGGTGAGCCTGACCATTCGGCAGGGAGAGTTCGTCGCGCTGCTGGGGCAGAACGGGTCGGGAAAGACCACGCTGGCGAAGCACCTGAATGGGTTGCTGAAGGCGACGAGGGGCACCGTGTCATTCCTACCCCCCCGGCCCCCCTTCCTTCAGAAGGGGGGAGAAACGGCGGACGGCGGGTTCACGCTTCAGAAGGGGGGAGAAGAGGCGGACGGCGGGTTCACGCTTCAGAAGAGGGGAGGAGAGGCGGACGGCGGGTTCACGCTTCAGAAGGGAGGAGAAGAGGCGGACGGCGGGTTCACGCGCGGGCCGCGCGTGCCACTTGGGGTTGGGTATGTGTTTCAGGACCCGGACCATCAGATATTCTGCGCGACGGTGAGGGAGGAAGTGGAGTTTGGGCCGAGGACCTTGGGGCTGGACATGGGGCGCGTCGAGGAGGCGCTGGAGGCGACGGGGCTGAGCGATCTGGCCGACGCCGATCCGTTCACGCTCACGAAGGGCGAGCGGCAGGCGGTGGCGGTGGCGTCGGCGCTGGCGTGCGACCCGCAAGTGCTCGTGCTGGATGAGCCGACCACGGGACTCGATGGGCCGCAGCAAGAGCGGATGATGGACCTGCTGCGGGACCTGAATGCGCGCGGGCGCACGGTCGTCATCATCACGCACTCGATGTGGGCCGCCGCCAGCTACGCGCACCGGGTCGTCGTCATGGCGCACGGGAAGGTCATCGCCGATGGGCCGACGCGGGAAGTGTTCGCCAACGCGGACGCGCTGGCCGAGGCGCACTTGCGGCCGACCGCGACCGCGGAGCTGTCGCAGGCGCTGTTCGGCGTGACGCTGCTGTCGCCAGAGGAGTTCGGGCGAGTCGTCAAAGCGAGCGAGTGAGAGGCCATGTCCGTCTTCCTGTACGTCGATCGCGAGTCGCCGCTGCACCGGCTGCACCCGGTGACGAAGGTCGTCGGGTTGGTGCTGGGGTTCGCGGTCGCGCTGACGTTCAGCCATCCGCTGCCGGCCCTCGGCGCGTTCGTGCTGGCGCTGGTGGGCCTGGCGGTCGGCGGGGGTCTGGCGAACCTGCGGCGGACGTGGAAGTTCCTGCTGCTCCTGTTCGTGATGACCACGCTGATCTGGTCGATCTTCCTGCGCATCGGCGGGCCGATGGGTAAGGGCGGCGAGGCCAAGTGGGTCATCAAGACCCCTGTGCCGCAGGTCACGGTGGGCTCGCGGAAGCTCGGCGGGGGCGAGCTGGTGCTCGTGGAGATCTCGCCCGTCACGGTAGGGTACGGTGTGGCGATGGGGCTCCGCATCATCGCGTGTCTCGTGTTCGGCTTGACGTTCCTGTCGTGCACGCGGACGGAGGACTTCGCGCTGGGGCTGCGAACCTTGCGCGCGCCGGCTGCGAACCTTGCGCGCGCCGCCGGGCGTGTCGGTGGCAGTGGCGCTGGCCTTCCGGCTGGTGCCGATGCTGGCGGGCACGGCAAGGAACGTCATCGAGGCACAGCGGGCGCGGGGCGTCGATCCAGCGGCGGGGAATGTGTTCCGACGCATCCGGAACTACATCCCGCTCATCACGCCGGTGCTGGCGTACGCGTTGCGGGGCGCAGACATGACGGCGATGGCCCTGGAGTCGCGTGGATTGGGCGCCGATCCGGAACGGCGGACGCAGTTGCGGGAGTTCCGCGCGGGGGCGACGGATGCGGTTGTGCTGGCGGTGTTGGTTGGGATCGTGGTTGTTTGCGTGCTGGCGCGATTGGCGGGATATGGGACGATCGCGTTTGGGTAGATGGGGCTCATGCGGGGCCGGGAGCGGGCGCCATGAATGGCGCCCCTACACATGGGCGCGATGAATCGCGCCCCTACATGACGACGGCCAGAACGGCGTACGGAGGATCGGCATGGCGAAGCTGTTCGGTAAGGAGTTCACGCGACAGGAGCTGCTGGAGCGGTGCGGGGATATCGACCAGTTCGGCGGGGCGACGAAGGCGGTCCTGGCGGACGGCGATGAGGCGGGCGTGGAGGCCGTGTTCTGCCGGACGGGCAGCGGGCTGAGCTACACCGTGCTGCCCGGGAGAGGCCTCGACATCTCGACGGCCGACTACAAGGGCGCGTCGCTCTGTTGGCGCTCGACGACGGGCGATAAGCACGCGGCCTACTTCGAGCCGGAGATGTACAGCTGGCTGCGGCAGTTCTACGGGGGCCTTGTCTGCACGTGCGGCATGGCCTACGCGGGTGCGCCGGTCGCGGACGACCTCGGGAAGCTGAAGACCGAGGCGAACATCGGCCTGCATGGGCGCGTCTCCAACACCCCTGCGCGGGCGGTCCAGGTAGATGGGGAGTGGCTAGGCGACGATTACTGGTTCTGGGTCTCGGGGAAGGTGCGCGAGACGGGCCTGTACCTGCCGAACCTGGAACTCACGCGCAAGGTCTGCTCAAAGCTCGGTTCGAACACGATCTGGATGGCGGACCGCGTGGAGAACATCGGTTTCCTGCCCCAGGAGCACATGTTCCTGCTGCACATCAACATCGGGTTCCCGGTGGTGAGCGAGGACAGCGAGATCGTCAGCGCGGTGACGGGCGTCACCGGCCGCGATCCGTGCTGCGTGGAGCTGATCGATACGTACAACAAGGTTCTGCCGCCGACGGCGGGCATGGATGAGCACTGCTACTACCACGACCTGAAGGGCGAGGCCGACGCCACGACCTATGTGGCCATCGTGAACCGCGCGTTCGACAACGGCCGTGGCATCGGGATCGCGCTGAAGTTCAACCTGAACGAATACGACCAGTTCACGGAATGGAAGATGTGCGCGCAAGGGACCTACGTCATCGGCCTGGAGCCCGCGAACTGCCGGGTGCAGGGGCGCGACCGGGACCGCGCGGAGGGGCGACTGAAGGTCCTGGAGCCCGGCGAGGCGCGGACGTACGCGATGGAGATCAGCGTGCTCGACGGGCAGGACGAGATCGAGGCATGTGTCAGCAAGATCAAGGCGCTCGGCTGATCGCAAAACGGGACTGCGGGTGCGTCTCCCTCGGCAGCTACTCCAGCTTCCTCAAAGCCTCCTTGACCTCGGCTTCGACCTCAGGCCTCGGCTTGAGTTCGAGGACGTTGCGAAAGGCGGCAGCCGCCTCGGCTTTGCGGCCCAGGCTGAGGAGCGTCCAGCCGAGAACCCGGTGAACCTCGGGGTTGGCGTCGTCGAGCTTCAGGGCCTCCTGCAACTGCTGTGCCGCTTCCGCGAGCTTGCCGTCGCGCTTCAGGGCGACCGCCTCCTGGAGGAGGGCCGCGGCCTGGGCACGGCGGGCGGCGAGGTCGGGCGCTTCGGCGGCGGTCGGGGCGGGCCCCTCCACCGCGGCGGGGAGGGCGCGCGGGGTTAGGCGGATGTTGTCCACGTAGAGGGTGAAGGGGCCGGGCGGGTTGGCGACGGTAATCTGCAGGGCGGCGACCTCGCGGGCGCGGAAGGCGCCGTCGTAGTAGCCGTTCGGGCGCGGTCGGCCCTTGGTGAGGAGCTCGTCGGTCAGGTCGAGTGAGACGTTCCGCACGCCACCAGGCTGCATCATCCCCCCGGTCAGGCCCACGGAGGAGTGCACCCGCCCGACGTCGTCAGCGACGTAGGCGTAGACCTCCGCGGGTGCCGGACCCTCGTAGCGAAGGTCCATCCCGAGGTGGCGGTATTGCGTCCAGTCCTTGTGGCGCCAGTCGGGGTCGGAGAGGATCAGCGCCAGCGTCGGGCGCGTCTGGGTGGCCTGGAGCTTGAGGGACAGACTGCCGTCGGTCGCCCACTCGTCGGTGAACGAGGGCTCGAACAGGTTGCTGGCCACGAAGGGGAGTTCATCGAGCGTGGCGAGACTCATGAAGCTGGACGATACCGCTACGCGCTCATCCGGTTCGAAGGAGGCGATCAGGCACGTTCCGTCCTCCCCGACGGTCAGGCGCGTGGCTTCGTCGTAGGCAGTGAAGGCGTCCGCGAGGGCGGGCTCACCGGCGAGGACGGCGGTGCGGAAGGCGCTGAAGGGGTCGCGCTCGCTTGCCAGAACGGGGAGCAGGAGTTCCTTGAGGGTCGGGAGGCCGACCAGCCGCTCAATGTCGAGCAGAGCGGCGACGGCGGCATAGTCGGGATGGACCACCGTGCACTCCGGAGCAGTGATGGCGACCAGGCGGCCGGTGGCGTCGTCCGAGTCGGGCCTCAGCCGCGTGCGCGGGAGAGGCGTGGCACCCAGGGCTTTGGCGACGGCCGGCGCGAGACAGCGCTGGGCGACGAAGCGATCGAAGCCGGGCAGGCGGTTCGGGTTTTGGAGCTCGGCGACCGCCTGGCAGAGGATGCCCACGGGACAGGCGTCAGGTCGGAACTGCTCGCCGATCCCATGGGGCCCGAGGCCGACATAGATGGTGCTCAGCCGGTCGGTGATGGTGCCCTCCCAATACGCCTGGGTCGCATCCCAAACATGAACGTGGATCTGCGGTTGGGCGAGTTCGGGGAAGAGGGCGTCGAAGGTCTGCTTCGCGACCTGGACGACGTCGGCGATGGCCTCCAGGTTGGTCTGGTCCACGCCATCCTCGTAGGTTAGCTCGACACCGGGCCGGGTGATCGTGTTGGCTGCGGGTTGAGGCTCGGCGAGGGGTAAGACGAGCAGAACGCCAGCCAGCAGTGTCGCCACGGTTGATCCCTCCTCTTGACGCGGCTCGAGGCTATGTGGGAATCCGCGATACCGGTTCTTGGGTGCCATGAGGATTGTGTTGACAAAGGCAGTGTCGGGATTGGAATCCCGACCTACGAGACACGTAGGGCGTAGGAGAGGCGTCCTTCCTCGACAGAGCCCTTCTTCAGCACAATCTGAACCGCGCCCCTACACGGGAAGGGCTCAGACGAGAATCGCGGATTCCTATGTGACGGATGCGAACGCCCTCCAGACTACATACGCCGACGGAGGGGGATTGTTGCAGCACCGAGGGCCGTCCCGGAAGGGTTCGGAGCGATGTTCCGGGAACCTGCAGCTGATCGCACGCGGCGGTCATCCGGGCAACACGGCCCATCGCGGAGGGTGTCCCTTGCGCGTCACGCACCGACTTACGCTCATCCTCAGTACCGCGGGGTTGGGCGCCTTGCTCTCGACCGCGCGGGCGGATGTGATCGTTGCCTACGAGGTGGCGCCGCGCGATAAGCCGGCGGATGCGGACATCTACGCGCGGCTGCTGAAGCCGGATGGAACGCTGGGGTGGAACGCCGACGAGGCGCTGGCCGTGGCGACCTCGACGGACATCGAGACCTCGCCGGTGGTCGTGCCGGACGGCGCGGGCGGGGCGTTCGTAATCTACGAGTACCAGTTCACGGAGGGCGAGCACAAGGGTGACACGGACATCGTCGCCCAACACATCGGGGCGGACGGAACGCTCCTGTGGAACCAGGGCGAGGCGCCACCCCCCGTCGCCAGCTCGAAGTCCAAGGAATACCATCCAGTCGCAATCGCGGACGGCGCGGGCGGCTTCATCGTCGCCTATGGGTGAACGGACGACGACGGGGACGTCGATATCCTGGCCCAACGCGTCAACTCGAAGGGTGACTCTCTGTGGGATAAGGACGACACGCCGGCCGTGGTGGGGTCGTCACCCGCCCCGGAACGCAACCCCGTCATCGTGCCCGACGGCGAGGGCGGCGCCATCTTCGTGTTCGAGTGGGAGAACGAGGAGGGCGCGACGGACGTGATGGCCCAGAGGGTCAAAGCGGATGGGACACTGGCCTGGAACAACGGTGAGCGGGCCATTGACCTAGCCGCAACAGCCAACAACGAACGCGCACCTACCGCGGTCTCGGATGGCCGCGGGGGAGCGCTGGTGGCGTTCGAAGTGGAGTTCCTGGAAGGCGAGTTCAAGGGCGATGTAGACATCATGGGCCAGCGGATCAGTCGGGACGGTGTCGTGATGTGGAACGGGGGCGAGGAGGCAAGCACCGTAGCGAGCGGCAAGGGAATCGAGCGCAAGCCGGTGGCCGTTGGCGATGGCATGGGAGGCATGATCGTTGCCTTCGAGTATGAGCCGCTGGAGGGTGAGTTCGCGGGAGATATCGACGTCTTCGCCCAGCGCGTGGATGGCGACGGGAACATGCTGTGGGAGGAGGGCAAGAAGTCCGTGGTGGTCAGCAGCGCGCCGGGGCTGGAGCGAGCGCCGTCGATCGTGCCGCTGCCCAATGCGCAGATCATTGTGGCGATCGAGCATGAGTTCCGCCAAGGGGAGAATGCGGGCGACATCGACGTCCTGGCACAGCGCCTGGATGCCGAGGGCAAGGTGCTGTGGAATGAGGGCGAGACGCCGACGATGGTGTCGGGGGCGAAGTGGTTGGAGCGCGCGCCGATCGCGTTGCCCGACGGAGAGGGCGGAGCCATCGTCGTCTTCCCGGCCGTCGGCCCGGAAGGGGACTTCGAGGGCGACGAGGACATCGAGGCATCCCGCATCTCCGGGGACGGGGCATTGGTGTGGAACGAGGGCCAGCGGTGGGTTGACATCGCCAGCAGCGATCTACTGGAGCGGAAGCCGAGTGCGGCGGTGGCCAAGTAGAGGCGCCGACCGCAAGAGCGGCCGACGCGCTACCGATGCCTGAGAGCGCTATGCAGGCATACCCGCGTTCTCCCGCGCCCCAGTGACCCAGAGCCACTGGGGGTGGACCTTGATGCCGACCGGTCAGCCCATGGCGGGGCCCTAGCCAGCTCGGTAGAGCCCGACAGAGTCCTGACCTTCCGGCGGGACGAAGTACGAAGGAGGAATCCTGGGGTTTGAGGGAGAAGCAGTCTTGTGGCTGGCGAAACTGGGAGGACGTACTGCAGAGGAACTGTTTCATGATCGGAGGCCGACGACTGTGTACAATGCTCTGGTACTACGCCGTAGTTGGGCCATGCGCGTCGTATATACGGTTGGGGCGGGAGTTCTTCTCTCCATCCTCCCAGCATCGGCCGCGCTGCTTGTAGGGCAGGGGTGGGAACTGAAGGGAGCGACCCTCGCGGGTGCACCCGGCGGCAAGCCGTTCGTGGCGGAAGGCCGCGCTCCCATTGGCACCGGTGGTATCGGCCCGGCGGGGGAAGCGGCACGTGATCGGGCACTCGCCAACGCTGTCCTGAAGGCGGTGACCGAACTGAAGGGCCAGGCGTGGGTAGAGGCGAACCGCGACGCGGTAGAGGCGGAACTGCTGTCTGACCCCAAGACCTTCCTTACTGGGGTGCCGAAGGCGAAGGCTCCCGCCATAGATGCTGAGGGCAAACAGGCCATTGTGGTCGTCTCGGCAACCGTCGACATGGTCCTCCTTCGTCAGGCCATCGAGAGGTTGGGAAGAGATGGCTCGAAGGTGCGGTACCCGCGTGTGCTCGTCGCGGTGACGGAGGAGATCGTGCGCCGCCCGGCGCCGGACCCCGCCGCAGAGACCGCGATCAAGGACCTTCTCGCAACGGCGGGAGTCCCGGTGGTTGACGTGCAAGGGATGGATGACAACCGGCGCCGCTCCATCGCAGACGCGATCAGGCAGGGCGAGAGCGACGCCGCGGAGGGTCTACGGAAGGAGTTCCGCTGTGAGATCGTCCTCGTGGGGGAGGCCTTCGCCGAGGAGGGCCCTCCCGAACTTGGCATGGTGCGGTGCGAGGCTCGGGTCGAGGTGAAGGCCTACTACGCAGACACGGCGCAGCTTCTGTGTGCCAAGTCTGCTACGGCCCCCGCAGTGCGTCCAACAGTGCTAATCGCGGGGAAGGAGGCGCTCCGCGTCGCTGGCGAGAAGGTGGGCCGCCAGGTCCTCGAGTCCCTTAGCACCGGGCGCACGACGCTCATCCAGGTGCATGTGACTGGCTGTCGGTCATTCCAGTGGCTTACGGACATCGAAGCAGTCCTGGAGGCCGTTGACGGAGTCAACACAGTGGAGCGTCGGGCAGCTGACATTGCCAACGGGATAGGCGCCTGGGACGTAGTAGGCCCGGGCGCTACGGCTGAGGCCATCGCGCAGGCGCTGCACGACTGCGCCTCGCCCCGCCTTCGTGTCACAGAAGCGACGGGTCACGCGGTCACTGCGGAGGTCGTGGAATGACTCATACTGCGGGAGGAATGGCCATGGGTACGTTCTCTCGGGGACTCCTGGTGTCGCTGTGTGTGGGGGTAAGCCTGGGTCTGCTGCCTTCGGCGGGCTCCCCACAGACGGACGCGGCACCTGTAGTGGTGGTCATGCCAATCCCCGTCACTATCCACTATGCGCCGGTTCAATACTGTACGGAGTATGACACGGAGGCCGTCAGGAACGGCCTTGGGGCTGCGGAGGTCGCCGCCTGGTTATCCCAGAGGCTGCACGAAACCGGGCAGTACACGACCGTCGAGCGGGCGCGCCTCGATGCCATCTTCGCGGAGTACCAGACACAAGTCAGGCTCGGTGCGTCTGAGGCTGACATCGTCAGGATCGTTGGGGGCTTGGCTGGCGCTAGTGTGGTGCTGCTGGCCGAGGCAACCGTGAACCTGCCTTGCCTGAACAAGGGGTTGCTGCACACATGCGCGAACGGCCACGGCTCCGTGTCAGTCAAGGGGGCCCGGCTGGTTGATGCGAAGGACGGCAAGCATCTCGGGTTCTACGACCTTGAGTACCACCCCCGCGACGATCCGACGTCGGTTGGGGCGATGGTGCAGGAGGCCATGCGCCTACTCGCGATGAGGGTTGCCGCCGTCGAGGGGTGCGTGGTCAAGATGGTCCCCTGCCCCGTGGAGATCACGGTGCGCGGACTCGGATCGCAGGCAGGCATTGCCCCGCGGCAGGTACTGGAGGTGTTTGGGCCAGACACCGTAGACCCGGACCTGGGGCGGATGCCGGGCAAACACATCGGCTATCTTGTGGTCCTGAGGGTAGGGGAGGCGGGGTGCGTGTGCTTCCCCTTCGGCTCCACCAAGGCGGAATGGATGGATATTCCTCCGAAGAAGCCGCGCCCCAATGCGCCTCCGTGCCCAATGGCCCGGTTCTACGGCGCCATCGAGCCGGGCATGCCGGTTCGAGTGACCGACCAAGTGGCTGCCCTGATTAAGGCAGGCGTACCCGAGGACTACTGCCTCCCAGAGGCGGAAGCGAAGGGCGGCACGGTGCCCTGAGGCACCCCGACTCCGTCCGGCCCCAGCGCGTGCCGGGCTAGTCACGGCTCCCACGTGGCAGCGCATTGGACTCACGGCGCTGAAGCTGGTATTGGCGCCATGGGCGGGGACGTGTTCGGGGCGACGTGGACAGCGGGTGACGGGCTATTGGAGGGCACGGAGGAGGCCCTCCTGCCAGAAGGTGGGTTCGTAGCCGCGATCGGAGGCCCAGCGGATGGCGGTCTCGACCTTGTCGAGCACGTCGGGCTGGTAGATGCGGAGCTCTTTGCGGAAGTACTGCTCGTGGATGAGGAGTTCGAGCATGTCGGCGGTGTGAGGGTTAGCTTCGACATCGTCCAGGTAGGCGTTGATGTTGGCGAGGGCAAGACCGTTGACGACCGAGTCGCATGAGATGAAGACGATGTCCTCGGCCATGTCCTTCCAGGCCTCGCGCCCGGCGATGTGTTGGCCCATCTCGGGCGAGAGGTAGTAGCGCGTAAACGTCGAGTCCGGCGCGTTGGTGACGAACAACCCCAGCAGCCCCTCGATGCCCCGGTCGCGCAAGGCCCGGCACGCCTCGAGCGGCGCCTCGGCCCAGTGCACCGTCGTGAAGTTGCTCGTGACCTCCTCCCCGGCAAAGCGGCGGATCTCGCGCATCACCTGCTCAAAGTCGTGGGCCATCTCGTCATAGGTCGCGTCCTTGTAGATGCGATCGGGCTTGTCCTCGCGCGCGTGGAAGCTCAGCCGGAACCAGTCGGCGTTCGCCTGCCACTCGTCCTTGTAGCTGTCGGGCATCATGGTGAGGTTGAACCACGGCTCCTGGCCCTCCGGCAGCACGCCCCAACACTCCTGGTAGTAGATGTTGCAGTGGACCTTGGTGCCGTACTCCTCGTGCAGGCGCTTCCAGAAGCCCAAGTACCAGTGATCGAAGAGCGAAGGGAAGGAGTCGGGCTCCTTCGCGATGTCGCTCAGGAAGCGCACGTTGTCATCCAGCGAGAAGCGATAGCGCTTCCTGTCCGTGCGGTCCCAGAGGACGGTGATGCGATCCTCGGCGCTGCCGTCGGCGAGCGTCGCGACCAGGTCCGTCTGCATGTTCGCGACCGGCACCCGCGCGCGAAAGAGCCGGCCCTCTCGCTCGGCGGGCAGGCCGTTGACGGTGACGGCGACGCCCTCCTGGGCCTCGCCCAAGACGCCAATGACCAGTGAACCGGGTTCCGTCAGTCCATCGTGGCGGTTCAGCACGTCACCGTGGAGGGGAGAGGTGATCGTGATGGGGGAATCCATGAGAGGTCCTCGCTTGGGGTACGAGTCGGGATCTGCCACGCCGACGGGGGATTCGCGACGTCGAGAGGTACGTCCTTCACTCAGACGACCGAGCGCCCACGGAGCGGGCCGTCGCCAACGTGATGCTACGGGGCCTCGGGCTCAATGGGGAGCGGCCGGACACGCACGGCTGCCTCGCCAACGGACAGCACAGCGCCCTGGTCCAGGGCGTCGGCCAAGGGGAGAATGCACCTATCGAGCGCCGCGTTGATACTCGGGGGAGTCTGGTTGGCGAGGCGAAAGATGATCGCGCTCGGATACCTCTCGCCTGCGAGGGCAAGGAGATCAGCAAAATCGAGGTCCACCGTCAGTATCACGCGGCGTTCCCGACGAGCCTTGGCGACTATCCAGGGGTCGGGCAGACGTTGCAGGCCTTCGTCTGCCAGATGCACCACGTCATGCCCCTGGCCACGCAGGTGAGCAAGGGTCCCGGGCGAGATCCCCATGTCAGCCAGAAAGCGCACCCTTCACTCCGCTGACCCTACGAGGTGGTAGGAGTCGTCCCGGACCAGTGCCGCTGCGTACAGAAGGCACTGCCGGATGTCCTCCTTCTCGAGGTAAGGGTAGGCCTCGAGTATCTCGTCGTCTGTCATCCCGTTCGCCACCAGGTTGATGACAAGGGACACGGGTATGCGCATGCCCCGCACGCAGGGCTTGCCGCCCATCTTGTCGGACTCGACCGTGATCCTGTCAAACATGGCTCCATCACCACCTTCGCAGAGCAGGCCTCTACATTATAGCATATCGGAGGGCAGACTGCGTGCCTGCTGCGGTCAGGCCTCAGTGGCGTACTCGATACCCGGTGGTCCCTCCTCATTCCCGTCGTCACTGGACCTGGACGGCCCAGTGGCTGGTGGGGCCCCAGTTGCCGGCGCCGTCGAGGGCGCGGACGTGGAACCAGTTGAGGCCGGAGGGTCGGTCGGCGAACTGCTTGGTGACGGCCGAATCGGTGGGCGTGGTCGGGGGCTCGGTGTCGGGCGACTGGCGAACTGCTTGGTGACGGCCGAATCGGTGGGCGTGGTTGGGGGCTCGGTGTCGGGGGTCTGGTCGATCACGTAGCTGTAGCCGGCGATGCCGGTGGTGTCGGTGGCGGACCAGGAGAGGCTGACGGCGTTGGGGCCGGCGGCGCTGATCACGAGGTTGTCGATGTTAACCGAGACGCCCTCGGGGAGCGCGGCGCTGTCACGGTGGACGAGGGCGATGTAGCTGGTGGTGTAGTAGGCGCCCAAACCGCGCTGGGCGGCGCGCTGCGCGACCTGCTCGTAGAGGTTGAAGGTGCAATGATGCCACTGCCCGTCGGCGACGATTCCCGGCACGGTTGCGAAGTAGCCGCCCGCGTTGCCGTTGAGCTGGAAGACCAGGACCTCGTTGTAGAAGTAGACCAGCATGTCCAACGTGACGCCGGCCGGAATGCGGTAGTCGAAGGAGACGAAGGGGTAGGAGGCGGTCGCGATCGCGCCGGCCTGGAGGTAGAAGGCCAGGTTGCCGCCCGCGGCGGTGTTGGTGATCTTCACGCTCTGACCCGCGCCATCGGGGGAGGCGGCCTCGCGCGAGACCGCCGCCGAGGACTGGCTTCCGTACGGCTGGATGCCGCCGACGCCGCCTTCGAAGCGCTGCGCCATCAACGTCGCGTGGGTTCCGGCGGTGAGGCCGGCGATAGCCGGCGCCGTCGTGTCCTTCGAATAGTCCATCGTCCATGACCAGGCAGGGAGAGTGGTGGCCGGGTTGCCCGCGTAGTCGGCGGCGGCGACGAGCTTGACGGGCACCGGCTGCCCGTTCGCGAAGACGATCGGCGAGCCCGATGTGCGCTCGCAGTTCCAGTCGAGCTGGCCGCTCGCGCTGTTGTAGACGAGGCCGCTATTGGCCACCGTATACGTCGTGCCGGCGACATCGAGCTGGATGCTGCGCGGGTCGATGCCCGCGATGCCGGTGTCGGAGAGACTGAGGATCACATCGGACACGGCGGTCGCGGCGCCGTCGGCCGGCGAGGCGGCGGTGGCAGCCGGCGGCTGGATGTCGGACAGCAGACGCTCGTGGGCTACCGGGCCCCAGTTGCCGGCGCCATCGACCGCCTTGAGATGCAACCAGGCTTCCGACGCGGGCACCGGCGGCAAGGTGATCTGCGGCAGGGCCGTCGTGGAGGAGGTCGGAGGATCGGTGACGGGATCGGTGTCGAGAGCGTAGCTGAGGCCCGTGATTCCGCTGGGATCGCCCACCGAGACGGGGAACTGCGCGCCCTCGTGCAGCGCCATCACCGGGCGGATCACGAAGTTATCGAGGTTGTAGTACTGGTGCTGGATGTTGCCATAGCTACCGGCGTCCATGAAGGCCAGCGTTGTGACGACATAGCCCGGCGAGGCCGGGGCCGCCGTGCGCAGCAGGTCGTAGAGGTTCACCTCGGCATGGTGCCACTGGTCGTCGAGCTGCACGTTGTCGAAGGCGCCGATGTAGTTCGAGCTGTCGTTGTTGCTGAGCTTGACGGCGTACCCCCTCCCGTTCACCACCGCATACAGATCGATGCGCACCTCGGGCCGGAGCTTGTAGTCGAAGGACACGAGCCGGTAGACGCCCGCGTCGAAGGGCTGCGAGTAAGGGACGGCGCCCATCGCGCCGCTGCTCGCCGGGTTGTAGACGCGCAGGCTGCGGCTACCGGAGGCGGCGGTCGTCTCATCGAGCGTCAGCCCGGCGGCGATGGTCGC
>VGFC01000169.1 GCA_016869045.1 Armatimonadota bacterium
ACGCTGGTAGTACCACGTGCCGTAGCCGTGGGTCTCCAGACCCCCGGCGAGTTCGCCCACCAGGTGCCCGTCTTCCTCAGCATAACTCACGAAGACCTGGGACATCTTCCCACCACCCGAGGTGCTGACGGCTCATGCGCAGTAGTCGGCCCGTAGTTCGTGGGGCGCCTGCCCGTCACCTTCCGCGCCGCCGTCTCAAATGGTACGTCGGGCACATCCCGGCCGACTTGGCCAGCGGCGTCTCGCCCACGTACTCGCAGGTGAACTCCTCCACCCCCTCGGCCGCCGCGATGGAGGCGAAGCCGTACGTGGCGTAGACGTGACCCGGGGGCGTGCTGGGCTCCAATCGCGCGGCGCGGGTCACATGGGTCCCGATGTAGTCCGACTTCCCCGTCACCGGATTGGTGTAGGACCATACCGGGCCGGCGTGTAGGGCGACCCGCAGATTGAGGTCCTCCGGCAGCTCGCGCGCCGACCAGTCCGTCTGCGAGATCCAGTCCGTCAGCTCCAGCGCCAGACAGCCTGCGTCGCGAACGGAATGGAAGATCGCGAAGAGCCCGTCGCCCCAGGTGTTCATCGTGACCGGCGCTCGCGGCGAGCCCTCGACCAGCTCCGCGATCCCGCCCAGGAAGTGCTCGACGAAGCGCCGCACCGCCACGTCCGTCAGCCGACTGAAGCTCACCGTGTCTGCAAACAGGATCGCCATGATCTCGCCCGCAAAACCCCCACTGCCCTTCGCTGTCGCACGGCCCTCCGGTGGCTCCGCAGCAGCGGCGACGCCCGGGCTCTCGATGAAGGGCAGGTCGATCACTTGGACACGGTACCCCCGGTCGCGCCACCGCTGGATGACCCGCGCCGTGGCCCCCAGCCCCGGGAGGGACGTGTCGCAGACCGCCACCGGCACCAGTTCCGTCTCCAGCTGCACCGCCCGCAGGCTGGACAGCCCGAACAGGATCAGGTCCGCGTACTCCAACGCCACCTGGCCCCCTTCGAGCTTGCCTTGAGAGGCCGTGACCACCTCGGCGGCCCTCCCGAGCACCTGCTCGAAACGCTCCCGCCAGCCATCCTCCGCCATCGTCTCCAGCGTATCCTGCACGAACTCGTCCTTGTCGTACGGCAGGACGATGTGCGCCTCACCGTCCACGTCCAGCAGCGCCTCGGAGAAGAGGATATCAACCTCCGAACCCGTGGACGCATAGCCGATTAGCGCGCCCGTATCGCGCAACCGTTGCTGAATCTCCCGGCGCAGCGCCTGTTGGGCATGGGGCGGGAGCGTTCGTCGTTGGCCCGTCGCCGGGTCGCTCATCCGGCCTGCCAGCACCGCAATGCGCGGCACCGGCAGCAGTTGGTCGATGGCCGTCGTATCGCCCCGCAGGTGCCCCAGCAGCAGCCGCGCGTTCCGCCGCGTCGAGCTCAGGTCCCCATAGCGCCCGCTACCGACTCCCGCCGCCTTGCCGTACCACTCCTCCGCCTCGTCGTACGCCTCCAGGATGAGCGCGGCCTCACCGAGGGTCGCGTACAGCCAGTAGGGGTCCTCGTCGGCCGCCAGAGCCCGCTCCAGCTCCGGCAGGCACTGCTCCCGCACTTCCCGCGCCCAGCCCTGTCCGCGGTCGGTCTCCCCCAGCAGCGTCGCCATCGTCGCCGCGTTGATGCCGGTCCAGTACCCCCCGCTGGCCCGGTAAGCCCGCTCGTAGCCCTCGCACGCGAGCTGCAACTGGCGCCGCCTCTCATCCGGGTCGGCCGCCTGCTCCGCGAGGTCCTTGTGCGTGCGCGCCAGCAACCCCAGTGTCTCTTCATCCGCGTGGCCCTCCTCCGCCAGCTCCTGCAGCACGCCGTTCGCACGTTGAGTGGCGCCGCTCCGCGCAAGCGCCAGGGCGATGAGTTGTCGGAAGCGCACGTTCCCCGGCCAGCGTCCCAGCCCGTCGGCAAACACCTCGTAGGCTACGAGGGGCGCACCGCGCCGCAGCACCCACTCCCCGAGCTTCTGCTGAGCCTCCAGCGGGAGCAGCTGCCCGCTGGCCCGCTGCATCCGCCAGAGGGCCAGCAGGGACGTCAGGCCCATCCCCGAGCCCTTCTGCAGGGCCTCCTCGATAGCCGAGGCGCTCTCCGCATCGGGCCGCACCGGAGGCGCCTCTTCCTCCGCCGACCCACGGTCCAGGCGGAAGCCTAGCGCCGCGATCACCCGCAGCGTCTCCAGAGCCGTGTTCCGGTCGTACTCCTTCTCGGACTCGG
Organism: Armatimonadota bacterium; assembly: GCA_016869045.1. Lineage (GTDB taxonomy): Bacteria > Armatimonadota > Zipacnadia > Zipacnadales > VGFC01 > VGFC01. The sequence continues at coordinate 2,233 of VGFC01000169.1, forward strand.
GGAGTTCGTCGTAGGGGATGAGGCAGGGGTGACGCTTCCCCTCGTCATCCCGCTCCGGGCCGTACGTCCAGCCGTCCTCCAGCCGCTGCCTGGCCCACACTTCGTGGGTGTTCTCGGCCAGCAGCTCCGTCAACTCCAGCAGACTGTCGGTCAGCCGGACTCGCGATGTGTCAACCGGCTTGGGCTCGTACGGCATGGCACCCCGTCATTGACTTTGTAGGTCGGGCTTCCCAGCCCGACAACGCCTCAGTTCAACGCCGCCCCAACGAGCACCTTCGGCTCCGCGGAAGGAGCCGCCGTCCCCGACGTCGAATCCTCCGATCGCTTGCTGCGGAACCCGTCGGGCACGCAAGCCCGGAGGTGCAGTCATGCGTCGGCACGTCTCCGCCCCTACCCGCCTGCTCTCCTGCCTCGCTCTCCTGGTTTCGCTCCCAACCGCCGGACCTGCCCAGAACAAGACTTATGGGCCCAAGAAGCCCGACGCGGAGACCCCGGCTACTCCGCCCACTGCCCCCGCCACCACGGCCACCGCGCCGGGGCAGTGCCCGAAGTGCCAGGAAGCCGTCGCCCCCTCCGACGCGCAGATCATCTGCCCGCACTGCGGCGTGCCCCTGATCGCCATGCCCGGCCAAGGCGGAGAGAGGGTTCTGGCGCCGGGCCTGCGTCTGAAGCCGTTTGTGTACATGGACACCCAGGGCACCGGGCTCGAGCTCTTCCGCATGACCACTCCGGTCGGTTGGGATTTCCAGGGCGGCGTGCGGTGGGACCTCAGCAACCCCGGAATGCCGGCGACCGTCGCGGGCGTCGTCGCCAACCCGGCCGGGCCGCAAGCCCTGGAGATCTTCCCCAACATCAACTTCGTGTGGAAGAACGATCCGCTGTCGGCGATGCTGCAGCCCATCGGCAGCAAGTCGTTGGGGGCCGAAGTCCGCCCGCCCATGGACGCGCTGGAGATGCTCAAGAAGGTCGCCCTACCGCGCTACCGGAGGCCGGCGCAGAACCTGCGGATCACCACCGAGCAGCACCTCCCCGACCTGCCAAAGCAGATTCTGGCGAAGCCTCCCGAACCGGGCACTCAGTTCGACGGCGCCAAGGTGCGGTTCGAGTACGACTGGCAGGGCCAGAAGCTCGAAGAGGAGATGTACGGCATGGTGATGGTGGCCCGGCTCCCCATGGCCTCGGCCTTCGGGCAGGCGGAGACGGTGGTGTGGATGGCCCTCTACCTCTTCTCGGCGCGGGCGCCGGCCGGCCAGCTGGACCCCGCCGCCGACCTCTTCCGGACCGTCGCCAGCTCGACTCGTGTGAACCCCGCGTGGTCGGCCCTCTATGAGCAGATCACGGTGGCGCTCTGCCAGAACCAGATCCGGAACATCCGCCAGATCGGCGAGATCGGCCGCGCCTACGCGCAGCAGGGCAGCGAGATCCGCGACGACAACCTCAGGAGCTGGTATCAGCGTCAGGAGATCAAGGACGGGATCATGGACAACGTCAGCCGCACGATCCGCGGCGTGGACGCCTACTATGATCCGCACAAGGGGGAGACGGTCGAGTTGCCCGGTGGCTACGGGCATGCGTGGGCCAACAACCTCGGCGAGTACATCGTCACCGAGAGCACGGACTTCAACCCCAACATCGGCTCCAACCTCCACTGGGAACCGATGGAGGCGCGGTAGGTCTACCCCTCAGCGCAGAAGCTGCACCCGGCCCAGCGCTCGGGTCTGCCGGCCTTCAGGGGTCCGGGCAGTGATCGACACCAAGTACGCGCCGTTCGGGACCGCCGTCCCGCTGTCCGCGAGACCGTTCCACAGCAGCGTGTTCAGCCCCGCGCTGCACCCTCGTTCCGCCAGCGTCTTCACCGGCCGCCCGGCGATGTTCGTGATCTGCACGGTCACCGCCGCGCCCGTCGAGAGCGTGAAGGTGATCGCCGCGCCCGCGCGGGTCGGTTGGGCTGAGAGCGCGGTGATGGCCGCCGTCCCCGCAGCCGCCACGCTCGGTCCCGGGAAGAGGGCGGGGTTGTACACGACACTGGTGTGGTCGGTGTCGCCCTCGCGGAAGCGGATGCGCGCCTCGATTCCGGGATCGTTGTAGACGCCCCAGTCGCAGTTCTGCGCGTAGATGATCTGGTTCGAGTGCGCCTCGTAGGCGTCCACGGCGTGGCTGGTGGCGTCGCCGAAGAAGTTGTGCCCATACTGCCAGTTCGTGCTGGCCGCGCCATCGCGGCCGAGGCAGCCGGCCGAGTGCTGCGCGAACTGCACGTGTCGCGTGTTGTCGTAGAAGCCGCACTCCTTGAGGCCGACGTAGGCGTGCATCCCCAGCGCCTGGACGCCGATCTCCCGCCCTGCGATCTCGTTGTCCTCCAGGTAGGCGTAGCACTCGGCGACGAAGACCCCGATCCCGCGCGCCTTGGGCACGGTTGCGGCCGAGAAGCCGATCTTGTTGCCCACGATACGGTTCCCGTAGTTGAGCTGGCCGATGGGCCGGTTGAAGGTGAGGTCGGCGAACCACACGCAGCGGTAGGCGCCGTAGATGCGGTTGTTCGTGATCTGCGTGTCCTCCGGCCCATACGTCCCCAGCTCCCCGCGCACGCACACGCCGGTGTCGTACAGGCTGCCCTCGCCGTTCGGCACCAGCACCCGCTCCGATCGGTTCACCCCGATCAGGTTCCCGTCCACGAGGTTCGCGTCCGAACCCAGCCCGCTGATGATGACCCCGAAGCCCCCGTTGCCCGAGATCACGTTGCCGCCCTTGACCTGGTTGTGGTTCGCGCGCTCGATGATGGCCACACCGGACTTGCCGTTGGCGAGCTTGTTGTGCTTGGTGGCGTCGAGGCTCGCGTTGCCCAGCGGGTCCACGCCGATCAGGTTCCCGAGGATGAGGTTCCCCATCGCCAACCGCCCCTGAACCAGCACGCCGTAGCTCGTGTTGCCCGAGATCACGTTCGCGCCGCGGAAGGTGCCCTTGCCCACGGAGTTCCCCGCCGAGTTGACGATGCGGACCCCCTCGGCGCCGTTGGGCAGCGCGTTCCGGCCGTCGGCGGTCGTGCCGATCAGGTTGGCGCCGACGTAGTTGAGGTTGGTGTCCTCATCCTGGATCAGCACTCCCGCGCCCTTGTTGTTCGAGATCAGGTTGCCGAAGGCCGGGTTCGTGCCCGTAGGCAGATCCGTGCCCCCGACGCTGTTGTTCTGCGCCTTCTTGTTGATCTCCACGCCCGTACTCTCGTTCGCCCACGGGCCCTGTGTCAGCGTCCCCATGCGGCTGGACGAACAGACGCCGATGGCGCAGTGCCGGATGTGGTTGCGGTTCGTGTTCAGGCCCGCAAGGAGAACGCCGTTGAGCTTGTTGGCGCAGATCATCACCCCATAGTCGCCCGTGGACGGCGCCCCGATCACGTTCTCCTGCGCGCCGTCGCGAATGCGCACCCCGTGGCCGTGGTTGCCGTTCGGGTAGATCGCGCTAGTCCGGGGGTCGGGGATGTCGAGCGAGCCGATCATGACGCCGATGTACGAGTTCTGGACCGTGTTCCCGTTCGTGCCGGGCCCGGCGATGTCCACGCCCGGGCCCTTGCTCCCATTGATCCAGTTGCGCCGCAGCTCCTCGGTTCCCGCGCCGATGCGGTTGTCGTGAGCGCTGCCGGTGATGAGAACCCCCGCCGTGGAGTTCCCATAGATCAGGCGGTGACTGAAGTCCCAGTCCCGCCGACCGATCCAGTTGCCGAGCAGCGTGTTGTCGTGGGCCTCGCGGTCGATCAGCACGCCCGGCCCCCCGTTGCAGGCGATGTAGTTCGTCGGCCGGGTGTACGTCTCGCCGATTGCGTTGTGGTGAGCCTTGTCAGTGATGAGAACCCCGCCCAGCCCGTTGCCGGCCGGTCGGAAACTCACCGTGGCCTGCGACACCGGCTCCACCCCGATGTAGTTCCCCTGGACCCGGTTCGCCCAGGTCTGACGGCCCCGCAGTTGGATGCCCCAACCGCCGTTGCCGCGGATCTCGCTGGACGGGACCAGAGGGTCGGCGCTCCCGATCTGGAACCCCGAGACCTCAGCGGACACGCCGGTGAGCCGCACGCCGTCGCCGACGTTGCCCACGATCTCGCTGTTCGCGATCACGCCACCTGTCGCGGGCCCGACGATCGATACGCCCGTCGCGCAGTTCGTGAAGAGGTTCCGGCGCGTCACCTCCGCGGTCACGGCCGCCGGCGCCGTCGGCGCATCGACCCCGAGGTAGATCTCGCTTGAGCCGATCGCCCGCACCGCCGCGCCCCCATTGGGCATCGCGAGGTCGCCCGCGGGGTTCACGCCGACCCGGTTGGACTGGATCGCGATCGGCCCCTTGCAGCCCTCCAGCCGGATCGCGTCCCCCTTGCACCCACCGATCAGGTTCCCGTTGTCGCTCGCCGCCGACTCCCGGACCCCGCCGATCAGCACCCCCTTCCCCCCGACCACCACCACACCGTGCCCCTGGTGGATGCCCTTCAGATCGCAGTCAAACCCGATGTGGCAGCCTTGAATCTCCACCTTGTCCGCGCCCGGCTGCACCAGGATCGCCTGCTGCGTCTGACCCGCGATCCAGTTCACGTAGTATGCCGACGAGCCCCCGATCACGTTCCCCGTCGTGTTCGCCCCGATGATCACGCCGGTCTTGCCTCGCGGCAGATCGAGCCGACCGTTCGGCTTCAGCCCGATCAGGTTGCCGCCCATCGCGTTGTTGTTGCAGCCAGGCCGGAAGACCACCCCCGCCTCGGTGAAGTGGCTGATGATGTTGTGGCTCAGGCCCGGCTGGCCGCTGGGCCCCCCGATGTAGTTCCCGGTCGTCTTCCCCTCGGTCGGCGGCTTCAGCTCGATCCCGTATTGGCACGTCTGGCCCGCGGTGTTCCGCCCGATGGCATTCGAGCGCACCACGTGCCCCTGTCCGGTGATCTCGATGCACGTGCCCCTCGCGAAGATGTGATTGGAGCAGTTGGCCTTGTCCCCGATCCGGTTGTTCTTGCCGCCGACGTACAGGCCGACCTCCGGCACTCCCGGCTGCGGGGTCAGCAGGTCGTTCTGCAGACCGATGACGTTGCTGTACGCCCAGTTGTCCTCACCGCCCACGCTCAGGCTGCCGCCGCCGCCATCTACCGGGTCGGCGCAGAAGGTGTTCTCGTAGACCCGGCCGTGCTTCCCGCTCAGTGCGATACTCGGCCAGAACACGTTGGAGAGCGGCGTCGTCTTGTCCCAGTCGAAGCCCACGTAGTTGTCGTGCACCTTCGCGTTGTCGCCCGTGACCTCCAGGACCCCGTCCACGAAAACTCCGGAGACACTCCCTGCCTCGCCCCACCGACCGCCGGGCCCCCTGATCAGCTCGCGCCCCTGGAACGTGTCCTCCGGGCTCGGGAGGGTGAAGTAGTCGTAGGCGATCGTGATCTTCCCGAAGCCCGGATGGAAGTAGATCGTGTTCGGGCCCGTGTCGTTCCGCGCGTAGATCCGCGCCTCGTACAGCGAGATGATCCCGTCATCCGGGTCCCACGAGATTCGGTTGTCGTTCAGGCTCGTGATGACAAGCGTGGCGCCAACCGGATCGGACCGGGGCCGCTCCCCCGCCAGCTCCGCCTGCGGGCCGTCGGGGAACTCGGCGGTGATGGTGCCCGGCGGAGCGTCACGGACCTCGGAGGGCATGGGAGCCAGCGGAAACCAGCTCTGGCCGCTCACGAGAGTAGCGTTGAGGACCACCACAGCCGTCGCCGCCAGAACGCCTGCTCGGGGCTTGCACATGATGGGCTTCCTCCTCGTCAGACCTCGTCTACCTCTGGAGCACGCACGCGGCCAGGGCCCGGCTCCGGCCGCCATCGGCCGCACGAGCGCTGACCTGAACCAGATACCGGCCGGTGGGGGCGGGGGTGCCGAGATCCGAGAGGCCGTTCCATGCGAGAGTGGTGACTCCCGCGGGGCACGGGCGATCGGCCACCACGGTGCGGATGGGCCGCCCGGCGATGTTCAGGACCTGCACCGTGACCGCCGCGTCCGCGGATAGCGTGAGCGTGACCGCCGCCCCGGCGTTGGTTGGCTGGATGGTCAGCCCGACGACGGTCGCCGACGATGCCGTCCCTGGCGTGCCCAGCGGGCTCACGCCGCCGAGCAGCGGATCGAAGTCCACACTGGCCTTCTGCGCATCGCCGTCGCGGTATCGGATCTCCTTCTCGATAGTGGCCCGGACGTTGGTCCACCAGAAGCAGTTCTCCGCCAGGATCGTGTCGGCAGGGCGGATCTCGAAGGCGTCGATGGCCCAATGTCCGTTGAGCGCGAAGTTCGTCCGGTAGAACTCATTCTCCCCCCAGTTCCAACGTGTTCGGTCGCCGCTCCCCTGGACGTAGCGGCCCAGCATCCCGGAGGCGTTCTGAGTGAACTGCACGTGGATTCGGTTGTCATGGAACCTGCAGCGGCGCGCGGCGGCGTAGGCTCCGGCGCCGAGGGCTTGCACTCCGATGTCGGTACGCGCGATCTCGTTCTGGTCGAGGAAGGCCTCGCAGCCGGTCACCCGAATGCCCACGTCACAGGACTTGCCCGCGCCCCCGCTCCTGAACCCGATCTTGTTGCGTGCCGCGCGGTTCCAGACCGTCGGCTCCGCCCGGTCGCTCGGCGCGGCGACGTCCACGAACAGGATCCCGACCTGCTCGGCGTAGATCCAGTTGTCGGTGACATCGTTCCGCGCGGGAGGCGCACCGGCGCCGCCAACCGCCGCGCGGATGGCCACGGCCGTCTCTGAGGAGCCTGCGGCGCCGTTAGGCAGGAACCCCGACTTGTCCGCCCTCAGTCCGATGACATTCCGGCTCACGGTGTTGTCGTTGACGGCGCCACCCCACAAGTACACCCCAACCTCCCCGTTGCCCGATACCGTGTTCCCGGGACCGACCTCGTTCCACGAGGCCCCGTCCGAGACAAGCACCCCGTGCCGCCCGTTCGCGAGCTTGGCCGTCCCCTGAGAGTTCGTCCCGATCAGGTTGTGGGCCACCTGGTTGCCGGTGGCCTGGGGCCCCTTGATCTGCACGCCGTCTAGAGCGTTCCCCGAGATGGTGTTCGGCGCCGCCGTCGGACCATCCATGAGCCCGACGCGGTTCTTGTCCGAGTCCACGATTCGGATGCCCTCGGCCTTGTTGCCCAGCGCCTGCGCCCCGTCCTGGTGGGTGCCGATGAGGTTGCCGAGGATGTCGTTGTTGCGCGTCTCAGGGCCCGCGATGAGGATCCCAGGCCCGGTGTTGTTGGCGATCTGGTTACCGCGGCGTGTGCGGCCGCCGATGACGTTCCAGGCCGCCCCGTCCTTGATGGCGATGCCCGGGCCCTCGTTGTCCCAGGCGGCGCCTCCGGCAGTGCCGTCCGGCGTGCAGCCGGTTCGGCAGCGCATGACGCGGTTCCGGTCGCTCGCGGCGCCCGTGATCGTGATTCCGGGCCCCCAGTTGCCGGAGACGACGACACCGTAGGTGGCCTCGGAGTCGTCGCCGATCGTGTTCTCGTGCGCACCCCCTGAGATCAGGATGCCGCCGAGCGTGTTGTGGTCCGGGTATGCGCGAAGGCCATCGAAGCTCCACCGCCCGTTCGCGCCGATACAGCCGCTCAGGACGGCGTTGCCGTACGTGTCGGCGCCCGTGATCTCGACGCCGTAGAAGGCATTGGCGGCGATGAAGTTGCCCCCGACGGGGTTCTGGCTGCCCAGCGTGTTGTCACGGGCACCCGAGTCGATGAGGACGCCTGAGCCGCTGTTGCCGGGCACGCTGTTGGCAGCCCGCTCGCGACCGATCCAGTTGTTGACAACCAGGTTGTTGTTAGCGCGGCCGCCGAGGTGGACGCCTGGGCCGCCATTGGAGCAGGTGCGGTTGGTCGGCAGGTCGGGACCCTGGCCGACCGTGTTGTGGTGGGCCCGACCCGTGATCTGGATTCCACCCGCCCGGTTGGGGCCTGCCTCCCAGCGCTGGGGGATAAGCGTCGTGGGACTGGGCAGCACGCCGACCCAGTTGCCCAGGATTGAGTTCCCATGCGCCTGGGCGCCCTTGACCAGAATGCCAAAGCCGCCGTTGTTCACGATCTCATTGGGATCGGACTGCGAGTTCAGGTTGCCGACCGTCATCCCTGTGACCTCAGCCCGCGAGCCGTCCAGGACAATCCCTGAGCCCGCGTTCCCCTCAATGCGGCTGTTCGCGATCACGCCCCCCTGCGCGGGACCGATGATCGACACGCCGGTCGCGCAGTTGGTGAAGAGGTTCCGGCGAGTCACCTCCGCGGTCACGGCCGCCGGCGCCGTCGGCGCATCGACCCCGATGTAGATCTCGCTCGAGCCGATCGCCCGCACCGCCGCGCCGCCGTTGGGCATCGCGAGGTCGCCCGCGGGGTTCACGCCGACTCGGTTCGACTGGATCGCGATCGGCCCCGTGCAGCCCTCCAGCCGGATCGCGTCTCCCTTGCAGCCACCGATCAGGTTCCCGTTGTCGCTCGCCGCCGACTCCCGGACCCCGCCGATCAGCACCTCCTTCCCCCCGACCACCACCACACCGTGCCCCTGGTGGATGCCCTTCAGATCGCAGTCAAACCCGATGTGGCAGCCCTGAATCTGCACTTTGTCCGCACCCGGCTGCACCAGGATCGCCTGCTGTGTCTGGCCCGCGATCCAGTTCACGTAGTACGCCGACGAGCCCCCGATCTCGTTCCCGGTCGTGTTCGCCCCGATGACCACACCTGTCTTGCCTCGCGGCAGATCGAGCCGACCGTTCGGCTTCAGCCCGATCAGGTTGCCGCCCATCGCGTTGTTGTTGCAGCCATTGCGGAAGACCACCCCCGCCTCGGTGAAGTGACTGATGATGTTGTGGGTCAGGCCCGGCTGGCCGCTCGGCCCCCCGATGTAGTTCCCGGTCGTCTTCCCCTCCGTCGGCGGCTTCAGCTCGATCCCGTACTGGCACGTCTGGCCTGCGGTGTTCCGCCCGATGGCGTTCGAGCGCACCACATGCCCCTGGCCGGTGATCTCGATGCACGTGCCCCTCGCGAAGATGTGATTGGAGCAGTTGGCCTTGTCGCCGATCCGGTTGCCCTTGCCGCTGACGTACAGGCCGACCTCCGGTACTCCCGACTGCGGGGTCAACAGGTCGTTCTGCAGACCGATGACGTTGCTGTAGGCCCAGTTGTCCTCCCCGCCGACGGTCAGGCTGCCGCCCTTGCCGTCCACCGGGTCGGCGCAGAAGGTGTTCTCGTAAGCCCGGCCGTGCTTCCCACTCAGGGCGATAGTCGGCCAGTAGACGTTCGACAGGGGTGTCACCTTGTCCCAGTCCAGGCCGACGTAGTTGTTGTGGACCTTCGCGTTGTCGCCCGTGACCTCCAGGACGCCGTCCACGAACACGCCGGACACACTGCCCGCCTCACCCCACCGACCGCCTGGGCCCCGGATCAGCTCGCGCCCCTGGAACGTGTCCTCCGGGCTCGGGAGGGTGAAGTAGTCGTAGGCGATCGTGATCTTCCCGAAGCCGGGGTGGAAGTAGATCGTGTTCGGGCCTATGTCGTTCCGCGCGTAGATCCGCGCCTCGTACAGCGAGATGATCCCGTCATCCGGGTTCCACGAGATCCGGTTGTCGTTCAGCGAGGTGATGACGAGGACCCCGCCAACCGGGTCCTGAAACGGCCGCTCCCCCGGGGTCCAGTCCGGGAACTCGGCCGTGATGGTGCCCGGCGGGGAGGCCTCTGTGGCGTCTCCGAATGGCGGCAGAGGGAAGAGGTTCTGGCCGAAGGCGCAGCCTGCACTGAGAGCGACGATGGCGACCGTCAGCCAAAGGCGGAAGCGTGCTCTGACCACGGGGCTCACCCTCCTGACACCTGAGGCTTCACGTCGCGGAAGTGTGCGCCGCCCAACTTCGCCGCGATACCGGACTTTCCCTTCCGGAATCCCGGGCTAGCCGTCGCGCCCCAGCTGGAGGAACCGCTGCACCCGGGCGAGGGGTGTCGAGGGGGTGATGGGGCTGCCGGCGCAGACGACGAACCCGCGCGCCCGGCGTCCTGCAGCCTGCTGGCGCGCGACCTCCGCCTCCAGGACGCGGTCGCTGCCGTTCTGCAGGACGCCGATGGGGTCAAGGTTGCCGAAGAGGGTCACGCGGCTGCCGACGGCGTCCGCGATGGCCGCGATGTCGTTGACATAGCCCTTCATGCTCGTCTCCATCGCGAATCCGTCCGCACCGATGGAGGCGATTTGCTCCAACCGGTCCATCACGCCGCCGTAGTAGATGATGATCGCCTTGTGCCCGAGGCGGTGGATTGCCTCGACCATATCGATCATATGCGGCAGGCAGAACCGCTCGTAGTGCGCGACCGAGATCATGTCCGACGTCGCGATCGCATCGTCCACGAAGATCGCGTCGCCGCCGGCCGCGGCCAGCATCCGCACGTGCTCCAGATTCTGCTCGTGACACAGCCGGCAGGTGGTGTCGATCAGGTCGGGCTTCTCGATGGCCATCGCGAGCAGGTTCATCAGCCCCACGTAGAAGTGAGACTGCCAAAACGGCCCGGCCACGCCGCCGGAGAGGATGAAGTGGTCTGCTCCGAGCTGCGCGATGGCCTCATCGAGGTAGTCGTTGTGCCCCGCCGCCAAGGCGTCCTCATGCCGCCCCACCACGATGTGCTCGCGCGCGTCGGCCTCATCGAAGACGACCTGCCGCTCGTTGTGCGTGTAGTCGGTCGGGTGCCCGCTACGCGTCGCGACCGGCGTCCACGACTCGTGCTGGCGGTTGTGGATGAACCACGCGCCGTCGCGCTGCACGATCTCCGTGTGTTCGCGCTCGTCGCGCGAGGGCGCGTGCTGGGGCTGCAGCAGCTCGAAGGGCGCGAGATCGATCATCTCGCGGTAGACGCGCACGTGCTCAGCCGGCTCCGCGAAACGCCAGCGCCACTGCTCATGCGCGGGAAGGCCGGTCAGCTCGGGGAAGTGGTCCTGGTAGTACAGGTGGTTATAGAGGGCCGTCACCGGGAAGCGATCGACCGGGCGGCCCTCCAATGCGGCGTGGACGCGTTCCTTCTGGGTCATGGTCCTGAACCACTGGTATCGGGTGACGTAGGAGCGGCTTCAGCCGCGATGTCGTTCCTCCCCCTGGACCACATCGCGGCTGAAGCCGCTCCTACGACGGCTACGGTACCAGCTTGATGACGCCCGCGCTCTGAATGTCCCAGGTGTGGGCCTCCGTGCCGACCCACATCAGCCACTGCGGCTCGGGCGAGGTCTTGCGCACGCTGAGGTTGAACTCGAAGCGCGTCTGCTTCGCGGGATCGATGCCGAGCGACGCGAAGGGGATGCGCCACTCGCTCACCCAGTGCTGGTTGCTGACGATGTTCGCCTTGTACGCGACGCCCTGCGCCGCCTGCTTCACCGCGGCGGCCGGCGCGCCCGCCTCGTCGCTGCTTTCGAAGTGCCCGGACGGGTATCCGCGCAGCACCAGAATCGGCGCCCCCTTCACCGCCGTGTTCCGGATCGCGACCTCCACGGCATCGTCCTGCCCCCAGGTGTTCCCCTTGAGCAGCGGCTTCGAGGGATCGAGCGTGTTGTCGATCGCAACGTAGAGGGCCTCGCTGTCGTAGGCCAGCCAGGCCTGGCTCGCCGGCTTCACTGGCTCGCCCTGGATGCCCTGGGCGATGGCCACTCCCTTGGTCGCATCGAGGCCCGACCACTCCGCGGCGTTCAGCGTGCCGTCGATGGTTATGGGCGCGGCCACGGGCGAGACCTTCGCCGTCGGCGGCAAACCCGTGCGCGGGGGCTTGGGCGGCGGAGGCGGCGGTACTTCGGCCACTTCGCTCGTTACCGGCCACGAAGCGCGGTCCGTGCTCTTGTACAGGCCGATCTCCTCTACGGGGATCTTCTCGAACCCCAGCGCGTAGGCCGGCGAGTCATCCCGAAGCTGGAAGTTGAGATGCTCTGTATCGACGAAGTGCGGGTCCTCGTCGAGCAGGTTGTCCTCCATCCTGAGCATCGGCTTCGCCTTGCCCTCGATGCCGTCCCACTTCCCGCCCCAGTGGATGTTGTGCGAGATCACGTTCCCTTCAGGCGCATAGGGATCGCCGGTCGTGAGCGTCGCGATGGCCGGGTAGCGGTCGATGTACGGCGGCTTGAGCAGCGGCACGCCAAGGTGGGTCTGTTTCTCGGTGAGTTCCTTCACCCACCCGTCCGTGTGGTACTTCGCCCAGCCCATCGCGCGCGCATCGACGTGCACCGACGGGTTGCACTCGACGAAGATGTTGTTCTCGATGGTCACATCCCGCCCGCCACCGATGAACGCTGCGTTCGTGACCCGGTAGAAGACGTTGCCGGAGATCTCGGTGCCGCACCACATGTCATCCAGGTAGACGCCCACACACCCGCGCCCCTCGAAGCCATTGATGTGGTGCAGGTAGTTGTGCCGGACTGCCGTGCCGCGCATCACCCAGTTGCGCCCGGCGTACATCGCGCCTGCGTCGTTCGACTCGAGACAGACGCTGTGAATCTCGTTGAACTCGATCAGGTGATCGTTGCCCCCGAAGAAGATGGCCGTGTGGGGCGCG
>VGFC01000170.1 GCA_016869045.1 Armatimonadota bacterium
CGTCGCCGCGGTGTCGCTGCGCAGCTTCGGCGAGACCAGCGAGGGGCCGAAGCGCTCCGGGGGCTGCGGGTCATCGCCCCAGCGCTTGGGGTGCATGTGGACGATGGCCTTCTTCCCGTTCTGGTCCCACGTCACATCATCTGGGTTCTCGGCGCCCCAGGACTGGTACGGATCGCAGGCCATGTAGAAGAGGATGTAGCCCTCGGGGTCCACACGCAGCACACGCCAGAGCAGATCATCGACCTCCGTGAAGTCGTACTTCCCCGGCCCGAGCCACGGCCCGCGGTCGGCGTAGACGTTCCGCCCGAGCACGAGCGGGACGAGGTAGACGCGCACGCCGGCGTTGCGGAAGTCGGCGATCTGCGCGTCCTGCCAGTTCCAGAAGGGCCCCACATAGAACGCCCACGGAACCGGTTTGCCATCCACGAAGAGGCGCGGGCGGCCGGCGCGTTGCTGGATGCGGACGGCCGCGCGCGGGCGCTTCGCAACGATGGCCTTGGCGGGCGCGAGGTCGGGGAGCGGCTCCTTCTCCGGCGGCTCGTAGCGAGGCTTGGTCTCCTCACCGGCTTCGGCGACACGGAAGTCGTCCCAGCAGAGCTCCGAGGGCGCGAAGGCCTGGATGCAATGGATGCGAATCCGGTCGATGCCCTCGCGCGTGGTGAGCTTCACCTGTACCTGCTGCCACTCGCCCGCGATGAGGGGCTCCGTGGTGGAGCCGAAGGTGTTCGGGAGCTGCTCGCGGTCGCCGCCGGCGGGCAGCTCGTTGATCATGAAGTACACGCCACGCCGCACGTTGCGGATCGGGTAGACCCACGCCGTGATTTCGTACGCCTTGCCCGCCTCGACCGGGAACGGCTCGCTGCAGAGGTCGGTGTAGCCGACCGCGCCGTCCTTCGTGACGCGGAATGAACGCGCGCCGCCGTGCTTGATCGTCGTCTCCACGGCGAACTGGCCCTGGCCGCCCTCGCCGGTGCTCCAGGCCCAGTGGGTCGGACCATCGGCGCCGTCCTCCATGCCGGCGTTGGGGACGGCAACCTCGCGGGGAGGCTGGGGATGGGAAAGGGCAGGCACGAGGATGAGCGTGGCGAGCGAGAGGAGTCGCAATGGGGGCCTCCTTGGGCGAACGGCGACGGCACGCGGACAAGATGTCCGCGCTCCGACGGTCGGCACTAACGGGCGCGGGCGAAGCGGTAGACATGGACCTCGAACGGGCCGAACCAGTCGGTGAACCTGCCGTCCTGCGCCTGAACGGTGCGTGGCTCTTCGTAGAGTACGTCGCCCTTACCGAGGTCGGCGGGCAGGCCGCTGAATTCGACCTCGACCGTCGCGCCCTCGCGCTTGCAGGCCAGCAGGAATAGCGCGTCCGGCGTCTCGCGGACACAGAACTCAAGCTGGGAGGGGTCCCAGGTTCCATCGAACAATTGTTTCACGTGAAACACTGGCTGGGCTCTGGACTCGGGCGCCACCAACGCTGGGTGCAGTGGGCTGTGGCGGCCGATCTCGTCCATCAGCGGGCGGAGGACGCGGTTCCAGAAGCGCCAGTTCCAGCCGAGCGCCGCGTCTTCCGGGGTCATCGCCTGCGGCAGGTTGCCGCCGAAGAAGACGAGGCCGCGCGCGCCGTTGATGATGGCCTGATAGGCCATGAAGCGCTCCTGCGCGAGGGTCGGCAAGCGCAGCGTCTTGCCCGGCTTGACCGTGCCGCTGAAGGCGATCTGCAGGACCATCCAGACCGGCAGCTTGCCCTCGGCGACCTCCATCATGGTGCGCGTGTAGTCGCCCACCATGCTGATCTCCTTGTTGGGCCGGTCCGAGTGAATGCCGGGCGGGTAGCTGATCGGGTAGATGTCGCACGCCGTGATGTCGCAGGCCGCGTTGTACGCGCGGAGCTCCTCCACCGTGTTGCGCGGGGCCTGGGTGAGCTGGACCGGGTGGTTCGGGTCGAGTTCCTTGATGATCTCGTAAGCGCGGCGGATCGGCTCGACGGGCTTGTTGCCCCACGCCGGCTCGTCCTCGCCCTTCCAGAAGCCGAGGCCCGGGTGGTTGCGGAAGCGGGTCACGACCTTCCGCAGTAAGGCCTCGCGCTGGGGCTGATCGGGCGAGATGCTGCCGAGTTCGCGGAGGAAGACCCAGCAGTAGAGCCCGTGCTCGGCGGCGGCGTCCTGCCAGCGCTGCTCGGCTTCGAGGGCGGGCTCGTCCCAGCCGCCGCCGACCGGTCCGGTGCGCAGGAAGGTCGCGCCCGCGTCGGCCAGCTCCTGCAGGCCGTCCTTGCCCTCGGGGGTCTTCCCGTCCGGCGGCGGGCCGAGGGTGAAGCCGATCGGGAAGACGGGCTCGCCGCCGATGACGGTCACGAGGTCGGCGTTGACCGTCACCACCGAGGGCGCGGTTGAGGCGGCTGTCGCGTAGAGCGCTGCGAAGAGGCAGACAGACACCGCGAAGCTCCTATCGCGTCAGCAGCACGGTCGCGATCTCCCACGCTCTCAACGGGACGCGAAGCTCGCGTTCATCAAGCTCGACCGGCGCCTTGAGGGGCGCGAGGTTGAAGTCGGTGCGCACGGCCTCGGCGAAGTCGGCGGGAAGGTCGATGGAGGCTTCCGTGGCTTCGCCTGACGACTCGTAGAGGCGCAGGACGCAGCCCTCGTCCGTCTCGTAGAAGGCCGAGAGGCGGACCGAGGCGGGTGCGATGGAGAGCTGATCCACCTGCGCCACGAGGGGCTCGGAGCCTGGCCCGATGGGCTTGACGGCCTGCAGCGGAGTGCGCAGGCGGTCCGAGAGGCCGCAGAGGTCGGCGGCGCGCCAGTCGCCATCGTGGAAGACGAGCCGGTGGCGGAAGTCGTGCCAGCCGAGAGCGAGGCGGTCCTTGGGCACCCAGGCCTCCCACCCGGCATCCACGTCGTGGACCACGGTGAACAGGATGTGCTGCAGCGCACCCGTCGCCGCATCGTAGGTCCAGTAGCGGTCGCCGTCGATGGTGACCAGCGCAATGCCGAGCACGTCGTCGGATACGGAGGCCCAGCTACGCGCCCAGAACTGATGCTCGCGATGGCGCTCGATGTTGTTGTGGCCGAGAGGCAGCGTCATTGCGTACGGCTCGCTGGTCAGGTCGCGCGGCTCGACACCGAAGGGGATGTCCACGTGCATCGCGCCGCGGAGCGGCAGGTCGAAGCAGAGCGCGAAGAAACCGTGCGTCCCGGCGCAGAAGACGCGCGTGTGGAAGTCGATGTGGCGGCAGCCTGCATCGAGGGTCACGTCCTGGCGGACGCGGTGCCCGTGGAACTCGCACTCCCAGCGGTAGATCCAGCGCAGCGGGCCGGTGGTGATCCAGCGTCCGCTGCCAGTGCGGCCGGAGAGGACGCCGGTGATCGCGCCGATGTGCAGGACGCCCGGGCCCATCTCGTGCAGCCGGCAGTCGCCGATGGCCGAGCCGCGCGGCGCGTGCCACGCCAGGCCGCTCTTCACGTCGGTGATCTCCTGCAGGCCGCGCCCGTCCAGCCGCACGCGGAGGGCGCCGTTGTCGAGGACATCGTGCGGCGGGGCGGCAGGCGTCTTGACGAGCGGCGCATCCTGAACCTCGTAGAGGGCGCATCCGAGGGCGGGCACCTTCGCCCGGAAGATGAGGGACGCCTCGACCACCCGGTCGCCCCACGTCTCGCCGGCCTGTTCGCCAAGCTGCAGGGGGACCTCGTTGCCCTCGGCATCGAGGACGCGGTGCCCGCCCACTTCCTGGCGCGGCTGCACCCACGGGACCTCGATGATCTCCTCGCGCGCATAGGGCAGCGGGTTGAACAGCACGAGCGGTCGCGACGCGCCCGACCGGCGACCGACGCCCGCCATCCGTGCGACGGCGTGCTGCGTCGCCTCCTCGATCTCGCGCAGCGCATACCGGGCGCGGCTGAGGAGCCACTCCCAGTCCTTCTCGAAGACCCACTGCTGCGCGTGGGAGGCGACGCGGACGGTCTCGGTCCACAGCTCCTCCAGACGCGCCACGGTTGCCGCCATGTAGGGGCGCGATTCATCGCGCCCACGTGTAGGGGCGCCATTCATGGCACCCGCAAGGTTGACGACGGCGCACGCGCGCTCGGCGATGACCATCGCGGTGTCGAGCTGCTGGCGCAGGCGCCACAGGCCCCGATTCCCGTGCCAGCCCGCGTTGTACGAGACATCGACCTGGTCCACCACGCCCTCCCACACGGGGAGCTTCTCGCGCTCGAGGCGCGCGCGGAACTCGTTCGGAGTGGAGAAGACCATGCGGCTGGCCTCGCGCTGGTTCCAGGCCTTGACGAACTCGATGAGCGGCAGCAGCTTGTCGCGCGGCCAGCCCCTGAGCGGGCGCGCGTCATCCATGCCCTGCGCGACCCACCAGGTCTTCGACTGCGAGCACTCCATCGCGTGGGCCAGCTCCGTCGCGAAGAGGCGCTCGACCACCTCGTCCCAGCGATCGGCGAAGTCGTCGGGGATGAGATCGTTGGAGATGAGCCCGCCATAGCAGCCGCGCGAGGTGATCAGCTCCGTGCCGTCGAGGCCGCGCCACACGAAGGCGCGGGGGACGCCCAGCGCGCTGAAGGCCGAGTCCGAGCGCCAACCCCGACACATGGAGGCTCCCGCGAGCGCGCAGACCTGCGGCATCTGGCTATGGCCGAGGCCGACGTCCGGGCAGGCCATCACGGAGAGGTCGGCCTCGGGCGCGAACGCCTCGTACCGCCGCCGACCGAGAATCATGTTGCGCACGAAGGTCTCGTCCCCCGCCGACACGGGCCGGGGGCTGGTAAGCGTGAAAGCCTTCACGCCCATCTCGCCGGAGTTGAGGCGCTGCCGCAGCTCTTCGACGCGATCCGGGCAGCGCTCCAGGAAGGGCTCGACATGGTCGATCCACGGCTCCATGCAGAAGCGAAACTCCGGATGCTCGCGCATGAGATCGAGCGCCTCGGTCGTGCTGACCGCGTAACGCTCCTGATGCCACTCGCGGTGATGGGTCCACGCGAAGTCGGGATGGTTGTATGGCACGATGCAGAACGTCCCGTCGGCGGACTCGCGGCGCAGTTGCTTGGGGTCAGGTGACACGGGGCCTCTTGTCCTCCCTTGACGCCACTGCCATGCTGCCGACCTCTCGCTCCTCTCTCCTCTGCCCTCACTCCTCGCCGTCCGAGAGGGGATTTCGCACGCGCAAGGAGAAGGACCTTGCGCCATGGGACAGGACGCCGGCCAGCGGGGATCAGGCGACTGGCCGGGGCGCGACTTCATGCTCCGGTCGCTGAAGCGCTTCTTCGGGCTGGACGGCTTCCGCCCCGGACAGGAGGCAGCGCTGCAGGCGATCATGGCGGGGCAGGATGTACTGGCGGTCATGCCCACGGGGTCAGGCAAGTCGCTGTGCTACCAGCTTCCCGCGTTCGTGAGGCCGGGGCTCGTGGTGGTCGTCTCCCCGCTGGTCGCGCTGATGAAGGACCAAGTGGATGCCCTGAGGAGCAGGGGGCTCGCGGCGTGTCGGCTGAGCAGCGACTTGTCGGGGCGGGAGATGCAGAAGGCGTTCGACCAGGTGGCCACACGGAGGGTGAGCCTGCTGTACCTGGCGCCCGAGCGGCTGCGCTCGCGGAGGGCGCGGGAGGTGCTGAAGAGCGCCGGCGTGTGGATGGTCGCGGTCGATGAGGCCCACTGCATCTCGCTGTGGGGCCACGATTTCCGGCCGGAGTATCGGCTGCTCGGCGGCTTCGTGCGGGAGCTGAAGCGCCCGCAGATCGCTGCGTTCACGGCGACGGCCCGGCCCATCACGCGCGGGGACATCGTCGAGCAGCTCGGGATGCGTGAGCCGCGGGAGGTGCTGCTGAGCTTCGACCGCCCGGAGCTGTTCTACGAGGTCCGGCCGGCCGCCGACGACGGGGCGAAGCTCGACATCCTGGCCGAGACGCTGGCGGAGACGGGCGGGCCGGCGATCGTGTATTGCGGCTCGCGGCGCACGTCGGAGATGGTCGCGGCGTTCGTGCGGACCATGCTCAACAAGCGCGTTCGCGCCTACCATGCCGGGATGCTCCCGGACGACCGCCGAACCGTGCAGGAGGCCTTCTTCGCCGGGGGATTGGAGGTGGTGACCGCGACGACCGCGTTCGGCCTGGGAATCGACAAGCCGGACATCCGCGCGGTCGTGCACTACGAGTACCCCGGCAGCCTGGAGCAGTACTACCAGGAGGCGGGCCGGGCGGGGCGCGACGGGAAGCCCGCGCGCTGCGTGCTGCTGTACGCGGAGGACGACGCGGACCTGCAGGAGTACTTCATCCAGCGCGACCGCCCGCCGCCGGAGCTGCTGCGGGCGGTGTACAACGCGCTGCCGGCCGTGGGGCGCGCGGAGTATGCCGACCTGGCGAAGGAAGTGAATCGACCCGAGGAAGTGGTGGAGACGGCCTTGGGGCAGCTCACGCTCCTGGGCTGTGTGGCGGTGGTCGATGCGGGGCGCGGGGTGGTCGAAGTGGGTCCGGGCGAGCAGGAACTGACCGACGCGGTCCTCGTGCGCTACGCCGCCGAGGTGGAGCAGTTGCGGTTGGTCAAGCGCCAGCAGGTGGACGCGGTGCGCAAGTACGCCGAGGGGTCCGCGTGCCGCCGAGGGGCGCTGCTCGGCTATCTCGGCGAGCAAGCCCCGACCCGGGCGCGGTGTTGCGACGTGTGCGCGGGGGAGCGAGCGCCGAGCGGCGTGCCCGATGAGCTGGGCCGCGCGATTGTGCAGTGCGTCGAGGAATTGCCGATCGCCGTGGGCCGGACGACGATCGCCGACGTCCTGCGGGGGTCTCGGTCCAAGAAGGTGCAGCGAATCGGCGGGCCGGACACCGCCCCGTACGGGAGCGTGCGGGAGAGCGAAGAGACTGTCCTCGCGCGCATCGATGCACTCGTTGCCGATGGCAGTCTGGCGATCAGTCAGGGCCTGCGGCCGGTGTTGCAGGTGAAGCGCGGCGCCGGGAAGACGCAGCGCCCGACAAGCCCGCAAGCCGTGAACCCGCACGGCCTGGGTGCGCAGTTCCTGAAGCGGAGCCGCAGCAAGCGGCTGGAGTGCGGGCCGGCAGTGGGCTGGGCGCTGACGAGCTACTGGAACCCGAGCGGGCACTCCAAGACGGAGCTGGGCGGCCACCTGCAGGCGTTCAAGTATGGGCAGAAACGCGAGCGGGGCAAGGTGCTGGCAGAGCAGCTGCTGAAGGCGGTGCAATCGCGCGGGGAGTTTGCGGGCGCCGAAGTGGTGGTGCCCATTCCTGGGAGCGTGAAGGGGCGGGAGTTCGATCCGGCAGCCGAGTTGGCGCAGGAGATGCAGCGGCAAGGCGGCCTCGAGGCCCTGCTGGACGGACTGAGCAAGAGCCAGGACACCTCCGTACAGAAGAGCCTGCAATCGGCAGGTGGACGCCGGGAGAACCTCGCCGGCGTGTTCGCCGTCCCACACCCGGAGCGTATCCAGGGGCGGAAGGTGATCGTGCTGGATGACTTCGTAGACTCGGGAACCACCATGGCCGAGGCCGCGCGGGCGTTACTGGCCGCGGGCGCCCGGCAGGTCGTCTTACTCGCGGTCGCGACGACGGGACGGCGGTGGTAGGGAGCGGCAGGTCACAGGCAACAGGGACGGAACGGCGGGTACGGTATGGATCGCCTTGAGTGGATTGCGTTGGCGTGGCATGCGCAGCTCGGGCCGGCGGCGTTTCGGCGGTTGCTGGACCGGTTCGGCTCGCCGAGGGCGGTCTGTGAGGCGGGCGAGGAGGAGCTGCTGGGCTGCCGGGCGCGCCTGAAGCCGGAGGATGTGGAGCGCATCTGGTCGGCGATGGAGGTTGCGCCGGACATCGCCGAGGAGATCGAGCGCCTGGAGGAAGAGGGCGTGCGCGTGCTCTGCCCCTTCGACGAGGGGTATCCGGCGCCGCTGGCGGCCCTGAGAACGGCGCCCGCCGTGCTGTGTCTGGCGGGGACATGGGAAGCGGCGCGAGATGACCCGGCGGTCGCGGTCGTCGGGACGCGGTCGCCGACCGAGGAGGGCGCCGACTTCGCGCGGGAGCTGGCGCGTCGGTTCGCCCAGCAGGCTATGACGGTCGTCAGCGGGCTGGCGCGAGGCATCGATACGGCGGCCCATGAGGGGGCGCTGCTCGGAGGCGGGCGGACGATCGCGATCCTGGGCTCGGGGATCCGCATCATCCATCCGCACGAGAACCGGGAGCTGGCCGGCGCCATCGCCGCGCAGGGCGCGCTGATAAGCGAGCTGTCCCCCAAGGCGCGGCCCAGCGTGCGTAGCCTCATGGCGCGCAACCGGCTGCAGAGCGCGCTGTCTAAGGCCGTGATCGTGGTGGAATCGGGGGAGCAGGGCGGCAGCCTGCAGACCGCCGAGGATGCGAAGCGGCAGGGGCGACTGCTGTACGCCGTGGACTGGGCAAGCGACAGGCCCGAGGCCGAAGGCACGCGGCAGCTTCTTGCCCAGGGCGCGCTCCCCCTTCGGGCGGCGGAGGAGGCTCCGGCTATCGTGGAGCGAGTTCGCGGGCATGTGGCGAATGGTCCGGGCAAGGGCCGGAAGCCGACGGACGAGCCGCGGCAGTTGGCGTTGTTCTGAACGCGCGGCGCGTTGCCCATGTCCTACCACTGTGATATACTGAGTCTCGTGTAGATAGGGAAACTCGTGGGGCGGGCATTCTTGCCCGCCACGGGCCATTGGCGGGCAAGAATGCCCGCCCCACGAGTTCGCTCCTTGTTCCCCAAGACACAGGAGACTCAGTCGTGCGAACCTGGCGGCTCCGGCGGGTACGGGGCCGACACTCATCTGTGCGGCGAGCGTATGCAGCTACAGGAGCTGGTGCGGCGAATCGGTAGGTGGCTGCGCCATCCCCGGGGTCGGCGGGGGAAGGCGCTGGGGCTGGCGCTGCTGGGCGTCTGCACGGCGGGGTCGCAGGCCACCTCCGACCCGCAGGAGCAGACCAAGGGCATCACCATCTCGCTTGGCGCGGATGACTTCGAGTACTCGGACACGGACCAGACGGCCGTCCTCAATGGAGGCGTCCGCCTGCGGGCGAAGGACCTCCCGGGACCGGTGCCGGAAGTGGAGATGGAGGGGCAGCGGATCACGGTGAACCTGGGGCCGGGGGACGTTCTGGCGGAGGGCACGACGGTGGCTCGCGCGCCGGGGCTGGAGATTGCGGGCGACGAACTCCGCTGTAACCTCCGCACCGGCGACTTCCATGCCCGTAACGCGCGCACGGCGATCGTGGTCCCGTTGGCGGATCGCGAGGTAACCGTCTTCGCGCGGAGTCAGAGCATCGACGCCACGGGAGGCAACGCGGAACTGCGGCGGGGGCGCCTCACCACCTGCGAACTCGAGCATCCTCACTACCAGCTACTCGTACGCCGGGCCGCGGTGATCCCCGCTCGGGATCGGGTGACCATCTACGGCGGCGCAATCGAGCTGTACGGGATGCGGGTTCCGGTGATCCCCAAGTTCAACAAGTCGCTGGGCCTGAAGGATGATCGCGGGGCCTTCGATCTCGCGCTGCCGGGCCGGTCGGCGGTTGATGGTTGGTACTACCCGCTGGATCGGCGGTTCACCGACCCCGAGGCGCCGTTCCAGACGCGGATGAACGTGCGCCTCGCGCAGAACAGCCTGCTCACGGGGCGCGTGTTGGCGGACTACACGCAAGGCGGCTTGCACACGTGGGCGACGGTGGTCCGCCATAGTCAGCGCGCTGACGACATCACGGGGCGCCTGCTGTATGACGCGCTGCCCGAGCTGGGCGTCCGGTTTTCCCGTGGGATCGGCCCCTCGACCTTGAGCGCACAACTCGCGGGCGGCTACTACCGGGAGCGGAACCTGCGGACCGACGGGCGTGCCGGCGGGAGTGCCGCGACGATCACGCTTGGCTGGGACTGGAAGCGGTCGCTTCCCGGCCGGAAGGCCGAGGTGTGGGCCGGTGTGGGCGCGCGCGGCTCGCTGTACGACGGCGGCGACTCGTACCGCACGATTGATCTGCGTGTCGGCGCCTCACGCCCGCTGTGGTCGGACGCGACGGGGCGGCTCGAGTTCCTGCACCACTTCATCGGGGGGCACACGCCCTTCGAGTTCGACGACATCGACCTGAAGACCGAGGTGCGGGGCGAGCTGAGCACGCCGCTGTTTGGCCCGTGGGGGGTGACGCTGGGCGGGCGGTACGACCTTGACCGGCCCGCGCTGCGCGACTATGACCTGGGCCTGCACTATCGCCAGCATTGCCTCACCTGGTCGATCTCCTACAACGGGGCGCACGACTCCTTCGGGGTCGGGGTAAACCTCACCGACTTCATGTTCGGCGGCCGCCCGCGCGTTCAGGGGGCCCCGAAAGGCACCTTTGGCCCCGGGCGGTCGCTGGCCGCGCAGCCCCTGCAGCGCGAAGGCCTTTGTAGCTTGCCCGAGCTGTCCCTCTCCCCTGCCGAGCCGCTGACTGCGGTGCCGACGGAGTTCGCGCTCTCGCGGGATGTGCGGCAGCGCGCCCCGGACGCACCGCGCCCGAACCTCCCGCCTCCGCCGTATCTACGGCTGGCTTCGGCAACCATGCTTCAGTAGGTCGAGCCGCACGCTGAATGACCGAAGAGACGCCGGCGGAGGACCAGACCGGCGGCGTTGTGCGTTGGAACTGGTGAGTCGTTCCCGAGCTGCGGGCAGACGCGGAAACAGTGGGGCGGGCATTCTTGCCCGCCAAGGGGCTGTGGCGGGCAAGAATGCCCGCCCCACTGTTTCCCTACCCGCAAGGGATTCGGTCGTGGAGAGAAGGTGGTGCCCATGCCCGTGGACTTCATCAAGCGAATCGTGATCTACAATGAGCGAGAGATCGCCCGCTATCGCCGGGTGGTGGAGCGCATCAACGCGCTCGAGCCGCGCATGAGGGCGATGTCGGACCCCGAACTCTCCTCGATGACGCCGCAGTTCCGGGCGCGGCTGGCGGGCGGCGAAGCGCTCAACGACATCCTGCCGGAGGCGTACGCGACGGCGCGGGAGGCGGCGCGGCGGGTGTTGGGTGAGCGGCCGTTTGACGTGCAGCTCATCGGGGCCATTGCGCTGCACGAGGGCCGGATCGCCGAGATGAAGACCGGCGAGGGCAAGACGCTCACCGCGACGTTGCCGATGTACCTCAACGCCCTGACGGGGCGCGGCGCGCACCTGGTGACCACCAACGACTTCCTGGTGCGCTGGCAGGCGGAGTGGATGGGACGGCTGTACCAGTTCCTGGGGATCACGGTCGGCTTCATCCAGCACGACATGCCGCCCTGGGTGCGCCGGGAGATGTACTACGCGGACGTCACCTACATCCAGAACAGCGAACTCGGCTTCGACTACCTGCGCGACAACATGGCGCTGGACCGCGAGCAACTCGTGCAGCGCGATCTGTACTACGCCATCGTGGACGAGGTGGACAGCATCCTGATCGACGAGGCGCGCACGCCGCTGATCCTCAGCGGAGCGGGCGATGAGTCAACCGATCTGTACCGACAGGTGAACGGCGTCATTGCGCGTCTGAACGCGGGACGCAAGGACGAGGACAAGACCGAGCACGGCGACTACATCGTGGATGAGAAGATGCACGCGGTGCATCTCACCGAAGCGGGGCAGTCGAAAGTCGAGAAGGCGCTGGGCGTGAAGAACCTTGCGGACCAGGGCGCGCTCGAAGTGCAGCACCACGTGCAGGCGGCGCTCAAGGCGCATACGCTCTTCCATCGCGACAAGGAGTACATCGTCAAAGACGGCGAGGTCGTGATCGTCGATGAGTTCACGGGCCACCTGCAGCCCGGCCGGCGCTACAGCGACGGCATCCACCAGGCCATCGAGGCCAAAGAGGGCGTCACGGTCCGCCAGGAACAACAGACGGCGGCGACGATCACGTACCAGAACTTCTTCCGGCTATATGAGAAGCTGGCGGGCATGACGGGTACCGCGAAGACCGAGGAAGCCGAGTTCCAGCGCATCTACAACATGCCCGTCATGGTGATCCCGCCCAACCGCCCGATGCGGCGGAGGGACCATTCGGACGTCGTCTACAAGACCCAGGAGGCCAAGTTCCGTGGCATCACGGCCGACATTCTGCGCGCCAAGACCCTGGGGCAGCCCACGCTGGTGGGCACCCGCAATGTCGAAGTCTCCGAACTCATCGCCCGGCGCCTCCTGAGCGACAAGGTGCAGCTGCTGGCCCTGACGGCCATCTGCCAGGATGACCTGTTAACCCGCAAAGACCTCAACCGCGCCGAACGCGACCGCATGATCGATCTGCTGCGGACGCCGCTGGACGAGAAGCTGCCGACCGGGACGGAGGAGTTCCGCCTCGAGGAGGAGACGGAGGAGGAGGGCGGCCCGCGCCGTGAGGCCACGAAGGCGAAGAAGACGCTCTCGATGGCGCAAGTGCAGAAGTGTGCACGTGAGCTGGGTCTGAACCCCGACCCGCTGCATCCCCTCAATCTCGACCGGCTGCTGGTCGCGTGGGACATCGCCGGGAAGGAGACCTCAATCGAGGAGCGCGCCGAGCTGGCCGCGCACTTGGGTGAGGTGCTCCGCGACGACAAAGCCATCAACCCGCTGAACGCCAAGTTCCATGCGCAGGAGGCGGACGTCATCCGGGAGGCCGGACGAGCGGGGATGGTGACGATCGCCACGAACATGGCCGGTCGCGGCGTGGACATTCGGCTCGGCGGGGCGCCGCTGGAGGGCGAGGACCGCTCGGCCGAGTATGAAGAAGTCAAGGGGATCGGCGGGCTGCACGTCCTGGGCACCGAGCGCCACGAGAGCCGGCGCATCGACAACCAGCTTCGCGGGCGCTCCGGCCGCCAAGGGGACCCCGGAACCAGCCGGTTCTATGTATCCCTCGAAGACGAACTCATGCGCATCTTCGCCCCGGAGCGGATGCGGTTCCTGACCGGCGGCTGGCCGGAGGAGGAGCCGCTGGAGACTCGGCTGATCACGCGCACCATCGCGCGCGCCCAGCACAAGGTCGAGATGCGCAACTTCGGCATCCGCAAGCACACGCTGAACTACGACAACGTGATGAATGAGCAGCGCACCGTCGTCTACGCGAACCGGCGGCGCGTGCTGATGGGCGAGGATGTGCGTGACAGCATCGTGAGCATGATCGAGCGCGTCATCAGCTCGATCATCACGGGCCACTCGCGCCAAGAGCAGGACCGGGATGAGTGGGACATGGAGGCCCTCTGCAGCGATCTGCGCGATGCCGTGCCGGGGTTGGCCGAGAGGCTGGCGGTGGAGGCTGTGGTGACCGCGATCGCGGAGACCTTCCCGAGTCAGCTGGCCGCCGCCGTCGGCGACCGCCATGCCGAGGAGCGGCAGTGGGCCGTGCGCCTGGTAGAGCGCTCCGTGCGGGAGGCGACAGCGGCGTGTGACGGTAGCCGGGAGGGCCTTCAGCAACTGATCGCTGCGGCGCAGGCGCTGGCGCCGGCGCGGGTCGATCTGTCGGTGGACGAACTGGCCGCTCATAGCGGCCGCCTCGAGGACGTGGTGCTGCCGCGCGTGCGAGCAGCGCTGCAGGCTCAGGACGAGGGCAACGGCCGGGTGGCGCGGGACCTGGCGACGCGGGTCGGCCGGCTGCACGTCACGCCACCGGACGACCCCGCCGCCGGTGAGTTGCCGGATGTTGCGCCTGCGTGCGAGGAGGCCGCCGCCGCGCTGCGGCAGGCACGGTTGGCCGAGCTGCGCGGGTTCGCCGAGCACCTGCAGCGGGCGCAGCTTCCGCCGGAGCGGAAGGACCCACTGATCAGCGCGTGCTCGGAGCGGCTGCGGGCCGCCGAGCAGCAGAACGGCCAGGCGGAGGAACTGGCGGCCGACGGCCTGAGTCGGACGGTCGCGCGCATTCTCACGGACCGGGCGGCGCTCCTGTACCAGGAGGAGCAGCAGTGGCACGAGCGGGCGGTCGAGCGGCGGATCCAGGGGGCGACTAAGGCGCACACGAACCCGGAGGCGGAACTGGCGGACTGGGACCTGGAGGCGCTGACGCGCGACGTCGAGCAGATCGTGCCCGGAACGGGCGGTCGTCTGACGCCGGATGTGGTGGGCTCCGTCGAGCCGCACGAGTACCCTGAGTTCATCAAACGGGTCGCGCAAGAGGTGTCGGCGGAACGGGACCCGGCTCAGACGGCTCAGCGCCTCGAGACCCTCGAGGAGCGCGTCGCGACGGCCGTGCGCACCGCCGTGCCGGGCCGCTCCGACGTCCGCAACTGGGACCTGGAGCCGTTCTTCCGGAAGGCCGGTGAGGCGGAGGGCGAGGTGCGCGGGCTGCTCGCCGAGGAGGCCTTGCGGCGCGTGCGCGGTTCGCGCCTTGGCTCGGAGCTGAAGGACCCCGCGGCCGAGGAGTACGCCCAGCGCGCGATGGCTGTGCGCGGGTCGTGGGGTCTGCGGCGAGCGTTCGCGGTGGAAGCACTGCGGAGGCTGCCACACGGTCAGCTGGCCGCGGAGATCAAGCGCCGCGCGCTGGCACTCCACGAGTCGCGGGAAGCGAGGCTCGGCGAGCACGCGCTGCGGCAGCTTGAGCGCATGTCGCTCCTGCGCGCCATCGAGGCCAGCTGGCCGCAGCACTTGCAGGACATGGACCACCTGCGCGAGGCCGTGCACCTGCGCGCCTACGGCCAGTGGGACCCCCTCGTGCAG
>VGFC01000171.1 GCA_016869045.1 Armatimonadota bacterium
CCCGCTTGTCGATGCCGCCGAAGATCGCGAGGTGGGGCCACTCGCGACCGATCTCAACCACATCGCAGCCCGACGCGACCTCGAAGGGGCTCATCACATCCATCCCGATCTCCCCGTACACCGGGATCGTGGGTGGCGCGTACCCGTCCGTGTCGATCTGCACGTACAGGTGGCGCGTCCGGTCGATCTGGCGGGCCCTCAGGTTGTCGATGAGCTGACGGTAGTAGGGGAGCAGGAACTCGCGCATCATCGCCGGGGAGATGAGCGGCCCGTGGTTGTAGCAGATGTCCTCGGCGAAGTAGATCTCATCGATCGTCACATGCTCTTGGTGTCGCGCGATGACGGCATCTGCGAGATCGAACCAGGTTCTCATGCAGTCATGGACCAGATCGGGCATGTCGTGGAAGGCGTAGAGCAGGTCGGCGGGGCCGATGAGGCTGCGCAGGTACATGTAGCCGCCGATCAGGTTCTGCTGGATCATCAGTCCCTTCCCGGCCGAGTCGCGAGCGGCCGTCATGCGCGGCTCCAGGTCGGCGTAGCGCTGGGGCGAGGCGGGGTCGAGGCGCCACTTCACGTCCTCCTCCCACGTGCGCCGATCCTTGACGGGATGGTCGAGGTACTCGGGCATGAAGCCGTCGCGCCGGCCCTTGAAGAAGAGCACGTGGCGGCCCGCGTAGTCCTGCACGACCTCGTGATCGCCCCGATCCTCGACCACCTTCGTCTCCCAGGCGGGGACGAAGGCCGCCTCACACCAGCCGAGCTGCCCGAGGCCGTGATTGCCGCCGGGATCGTAGTAGAACAGCTCGTGGAGCGGCACGTCTTGGGGCATCCCCTCCTGCTTCCAGCGCTCCAGGGAGAAGAACCCGAACTCGCGACGCAAGAGCGGCGCACCGGGGGTAATCGCGTAGGTATCCCGCAACTTGCGCGCGCCTTCAGTCGTCGCCTCGCGCGGGACCATCGCATGAATGCCGTCAGCAGGCACGTCGGGCATGAGCGCAATCCTCCGGAAAGGGCGTCGCACGACGCCCGTGGTTTCGGTGACGACCGACCGGAATCCTGTGCGCTCGCGCTTGGCAGAAGGACCGCTGAGGAGGAAACCTGCAAGAGCGTGCCCGAGGGGTGTGGTAAAACAACTCGGAGGCTGCGCTGAGCCGCAGGCCTCGGCACTCATCCGACTATTCGCGATCAGCCGCGACGATGGGGGGCGTCCATCCGTGCTCAACGATGAGCTCCGATCAGAAGACACGAAGGGGTCCCGGCGTGCCCTGATTGTGGATGACGAGGCGCCGGTGCGCCGGTCACTGGTGCTGCTGCTGAAGCATGTCGGCCTCGAAGCAAGCGAAGCCACCTCGGTCGCCGAGGCGCGACAGAAGCTGAGTGAGCACCACTTCGATCTGGTCCTCCTGGACCTGAACATGCCCGGCGAGCCGGGTCTCGTCCTGCTGTCCGAGTTGCGGCCCAGCATCCCGCAGACAGCAGTCATTGTGGTCACCGCGGACTCCGACGCGGTCCACGCCGTGAGCGCCCTAAAGCAGGGCGCCTACGACTACATCTTCAAGCCCTTCGAGGTGGCCTCGCTGCTGGAGTCCGTGCGCCAGGCACTGCGGCGACGTGACGAGGAGCTGCGGCAGAGGGATGGCGACGAGGAACTCGCGTGGCTCGTGGAGGAGCGCACGCAGAACCTGCGCGACGCGCTGGGGCGCCTCCACGATGTGGAGTCCACAATCAAGCGGGTCGCGTGCGCGCTGGCGGAGATTCGCGATGCGGAGACAGGCGCACACCTGAAGCGGATCGCCGTGTACGCGCGGGAGCTGGCGATGGCGCTGCCGCCGGCGTTCAAGACGCGGCACGGCATCGACTTCGATTTCGTCAGCCTGCTTGTCGAGGCGGCGCCATTGCACGACATCGGCAAGATCGGCGTGCCCGACCATATCCTGCTCAAGGAGGGGACGCTCACCCCGCAGGAGTGCGTAATCATGCGCGAGCACCCGCGCACAGGCGAGCGGATCCT
The DNA here is from genome assembly GCA_016869045.1 of Armatimonadota bacterium. GTDB lineage: Bacteria > Armatimonadota > Zipacnadia > Zipacnadales > VGFC01 > VGFC01. Next base: position 2,012 of record VGFC01000171.1, read on the forward strand.
GCGGGCGGCCGCCAGCACCACGGAGGCCGCGGGCGCCTCGCTGATGCGCATGGGGTGTGACATCTGCATCGCCCACCACGAGCGCTTCGACGGCTCCGGGTACCCCAACGGCCTGTGCGGGCAGGCCATTCCCGTGGCGGCGCGGATCATCGCGATCGCGGACGTGTACGACGCCCTGGCGACGCCGCGCCTCTACCGACCGCACGCTCTGGCCCACGGCGCCGTGCGGGCGATGATCGCCTCCGAACGCGGTCAGGGCTTCGATCCCGACGTGGTGGACGCGTTCCTCGCAGCCGACAAACAGATGGCGCGGGCCGCCCAGAGGATCAGGGACGTGGAGACGATCCAGGGGCACGACGGGGCCCGCGAATTCGGAGCCGAGACCCGGCAAGTCGCGGAGCTGCTCGGCGTGCAGACCTGATCCTACCCCGCGACGATCTCTCCCATCCTCGACAGGGCCATTGCATTGTCGTCGGAGGGGCCGAATGCGAAGCATCCGGCCCGTTGTTCGGCCAACGACGGGCCGGATGACTGCTCGTCGAGCGTGCTCGACGCGCAGTCATGCGGCCCCTCCCACGACTACGCAATCGCCCTGCATCCTCGATAGGACGGCTTCCCACTGGGCCTGGCCGTACTCGGCGCTGGTGGCGTTGCGCGGGTCAAGCGCATCGAAGCTCGGCCACAGGTCCTTCAGCTCCGGGTTGTAGCCCTCGCTCTCGGTCAGGTACGGATGTCCCAGGTAGGCCGGCGGGATCGTCTGCGGATCCGTGGGAAGTAACTCCAGCCGCAGCGTCCCGGGGGCCGCGACCATCGTCATCGACCCTTCCCACTTGTCTGCATGGACCCAGTGGTTCTTGAGCAGGGGCTCGGCTTCCTTGGCCGCCTCGATGTAGAAGAAGCTGAGCGTCTCCGCCGGAGGGCCGAAGGCCGATCGGCGCAGAGCATTCTCCCGGTAGACCTCCTCCGCCCGGCGGCAGTACTCGGGGTTCGGCCCATGGCCCGGTAGGATGATGATGCGCCGGAAGCCGTACAGGTGGATGGCCAGCAAGGCGCGCGCGATGAGGTGGGTGAAGAAGCGCTCCTGGCCCTCCTTCGAGAAGTCGAGGGCCTCGGTCGGGAGCGGGCCGTCGTCAGGCTGAGTGGGGCACTCGTAGCCCGGCGAGCCGTCGGCGTTCTGGAGGGGAAAGGCGGCCGCATACCCCTCAGGCACATCCATCTCGCGCACGTACGTCTGCCGCCACTCGATGCGGCACTCCTGCAGGAAGTAGCGCACATCGCCCCAGTAGATCGGCGGGAAGGCGACGCCGCCGAAGCGCCGCGCCGATTCCTCGGCGAGGTACGTCACGGTGAGGTAGTCCGTGCCGAACGGCATGTGCGAGCCATGCCACTCCAGCGAGCCGACCGGTAGATAGGCGAGGTTGCACGGATCCCGGCGCGCGCGTACGTCGGCCGGGACCATGCGGTCGAACCGAACCTCGGACATGGTCGCCACCCTCTTCGCGCCTAGACGACTTCCATCGTGGACGGCGGCTTCGGCGCAATGTGGTACGTCACGCTGACCACGCCGGGCAGCTCATCGAGGATGCGGCCCGCCAGGCGCTCGAGCTTCTCCCACGGCAATCGCATCGGCGTTGCGACGCGCGCATCGACGCTCTCCCAGCAGCGGATCTCGATCTGCAGGCCGAAGTCGCGCTGGTTGTCCCGCATCCCGGTGACGCGGTCCTCGTGCAGGATCGCCATGTACTGGAAGGCGCCCGTGTCGGCCAGCTCGGCCTCCGTGATTGCCGTCGCCTCGCGGACGAGTGCGATCCGCTCCCGCGTGGCCTCGCCGATGACGCGCGCCGTGAGCGCCGGACCGGGGAAGGGCATGCGGTTGTAGACCGACTCAGGCAGGCCGAGCGCGGCCGCCACTTTGCGCACGCCGTCCTTGCGGAGCTGGATGAGCGGCTCGATGATGCGGTAGCCAAAGGCCTCCTGCGGGTCAATGCCGATCTGCTCGAAGACGTTGTGCTGGCGCTTGATGCCGGCTGCGGTCTCGTCCACATCCGTGAGGATGGTGCCCTGCAGCAAGTGCTTGGCGCCGCCCTCGCGGACCAGTCGGCCGAACACGTGCCGGTAGAACGTCTGGGTGATCGCCTCGCGCTTCTCTTCGGGATCGGTGACGCCCGCCAGGGCCGCGAAGAACTCGTCCTGAGCATCGACCAGCTCCACGCGGACGCCCAGGCCCGCGAAGAGGTCAACCACCTTCTGCGGTTCTCCCTTACGCATGATCCCGTTGTCGATGAAGTACGTCTTCAGCCGGTCGCCGAGCGCCTTGTGCCCCAGCATCGTGACAGCCGACGAATCGACGCCGCCTGAGAGCGCATTGATGGCCAGCCCGTCGCCGACCGTGTCGGCTATCTCCTTCACTTGCTCTGCGATGAACTGCTGAGGATCGAGTTCGGCGGCGGTGATCTCCGTGATGGTCATGTACGGTGCCCCTCCCTGGTGAGTGCGTGGCGCTGCGGGCCGTACATTCGTCATCGGGCGCCTCTGGCCCTTCGCCGCGCACAGGGAGGATGGCGCTTCAGGACCCGCGAAGGGGCGGCGAACGTCGCCTGAGGAGAGGAGCCGGTTGCCATGACCTGGACCTGGCTGTCGTGCGTCTGCCTCGCCGCGCTTGCGGGTTCGGTCTCGGCGCAGACCGTCGCGGTGCGGGATGAGCCGGATCGGGTCATCCTGCACAACGAGCGATTCGAGTTAGCGGTGGGCAAGGCCCAGAAGGGAGGCCTCGTCTCCCTGATCGACCGGCGCTCCGGGCGCGAGATGGTCGCGCAACAGGCCTGGCCGCGCCTGTTCACGCTGGCACTGACCGCGCGGGACAGCGACGGGAGGCAACGCACCTACGTGTCCAGCACCGACGCCGGATCGGTGGACTTCACCCTCGACGGCGAGGCGGGTACGCAGAGGCTACGGATGCGCTTCCACAACCTGGGCGGGCGCGGGATCGAGTGCACGTGCTCGGCGGCGGTGCGCGAGGGTGACCCCTACGTGCGCTGGCGCCTGGAGGAGGTGCGGCTGCCCGAGGGGCTGGCGCTCGAGGAGGCGCAGTTCCCGTTCATCGTGCTGCGCGCGCCGCTGCAGGAGGGGCAGGAGGACCTGGCGGTGCTCGGCCACACGAAGGGCGGCGTGCACCACCGGCCTGGCGCCTGGAAGGTCGGCCAGGCCGCCGGCGCCACTCAGCCCGGCTGGATGTGCGCCCAGTTCGGCTCCTACTACGATGCGGCCGCGGGCCTGTACACCGCGGCTGAGGATGCGAAGGGCTACCCCAAGAGCCTCTGGCTGCGCCGCGCGCAGGAGGGAATGGAGGTTGCCTGGAGCGCGCCGTGCTTCGCCTCGGAGACGTTCGCTCTCGACTACGACGTGGTGCTGACAACCTTCGCGGGCAGTGATCCCGGCACGCCGACCGACTGGCGCGATGCGGCCGACCTCTACAAGGCCTGGGCCGAGAAGCAGCCCTGGTGCGCGAAACGCCTCGTCGAGCGCGCCGACGTACCCCAGTGGCTGAAGTCCGGCCCGGCGATGGTGCGTTTCGGGCGGGACTGGCTCGCCCAGCCGGACAGCATCGAGCGCTGGCTGAACGACTACTGGCTGAAGCGCTTCCGGCCGAAGACGCCGCTGATCGTCGCCTATTGGGGCTGGGAGAAGGTGCAGTACTGGGTGACGCCCGACTACTTCCCCGTCTTTCCCTCCGACGAGGTCTTCACGGGAATCGCGAAGATGAACCGGCGGATCGGCGGGCACGTCTTCCCGTGGCCCTCCGGCTACCACTACACGCTGATGTACGGCGCGCGGGAGGACGGCACGTTCGAGTGGGACGACCGCGAGCGCTTTGCCCGCGAGGCCGAGCCTCATGCCGTCGTGAACCGCGACGACACGACCTGGCTGTCGAAGCCGAGCTGGCTGAAGGGCGGCGAGAACTCGTGCATGTGCCCTGGTGACCCGTGGACGATTGACTGGTGGAACCGGACCTGCGAGCAGCTCGTCGAGCGCGGCGCGGATATGCTGCAGGTCGATCAGGTCGTCGGCGGGCGCTTCCCGCCGTGCTACTCCCCGAAGCACGGACACCCGCCAGGTCCGGGCCTGTGGATGGCCGAGGTGTTCCGCATGCAGCTTGAGACAATGCTGCAGCGTTGCCGGAAGATCAACCCGCAGGCTGTCGTCTGCTTCGAGGAGCCGAACGAGCACTTCATCCAGCAGGCGTTCATCCAGGATTACCGGGACCTGGAGCCGCCGTGGTCCGGCCCGGCTCCCGAGCGGGCTTCCGTCTTCAACTACGTCTATCACGAGTACCTGCCGACCTTCCAGAGCAACCCGCGCGCCGGCGACCGGCGAACCCAAGCCTACTGCCTGGCGAACGGCGAGATCCCCCACTTCGTGCCCTCGCGGGACATCGGTCCCGGCCCGTTCCTGAGCAACGGCGGCTTCGAGGAGTGGCGCGGCGACGTGCCCGTGGGCTGGGATCGGGTTGGCGGCTGGCAGGGCGAGACGTGGAACGGGCGCTGCTTTCGCGACGATCAGGAGAAGCACGGCGGAGAGTGCAGCGTCCGGCTGGAGAGCACCGAGGGCGACACGGTGCAGGTGTCGCGCAACCTCAACTTCGGCGAGACCTTGCGCATCGGCGGGACGTACCGGCTGAGCGCGTGGATGAAGTCGCGCGAGCTGGCGAAGCCGAACAACATCATGCTTGGCGCCATCACCTGGGACATCAAGTCCAAGGGCGGCTGGCAACTGCCCATGCCCTCGCCCGAGGAGGGCTGGGTCCGGCGCGAAGCGACGTTCACGGTTCCGGCAGGCGCGGACTTCCTGCGGATCATGATGCACGTGAGCGGGCGGGGCGTCGTGTGGGTGGATGATATGCTCCTGGAGGAGATCGCCCCGGATGGGACGGCCCGGGAGGTGTCGCGACCGGAGGTGCCGCCTGAGCACGACCTGATGCGCCAGTGGGTGGACCTGTTCGCGGGAGAGGGTCGGCCCTACCTGGAACACGGGCGAATGCTGCACCCGCCGAAGCTGGAGGTGGAGGGTAACCCCGAGCCCGAGGGCGGAATGCCCGTCGTCATGCATAACGCCTTCCGGGCACCGGACGGCAGCGAGGCCGTGGTGATCGTGAATGCCGCGGACGTGCCACACACGGCAAACCTGACGTGGCAAGGACGCGAACGCACCCTCGGCCTGGGACCTTGGGAAGTGCGGCTGGTGAAGTGACCCGCTCAACCGCCGCTCCACCGCGCATAGACGCCCGCGAGGTCAGCGCTCTGCGGCGTGCCGGCGAAGGCCACGACCACAAACCGCAGCCGCAGCGAGGTGCCCGACGCGAGGGACAGGCCCTGATCGGGCAGCCAGTTCATCGGCGTCGGTGAGACGAACCCGTAGTCGCGCGTGAACCAGGTGCACGGCGACCAGGGGTTCTGTGGGTGGTCCATCAACGCCACGCCCTCGGTCGCGCCGAACCGCTCTCCGAAGAACGCGCACCAGGCGGCCTTCTGCCCGAAGCTCGCCTTCTCCCCGCTCAGGCCCTCGGAGTTCACAAGCGTCCCCCCACCCTTCGGCGACAGCTCCGGGGCGCAGCGGACCGCGAAGAGGGAGTGGTTCGTGCGCTCGATGTGCACGTCCCGCGCGGCGGTCAGTGTGATGTCGGCCTCCAGGAGCCGCACTTCGGGGGACGGAACCGAGAGGGTGAAGCGGCGCTGATCGAGCAGATCGACCGGCCCGTTCGCGATGCGCCAGTCGCAGGCATCGGCGATGACGACGCGGCCCGTCTCGCTCGCTTCGACCGTCGGTCCGCGTGAGACGATCTGCCCGCGCTCCAGCCCCTCCTGCCAGTAGTTCGCGCCGTTCACGCGATCGCACGCGAGCATCACGGAGCGGTGATGTGGATAGGGCTCGGACGACTCGGTGGTCAGAGACATCCCCGTCGCAGGCCCGGCGAGCGGGAAGAAGTACGGGTACTTCTGCGTCGGGTGCGCGCGATAGCAGGTCAGCGTGACGCCGTCGCACCGCACCCAGATCTGCGGGCCGACCTGATACGCGGACAGCTGCAAGGCGGGCGCGGTCTGCTGGGCCTCCGACCGCAGCCCGAGCAGCCCGCCCGCAGCCGCCGCCGAAGCGCCCTGGATGAAGCGACGTCGAGCCAGCATCATCGCGTTCGTCTCCTCTCGCGGCAACTCGCGCAAGGTCACGTTCCCAGCGAGGGCGAATACCCTTCTCGGTGAGGCGCGATGGCCCTTCGGCCCTTGTGTGCGATTGCCCTGCTCCTGAGGGTCTCCCCAGTCTGGTCTGCCTCCGTGCCCGTTGGCGACGCACTGCGGGCGGAGTTGCAGGCGGAGTGGGCGCGAGAGGCAGCGACCGTGCGCCTGCCACCGAATCCCTCCGGTGAGCCCCAGGGCGCGGCGACGTTCGAGGACGCGGCAGGCGCGGTCGATGGCGTGAGAAACGGGAGCTACGGCTTCCACACCATCTTCTCCCGCGACCCCTGGTGGCAGGTCGATCTGCAGCAGCCTCTCGAGCTGGCCCGTGTCGTCGTCTACAACCGTGGTGAACGGCCGCAGCGCACGGACGGGATGCGGGTACTCGTCTCGCTTGATGGGCAGACGTGGACCGAGGTCTTCCGACACTCCGGCCCGTCCTTCGGCGGCGCGTATGACGGCAGGCCGCTGGTGGTGGACCTGACCGGCAAGGGCGTGACCGCCCGCTTTGTGCGCTGCCAGATGGACAAGGAGATCTCGTTTCACCTCGACGAGGTCGAGGTGTATGGCGCGTCCGACCCGCAGACGAACATCGCGCTCCACAAGCCCGCCGACCAGAGCAGCGCCGGCCGGTGGTCAACCTCGAAGCTCCCTCCAGTCAGCCAGCTCGTGGACTTCGAGGCCCGGGCGGCGAAGCGGGAGGCTGCCCTCCGCAATCCGCTGCTCGACTTCGACGACATCCTCTTCGTGAAGCGCCATCCCGGCACGTTCGCGCACATGTGCGACCAGTACTACGGCTCCTACGCGCGGTCGGGCGGCGGGCTGTACGTGCTGGAAGACCTCCGGGGTGATCCGAGGCTGCGGGACCTGATCGACGGCCGCCTCCCCGAGGGCAGCTACCTCAGCCCCGACCTCTCCTTCGACGCTCGCCGGATCGCCTTCGCCTACGTGGCCGTCGATCCGAGCCGCAAGCCCGGGTTCGAGGCGAAGCCTGAGACCTGCTATCACATCTACACGGTGAACGTGGACGGCACCGACCTGCGGCAGGTGACCAATGGTCCGTGGGACGACTTCGACCCCTGCTGGCTGCCGGACGGGGACCTCGCATTCATCTCCTCACGACGGGGAGGCTACTGCCGCTGTGGCGCGCGGCCCGTGCCGACGTACACACTCCACCGCATGCACCCGGACGGGTCAGCCGTGCGGCGCCTCTCCTCCCACGAGACGAACGAGTGGCACCCCTCCGTCGCGAACGACGGGTCGCTGCTCTACACGCGCTGGGACTACGTTGATCGCCACACGAACCTCGCGCACAGCCTCTGGCGCTGCCAGGCGGACGGCTCACTGCCCTTCGCGATCTATGGGAACTACAACGTGGACAAGAAGCCGTGGGGCGACTGGCACCCGCAGCCGATTCCCGGCTCGCATAAGCTGATGGCAATCGCGGGCGCGCATCACGGGTATGCGTACGGCTCGCTGGTGATGATCGACCCGCGCCGGGGGTACGATGGCGCGATCCCCCTGGAGCGCCTGACGCCCGAAGTCCCCTTCCCTGAGGCCGAGGGCTTCCCGTCCGAGGCCTACACGACGCCCTTCCCGCTGAGCGAGGACCTGTGGCTGGTCTCCTACAGCCCGCAGTGGTCCACGCGCGATGCCTCGCACACGGTGACTCAGGGCCTCTACCTGCAGGATCGCTCCGGCCAGCGGGAGCTGCTCTACCGCGACCCGGCGATCTCGTCCGAGTACGCCCTCCCTCTCCGGCCCCGCCTGCGGCCGAGGGCTTCGCCGGACGTACAAACGGCGGACACGCGCGAGGGCCGGTTCGCTCTGCTCAACGTCTACGACAGCGCGCTGCCATTCCCAGCCGGCAGAATCAGGGAGCTGCGCGTCATCCAGGTCCTGCCGAAGACCACCATCAACGCCGATGATCCGCCGATCAGCATCGCGCGGCAGGTCTCGGCGAGGCAGCTTCTCGGCACGGTGCCCGTGGAGGAGGATGGTTCCGCGTACTTCGCTGCGCCAGCAGGCCTGCCGGTCTACTTCCAGGCGGTCGGCGAGGACGGCATGGCCATGCAGACCATGCGCAGCCTTACCTACCTGCAGCCGGGCGAGACGGTCTCATGCGTCGGCTGCCACGAGCCACGCGACACCACGCCGACCAACCACTCGCCCCTCGCCCTCCGCCGCGCAGCATCGAGCATCAAGCCCGGGCCGGATGGCTCGCTGCCCTTCTCCTACCCACGCCTCGTGCAGCCCCTGCTAGAGCGCCATTGCGTGAGCTGCCACGGGGCTCAAGACGCCGCGGGCGGCGTCCGCCTCACGGGCGACCATGCGGGCAGCGACCCGTATTCCTTCTCCTACCGCGCGCTGGCGAAGAAGGACTGGGTGCACTGGTTCGACAGCGTCAACGGCGGCGAGTGGGTTCCCCTCACTACCCCCGGCCAATTCGGCGCCCGCGCCAGCCGACTCACCGCGCTGCTCCGCGAGGGGCACGAGGGCGTGAAGCTGCCGCCGGAGGACCTGGAGCGGATCAGCCTCTGGATCGACCTGAACGTGCCGTTCTACGGGGTGTACGAGCCGGAGCAGGTGGCGGCGCAGAAGAGGGGCGAGGTTGCCTCGCTTGATACGCTGCTACCGTAGCCTGCCCCGTCAGTCCGTCCAGGGCTCTCCCTTGGCGCCCATGATGGTGGCGAGGATCTGGATGGTGATGGTGAGGGCGCGGGTGAGGCGCTCGAGGCGGGCGCGGTCGGCGAACTCGTGCTCGATGTCGAGTAGCTGCCTCAGGGCGGCGATCATCCCCTTGCGGCAGGCCGTGCGTCCCTCGGCGTCCAGGAACGGCTCCCAGAGGATGCCGATGAGGTCCGGCGACAGGCCGAACAGCAGCCCCACGCAGAACTCGCCGGGCGGCTCGAGCCTCTGCTGCTCCTTCATGCGCTCGGTGTTCCACTGGCCGAAGTAGGCCTCTTCGGCGGCCAGGAACACGTCGGCCAGCTTCGCTCTCGCCTCGGCGCTGCGAGGGTGGTAGTACGTCTCGATGACGTCCTCCAGGGCCTCACGCGGGTCGCGTGTCACGTCGCACATCAGGCGTCCGGCAACCGCGCTGTTCACCTCGACCGCCGGGTTGTCCATCGGGCCCTGGTAGTACAGGCAGGCGCGCGTCCCGTGCGCGTGATGCTCGCGCAGGAACTGCGCGGCGCGCTTCGGGTAGGGCACGAAGTAGGTCAGCCGATCCAGGCGTGCGCCGTGGTAAGTCCACAGGCCGCCCGACGTGCCGTAGGCGCACTTCAGCTTCGGCACGTCCTCCCACGCCAGCATCCGCCCTCGGTGGCCCTGGTCCATGAACACGTCGATGTGCCGGCTCAGGTCGAGCACGGCGGTGAGATCATCACCCGCGAGTTTGAACTGCTCGCCCTGTTCGTTCAGCCCCCAGGGCATCCAGTTGATCGGGCAGGTGTACACGAGCACGTCCGGATGCCGCTCCTTGATGTAGGCTCCCGCCCGCATATTCAGGCGCGCGTTGTAGCCGACCCGGCCGTACTTCCCGCCGCACTCCGGGCAGTCGCACCAACCGAGGTCGGCGGACTCCATGTGTACCGCGCCGAAGTCGTGGCGCGCGAACATCGTGTCGATCAGCTTCTCGACATACCCCCACGCCCTCTCCTTCGCCCCGCACATCGCGTGGGCGTGCGGGCTGCCGTCGGGGTTCTTGCCGCGCACCTCGGGGTCTTCCTGGATGATGCGATCATAGCCCCAAGTGAACAGGCCGAGCGGCAGCGACATCCGCAGCCCGCGCTTCTCGGCCGCCTTGAAGATCCGCTCCACGTGGCGACTCCGCTCGCGGTCGTCGAAGGCGCTGACGATGTCCAGCGGGTAGTCGCCGGTCGCGTAGAGGCCGAAGGTGTCGAGGTACTGGTAACCCGAGTCGGCCATCACATCGAACGCGCGGGTGATGCCCGCGACGGTGAGGTCGTCCATCTGCGGCGCGGGCCACTGCTGCAGCGGCAGCGCCTGGTTCCGCATGTCGTTCACCCACGCCCCGAATGCCAGCCGGTGATCGTAAGACGCCCTCGGTCTTGCCTCTGTCGCCATGCTCGGACTCCTTCCCACAGCGAGAACTCCGGCCGACAGGCCGGCCGCTCCGGCAGATGTTGTCCTCACGAACTCGCGGCGGTCCATGAACGCCCCTTACAGTTCCACTGGCCCGAACACCGGTACCGGCAGCCCAGCCCGGTCGCGCAACCCGACCGCCGGGTTGAAGCCGCGCCCATGCCAGAGGACTGCGCCCTTCGGCAGCGGCTCGCGCAAGTTCAGCAGGACCGTTGAGCCGTCCTTCAGCTTGCGCTCGGGGATCGCGACCTGTTGCCCATCCGCCTCGAGGCTGAAGCCGAGGAAGCCCGTCTTCGGCGCCAGCGCACCGTTGACACTCGTGAAGCGGACCTCGACCCGCCGGCGATCGCGGCTCACCTTCGCCTGGGCGAAGCGAGGGCCGATCTGCCGCTGCTTGTCCCCGTACACGAAGCGGCTCGCCAGGTGCGCCAGCCGCACGCCGAGGATCTTCTCGCTGTTCGTGCTCATGTGGATCGCATCGGACAGCTCCAGGTCAACGGCGGCAACCGTCGCGACATCGGGTAGATCACCCTCGATGGCGATCTGCTCAGTCTGCACGCGGTTCCATTCTGGGAATGCGTCGGCCGGTTCGCCGTAGAACGGGCCCAGCTGCACTTGCAGGAAGGGCAGCTCAGGCTGGCCGAGGTCGTCGCGGATCGCGCGGATCAGCTTCGCCAGCTTCTCCCGGAACAGCGGCGCGGCCTGGGCGTTGGCGTCCGACTCGCCCTGGTACCACAGGCAGGCCGCGACCTTCCCGCCGACGGCCTTCACGCGTCGGATCAGCGAGCCGTAGAGCGACTTCCCGCCCTCCTGCGCCAGGTCGGGGCTCCACTGGTCGAGGCTCGTGCCCCCATGGGAACACGCGAGCAGGCCGACCGGGACGCGGTGCCGCTTGGCGATCTCCTTGCCGAAGCGCACACCGAGCCCCGCCCCCGTCACCCGGAAGTCGCGGTCGAACTGCACCCACTTCTCGCGGTTCTCCTCGGTCACATCGAGACCCCAGTACACGGGATCGACCGCTTCATTGTACCGGCACAGCGGATCCTCGGCGATGTCCCAGCGGTCGTCGTAGTAGAAGCAGTGTACCGCCGAAGACGGCGCTTCGCAGTCCACCAGCTTCCCACAGCCATCCATGTTCGACTGACCCGCGAGGATGAACAGGTCGCCGACCATCAGGTTCCCCGCGCTGGCCTTCTCTCGCCCGATCTGAAGCTCAAGCGTGTACGGGCCGCCCGTGGGGACGTCAGGCATCTTGCCGACGAACTCGCCGTCCTTGACCACCGCAAGGAGTTGCCACTCGGGGCGGCGGCGCCAGGGCCTGAGGAGTCGGGCGAAGACCTTCTCGCCATCGGCATCAGCCAGCCCGGCTACTGGGATGGCCGCGACGTTCTGAGCGGAGCGCTGGAACACGGCGTAGGGTGACGGCGTGCGAAGCTGCATGGGCAGCGTCTCTCCTCTAGATCCTCTGCTGCGTTCGCGCGATGATCATGTCCTGCCACTCCTTGCTGAGGGTGGCGAAGCGCGCCGACCAGCCGGAGATGCGGACCGCGAGGTTCGGGTACTTGTCGGGGTGCTGCTGGGCGTCGAGAAGCATCGCCGAATCGACGACGTCGATCTGCAGGTAGAACCCGCCCAGCTCGATGAAGGTGCGCAAGAGGCCGACGAGAACCTCGATCCCCTCCTCGCCGCGCACACTACCCGGGTCCATCTTCAGCTCCAGCGTCGCGCCGTTGGGGGTGCGCGTGAAGTCCATCTTGCAGTAGGACTTAACAGCCGCGGTGGGCCCCTCGGTATCGGTGCCGGGGGAGGGCGAGAAGTTCGTCGCCAGCACCGCGCCGAGCTTGTGGCCGTCGGGCGAGGCCTTGCGCGAACCGCGCGGTGCGGCCCACTCGATCTCCCGCCCGAAGGTGCTGATCCCGCACGGCCGCTTGACGCCGTTGCGCTCCTGCACACGTCCGACCAGCTCCGTGTAGTCGTCGAACACGCGCCGCAGCATCCCGTCCGCGTCGTCGTCATCGTTCCCGTAGCACGGAATGCGGCTACGGATGTAACGCCGCAGCGGCTCCTGGTCCTCCCAGTCCGAGCGCAGAACCTCCACGAGCTCGGGGAGCGTGGACAGGCATTCCTGCCTGTCCATGTCGTCGTACACCAACCTCTTGATCGCCAACAGGCTGTTGGCGACATTCGCGAGCCCTCCCGCGTGAGGCGCGAG
>VGFC01000172.1 GCA_016869045.1 Armatimonadota bacterium
CCGTGCATCTGAGTCTAGGCCAAACCCAAGACTTCCTGCGCCAGATCGCCTTTCAAGCGTACCGCAGTAGCGGCCCGAGCACAGAAAACCCAAGCTCCTGGCCCGCCGATGGCCCAGCAGACCTGCCCTCAGCAGCGTAATGTGCTGAACTACAGACTAGAGGCTCAGTAATTCCGCGAGACGTCTGCGGAATTGGTATGGTGTCCCTCTTCTTGCCAACGAAGCACCTCGCGGAGCATGGCCGCGCTGGCATCGTGGCCGCCGTAGGGAGCGATGTAACCACCGCATTGGCGGACGAGGGCCACGACGGCCTCGCGCGCTTCGTGGTGGGTGATCGGGTAGCCGCAGGCCTCCAGCATTTCGATATCCACGAGGTCGTCCCCCAGAGCACAGGTGTCCTCGATCGCGACCCCGAGCTTCCCGGCCAGGTACCGCAGTGCCGCCGCCTTGCCGGCGATTCGCGGGTACATCTCCAGGAACGTGCCGCGCTCGTTGGAGCTGGTCCGCAAGACCAGCTCCGGCGGCAGCTCGCGGCCGATCCGCGCGATCTCCTCCTCCCCCAGCCCGTTCTCGGTCACGCCCACCGAGATCATGCAGGTCTTCGGGCGGAAGATCAGGCCCAGCGACCGCTTGTGGGCCTCGACAATGGGCAGGTAGGGCTGGATGTGGCGCTCCCAGTCGGCGTCGATCTCGTCACCGTCGTAGACCACACAACCGTTCTCGACGATGAGGTGGTCATGAGGAATGGGGGGAATGTGCGACACGCCGTCGAACGAGCGCGCCGTCACGAGGACGAACCGCGCATGTGCCCGGACCTGCTCGATCAGCCGGAGCGTCTCGGGCGCAACGTGCAGGTCGAACATCAAGACGTTGTCGATGTCGGAGAAGACGGCCCTCATCCGGCGGAGCGAACCCCTCTTCGCGTGTCGGCGTCGGTGCGTGATGATACACCATCCGAGGGAAAAAGGGGACACCCTGCCCGGTGCGGAGACGTCACTCGCCGTTGGTGTGGTGTCCTGTCTTCTCCCGCGTGGCGATTCCGCCCGCCCAAGCGTCCTACTGACAGGAAGGGCGGACGCACGATGATTGCCGACCTGGTCGGTCGAGCCCGAGACGGCGACCCCGAGGCCTACACCGAGCTGGTGCGTCGGTTCCAGGACGCCGTCTATGCGACCGCCTACCAGGCGGTCCTCGACCCCGAGGCGGCCCGCGACCTCGCGCAGGACACCTTCGTCCGCGCCTACGAGGCCCTCGGCAGCCTGCGAGACCCGGCCTCCTTCCCTGGCTGGGTCATCCGCATCTGCCGCAACCTCGCGGCCTCGTGGCTCCGGCGTCCCGACCGCGCATGGGTGTCGATCGACGGCCTGCATGTCCCGGCCCCGGACATCGCGCCGGCCATCGCCTCGGACGACCTCGTCTCCCGCGCGCTGTCCGCCCTTCCCGAAGAGAACCGCCTCGCCCTGTCGCTGTTCGCGGTGAACGGCTACACGTACGATGAGGTCGCGGAACTCACCGGCGTACGAACCACCACCGTCAAGGGTCGCATCCACCGGGCGAAGCGCAAACTCGCAGCGGAGGTGTTCGGCATGGTCGAGGAGAGCCTGAAGAACAAGGCGCCGCAGCCTGAGTTCACGGTCGAGACGGTCAGGAGGAGCCTGGACAGAGCGCGCGAGTTGGTGCAGAGCCAACAGCTCGTGAGGGCCCGAGCCGCGGCAGACGAAGTGCTCGAGACCCTTCCGAAGCTGGACGTGAACGAGGAGGAGCGCCGCAAGCTCCGCGAGGAGGGCCTGGGCCTCGTGCAGAGGGCCACTCTCTTCGCTGACAATGAACGGTGGGCGGAGGCGACGCGCGAGGCGCTGCGCCTCTGCGACGAGCGGGGCGACCTGAAGGGCGTGGCGGACCATCTCGCAGCTCTGAGCCACCACGCGCGAGGCATCACGGGACCCGAGAGCACAGCCCTCCTCGAGCGCGCCATCGATCTGTACCGCGAACTGGGCGAGCCGGAGTTGCTCGCACAGAAGCTGTTCTTCGTGGGCTGGGGTGATGTTGCGCGTGGCGAAGCGGAGAGAGGCTTCCGCCAGTGGGAGGAGGCACGTAGCGCTCTGCAGCCGCTCCCATACGGCGCGTGGCACGCCTGCTTCGACGCGACGGATGAGTTCCTGCGCCTGGCCGCCGGTCGCCTCGACCCCGCGCGCCACGTCACGTGGGGCACGGGGTGCGACAGTCTGCAGACTGACGGGGAACGTCTGGCCTTCCTCGGCCAGCCCGGCTACAGCACGCATACCACGCGGCAGGCGGACGACATGGCCAAGTTCGAGAGCGGGTTTTGCCTGTTCGGGTGGCTTCGCTGGTTCCCCTGGCGCGGCCCTGAGCCGGGATATGAGGAGGAGCTGCCCACCTTCTCGTTCACGGGCAACCCGACGCACACCCGCCTGTGGGTCGAGATGGACGGGGCTACGGTGGAGACCCCGGCAGGACGGTTCGCAGACTGCCTCCTGGTGCGCGCGACAGTAGCCGAGTCGCCCGCCGACCACGGCACGGAGTCCCAGCAGCGGGACCTGAACCGGATGTGGTGCGGCGAGCGTTGGCTCTGGCTGGCGAGGGGAGTCGGCCCGGTAGCCTACCGTCACGAGCAGGCAGACGGCGTGGTTGTCCACCCGGTCCTGACGCACCACGAGTGCCCCGAGAAGAAGACGGAGTGGGTGCCCCTCGTGGCCGGCGCCCGCTGGGAGTTCGCCCCGGCCGATCCGCCTGAGACCTTCGACGCCCAGGTCGTTGTCCGCCTGACCCACCTACTCGAGGACGGAACCGGGTACCTCGCGACGTCCATGTTCGGGAACCTGCACGACGATCAGCCGAGCTGAGGGGTTCATCCGCCGGCAACCGGTCCGCAGCCCTCGGTATCCCGGACGATCCTGGTCGACCCGCGCCGTGATGATTGGCCGGTCTGGCCCGTCCTTGAGAACGGAGGAGCGGCGAGCCAATGGTCGTGGAACTTGTCTCCCGAGCCCGGAGCGGCGACGCCGAGGCGTACACCGAGTTGGTGCGCCGGTTTCAGGATGCCGTGTATGCGACGGCCTACCAGGCGGTCCTGGACCCCGAGGCGGCCCGCGACCTGGCGCAGGACACCTTCGTCCGCGCCTATGAGGCCCTCGGCAGCCTGCGCGACCCGGCGTCCTTCCCGGGTTGGGTCGTCCGCATCTGCCGCAACCTCGCGGCGTCGTGGCTCCGGCGCCCCGATCGCGCATGGGTGTCGATCGACGGCCTGCACGTTCCCGCCCCCGACGTTGCGCCGCTGGTCGCTTCGGACGATGTGGTGACCCGTGCGCTCGCTGCTCTCCCCGAAGAGAACCGCCTCGCCCTGTCGCTGTTCGTGGTGGACGGCTACACGTACGATGAGGTGGCCCGGCTGACCGGCACGACGACGGCCGCCGTCAGAGGTCGCATCCACCGGGCGAAGCGGAAACTGGCCGCGGAGGTGTTCGGGATGGTCGAGGAGAGCGTAAAGGCGGGCGCGCCGGATGAGACGTTCACGGTCCGCACCGTGGAGGAGAGCCTGGAGAGGGCCAGCACGCTGCTGGGGCAGCAGAGGAAGGCCGAGGCGCGGGCAGCGGCGGAGGAAGCGCTGGCCGCGCTCGACCGTCTGGAGTGTGCAGAAGAGGAGAAGGTGGGCCTGCGCCGCAGGACGGTCTCCGCCGTGCGTGCGGCCACCTTCCTCGTTGACTCGCCCCGCTACATCGAGGCGACGCGGGAGCACCTTCGGCTGTGCGAGGAGACGGGAGACACGGAGGGCCTGGCGCACTCCCTCCAGGACCTCGCCTACTACGGCCATGTGCCCGAGCCGGAGAAGGAGGCCCTCATCGACCGGGCGATGGCGCTGTTCCGATCACTCGGGCGATCAGACCGTGTGGCTCAGGACATCTGCTTCCGAGGGTGGGACCGCCTCCTGGCCGGCGATCCGGATGAGGCTACCGCCTTGTTCGGTCGGGCCCGCGACCTGCTCCGGGATGAGCCGTACTGCGTTGGGCATGCCCTGCTCGCGGCCTACGACCTCTTCTTCGACCTCTGCGATCGCGCCCCTGACCTCGAGCGCGGCGCGCTCTGGCGCGCCCAGGGCATGGCCTTGGCGCCCGAGAAGGGGCGGATAGTGCCCAAGGGCAGTCTCGCCAACAACTACTACGGTGGCACGCACCGAGACTGGGCGCTGTGCGGCGAGGGCTTCGGCAGCTTCTGGTTCTGGATGTGGCTCCCCCGCGCGGATGTGCCGTCGGACCTCGTAGAGGAGTTCCCGACCTTCTCCCACACCGGGAATCCCACGGTCACGCGGCTGTGGGTGGAAACCGGCGTCGGGCCTGTCAGTACGCCTGCCGGCGAGTTCCGCGATTGCCTTCTCGTCCGCAGCACAACCCGAGAGAGCCCCAAGGACGAGGGCACGGAGTCAAAGCAGCGCGGCTTCAACCGGATGTGGTGTGGAGAACGATCCCTGTGGCTGGCTCGCGGCGTCGGGCCGGTTGAGTACCGGCACGAGCGCTTCTACGGCCCGCTCGAACACTGCATCCTGACGCGCTTCGAGTGCCCTCAACGAGACGACGCCTGGGTGCCCCTCACTCTTGGCACCCGCTGGGAGTGGAGCCCCGTCAACGCCCCGGCCGGCTTCCAGGCCACCGCCGTCCGCCAGATCGTGTACGTCGCCGAGGACCAGGCCTATACGGCCCACGCTATCTACTCGCTGCGACCCGAAGCGTAGGGCCGCGAGTCTGCACACACTCCTCCGGTGTGGGCGACCGTCTTCGCCCACTCCCGTGGCCCCGCGAACCCCTCACTGCCGCCGCTCTGCCTTCTCGTAGACTTCGCTGCGGTGGCCGACAGCAACGACCTCCACGACCATCACGCCTTGGTAGACCCTATACACGATCCGGTAGTCGCCGACGCGGCACTTGCGTCGGCCCTTCAGACTCCGGCGCAAGGGCGCAGTGGCGGGCCCAAGCGGGTCCTGGGCCAGCCCCTCCAGTGCCACGTCAACCCGCCGGCGCACCGGCTTCGCCAGGGCCAGGTAGTCCCGTCGGGCGGCTGGTAGGAACTCTACCGAGTACGTCACGGTAGAGCCTCAGACTCGGCCCTGACCTGTTCCCAAGGGATGCTCTCCCCGCCCTCGGCCTCCGCGGCGTCCGCAAGTCGGTCGAGGTACTCGTCCTCTATCTCCTCCAGAAGCTCCAGGTCCTCCAGCGACACCAGCGCTGCCACCGGCCTCCCCTGGCGCTCCAGCACGATGCGCTCCCCGCCAAATTGCACCTTGCGGATGGCGTCGTGGAACTGGCTGCGGATCTCAGTCAGGCCGATATGCACCATGTCGCGCACTCCCCACCGATCATCATCAGATTGCACAGTATCATCATTCTAATCGCCACTGGCCTGCTAGTCAAGTGCTGGCTCCCCCTCACACGTACTCATCGCTGATCCCCCTCACCACCTTCACCCACTCCCTCAGGTTCGCCGTGTTCCCTTGCACGGTCTGCACGTCCTTGAGGGTGATGTCCACGTAGCAGCCCTTGGAGGCTTCCATGGCGTCGCGGACGACGCGGCGGATGAGGTCGGGGTCGAAGCCGCAGCAGATCATCTGCGAGGGGTTGGGGCGCCAGGAGAAGATGTAGTCGGTGCCGATCTGCTCGGCGCATTTCGCGACATCGGCGACGGGCGTCACGGCGATGCGGCGGAGGTTGGGAATCCGGCGGAGCATGTCGATCTTGTGGGTCAGGTCCTCGCAGCAGCCATAGGCACACAGGCCGAACCGGCTGATGATCGGGAGCTGGTACTGCAGGACGAACTCATCGTGCATCGCGGGGGAGACCTGCGCCATCTCCTGCGCGGCGCAGAAGACCCAGAGCTGGTCGCGGCTCACGGGTTCGCTGTTGGCCTGCGGGTCGGGGAGTTCCAGCGCATAGGGGCTGGCCTGGTTCTGGTGGTCGCAGAGGCGCCAGTCTCCGGCGTCGTCGGCCTCCTGATGGATGCGCTGGATGCTCTCGCTCAAGAAGCGACAGAGCCGGTGGAGTTGCTCGGGCGCGTCGGCCATGTCCCACATGACCTGCTCCAGGCCGCGTAGGTTGGCGATGTCATAGGAGATGTCGGCGTGCCAGGCCTGCCAGACCGGCGCGCGGTCCACGTTGATCTCGATCAGGTCTCCGATGGCGTCCTGGATGCGCGCGAGGTTAGCGGCCGTGGCCTCCTCGTCGATCACGTGGTGGATCTCGGCGAGCCCTTCCATGTCCTCCCAGCGCTTGATCGGCGGGTCGAACATCCACGAGCCGCCGCTGATGGGGCTCGGGATGCGGCCGTAGGGCAGGCCCCAGATGCCTCCGGGCGGCGTCGGCCTCGACGCTCCGAGCGTAAGCCACGGCTCCTGGATGGAGTCGTCCCCGATGCCATCCTGGAAGATCTCCTGGCGCAGGACCGCCTCGAAGTGCTGGAGGAAGCGGTCCTCGCACTGGAGCTTCGACTCCTCCGCCTCATGCCACGCGGCGAGCCAGCGCACGTAGATCGGCGGCCGGGTGCGCTCGAAGCTGTTGTGCCGCCGCCACAGGTCGCGGCGCTCGTCCTGGATGGGCTTCGCGGCTATCTCGACATGCTGCTTCACGAGTTCGCGGAGGATCGCGACGTCGCCGTTCGCAGACATGGATGCTCTCCCAAACCGATGTTTCTGGTAGGTCGGGCTTCCAAGCCCGACATCGCCTCTCTGGACGAGGCACGCCCGTCTCACCAGACTCAACGTATCTCGTAGGTCGGGATACCAATCCCGACAATGCCTTCCTCGCACGATTCACCCTCAGGAAGGGCCTTTCCTCCGACCCGGCCAACTTCACGTCATCACCTCCCTCGCGCGAGGTCCTCCCATGCACCTCCTGTCCTTGCTCGCCCTGCCGGCCGCGGCTCCGCCGAAGGTCGCCGTCGTCTACAGCGCCTGGAGCAACAGCGTGTTCATCGACGAGTGGGATGACGAGCTTCAGGCGCTCGGCTGGCCCTGCGAGAAGTTCGAGAACGTGAGGATCGCCGACCTCGCCCCGCGGCTGGGTGAGTTCGACCTCGTCATCGCGACGAGCGTCGGCAACCTGGAGAACGCCCAGGACATGACGCCGTATCGGGAGCAGTGGTTGGGCTTCCTGAACCAGGGCGGCTGCCTGCTGATCACCGATGCGAGCTACGGAACCGCGCTGAACCAGTGGGTCAACACGTTCGGGCCCGAGTATGCGCTCGCGACGGCCACCTGCGCCGCGCACCGCGAGCAGACGCCCGAATCGCGCGAGACGACGTTCGCCGATCACTCCCTGATGACGTGCCCCAACGACCTCGCGCCGCTGCTTCGGACTCGGTGGATGATCTGGGCGCACCTGGACTCCTGGCCCGAGGGCTGGGAATCGCTGATCACCTGCAAGGATGGGAAGAGCCTGTTCCTCGCGCGGCCGGTCGGCAAGGGGCTGCTCATCGTCACCAGCCACTACGCCTTCCGCACGCCGGGGGATCGCGCGGCGGGGGTCGCGCTGCTGGAGAACGTGTGGCTGAATGCCTCGAACGGCCGCAGCGGCCTCCGCGTCACGCGCCTGCAGTTCGGCCCGGCCGCGCCGGGACCGGCGAAGGCGGAGTTCGAGGCGCGCAACGAGACGGCCGGCGAGCTCAGCCTGCGCGCCCGCATAGACCTGGAGGTCGAGGGTCAGCCGCCGATGGTCGGCGAGGCCGTGACGGGGAAGGCGATCTCCGGCGGGACGACTGCGTTGAGCGCGCCGTACTCGGTCACCTCGCGCGGGAAGGTGACGGCGCGGCTCGTCGTGGAGGACGAGGCGGGTAGGCGGCTCCTCGACTGGCCGAAGACGCTCGACATCCCGCCCGCCGTCGTCATCGACCTCAAGCGCAAGCACCTCTACCCGCGCCAGCCGAAGCTCGAAGCCACGCTCTCCCTCGCGCCCCCGGTCGGTGCTCAGAAGCTGGCCGTGGCCTGCTACCTCGACGGCCAGTTCCACTTGATGATCGCCGACCCCACGCCCTCGATGCCCTTGTCCGTCCCCTCGGAGAAGCTACCCATCGGCCAACACACGCTGTCGGTCCGGATGCTCGCGGACGACGCGCAGGTGGGGGAGACCTTCGCCGAGTTCTTCCGCCATCCCACGCCGCGCTGGGAGGTGCGCGAGGACGGGGTCACGCTGCTGGAGGGGAAGCCCTTCTTCCCCTTCGGCTTCTACCATGTCTCGCAGTCCTTCGACGCCGCGCACCGGCTGAAGATGGCGCAGGACATCGCCGCCGCGGGCTTCAACTGCGCCCATACGCGGATCATGGAGTTCGAGTCCTACGACGCCTTCCTCGACGAGTGCGCGAAGCTCGGCGTGTACATCGTCACCGAGTTCTCGACACCTCTCTTCGAGACCGTCGAGCGCTACAAGAACCACCCCGCCGTCCTCGCCTGGAACCCGGGCGACGAGCCGGAGCTGAACGGCCTGCCCGCGGACGAGTTCTTCACCCGCTACGATCGCTTCAAGCAGACCGCGCCCGACCACCTCGTCTACGCGGTCATCGCAAGCCCCAACGAGTACCGGCGCTACGCGAAGGGCACCGACGTCCTCGCGCCCGACGTCTACCCCGTGCCGCACTCGCCGGTGACCGCCGTCTACCGCCAGCTCCGCCAGGCCTCCGCCGAGGCCGCGAAGTACGACACGATGCTCTGGGGCGTCCTGCAGTGCTTCGGCGGCTACGGCGGCTGGACTCGCCCGCCCACGCCGCAGGAACTCCGCGCGATGACCTACCTCGCCCTCCTCGCCGGCGTGAAGGGCATCCTCTACTATACCTACGGCGACCAGGGCTGGGTCGTCACCGATCACCCCGAGCAATGGGAAGCCGCCAAAGCCCTCGTCCCCGAGATCAACCACCTCGCGCCCGCCCTCCTCGACGGCAAGTTCACCCTCCTCTCCGAGGGCGACAACGACATCTACGCCGGCAAGTGGGAGTACCAGGGAAAGACCTACACCATCGTCGTCAACACCGCGCAGGAGGAGAGAACGTTCGGGGACGTGGGCAAGCTCGGACCGATAGAGACGGTGGTGAGGGAGGAGTAGAGGCGGGCTCGCCTCGCGTCACCGGCCTTCGCGGACCCAGACGAGGCGGCAGATGGACCGCAGCACCACGCCCTGCCGCAGGGCCTCGTCGCGATCCTCGCTCGGGTCGGCGACTCCGAGGATGGTCGCATGCCCGCCCTCGTCTGTTCCCATCACCGTGAGGTTGAGGCCGTCCACGTCCCGGACTCTCCCCGTATGCAGGCTGGCCACAGCGGGGATGGGTCCGCGAGCCCTCTCGATGCACTGCTGGGGGCTCACGAGCGACCGTCGGAACACTGACAGTCCGGATTCCGGATGATCAGGCCGTCGCATGAACTCGTCGGGACGGATCCGGAGAACCCCCTCCTGCGAGGGGTCCCAGTTCCGCTTCCTGACCGCCCGCAGCAGGATCTCCGAGCAGTCGATCCGCTCCGCAGGTAGCATTGTCCTCAGCGTCCGGTTGCCCACGAGATGGCGTCGACTAGGTCATGGCCTTCGGGCTCGGTCACGGGCTCACTCATCGGCGCCCCTCTCTCGGCCACATCAAGCCGACGAAGCCGCGTCGAGCCGCTGGCCTCCACGATCAGGAACGCGCTGCGGGAGTCGCGGCACCACTCGAGACAGACGGCTCCGTCACCGAAGACGCTTACGCTTGGCAAAGGGGGGTCAGCCTGGGGTGTGAGGAGGCTCCAGAGCGCCCGTTTCCACGCCCTATTCGCTGCCTCCGTGGGGGGAACCTCACCGGGGTCGAGGTCCTGACATTGGACCGCCAGCTTCCTCGTCACAGCCTCGATGATGGCCGGTTGGCGGCAGCCCGCTACGCTGAGCTCCGCCACCAACCTCCCTCCGTCACGGTGTCCACTCGTGCCCGACGTCCGCGATCCAAGCGGCACGAGCCACTCCACGGACATGTCAGCCAGAGTGCTACTCACTGTCATCCCCCTCGCCCGACTCCCGCTGCAACACGCCGAACCGGTACGTGTTCACCCTACCTCCGTCGTCCCATACGCTGATGCCGTAGACCCCTGGAGTGCGGAATTCTGCCGCTCTGACTACGCCGGCGGCAGTCCACACCCACTGCTGGTGCTCTCGGTGCCCGCCGCGCGCCCCAATCGTGGCGTGGGCCACAAGGTCGCCGATCGGCTCACCATCTGGGCCGTCTAGTGTGACGCGGTACGTATCCCCATCGTCACCGCCCAAGGCGACCAGTAGGCCCAGGCGCCTGGTAGCCGGGAAACTCTCCACCTCGATGTTGTGGAAGATGCCGGCCGCTGTCGGGCGGTCGTCCCGTCCCATCGTGACATACTCACAGAGGACCGTATAGAGGTGACGAAGGGCCATCTTGGCGACTCCCCGGCCCCGTGGGCCAGTACCCAGACCCGCACGCGGCCATGGCGCAGTGCGCACCGGTCCATTCTACACCGTGGGACAGTGTCAGAGCAAGCCCCACCCCCGGCGCAATGGGGCGCAGTCGGTCTTGGCGATCCAGTTACCCAACGGCCGCACCCAGCGGCCCCCTTTCGCCAACGCACGCCGGCGCGTTCGTTGATTGATATGATGTTCTTGATACGCTGGGCCGAGCCGTAGCATATCAAGAACATCAAGATCATCAGCGTTCCCCCGTGGCACCCACCCCCGCGTGCCTCGCGTTTGGGAAGTCCTTAGCAACCCGCGCCAGCAGCGCCTGCGGGTCGTTCTCCATAACGTAGATGCGCACGCGCCAGAGCTGCTGAGTGGGCGGGGTGTTGGGGGGCAGCCAGAGGGGGTTGTTGTGCATGCAGTCATGCCAGGCCTGGGCCATGAGCGGCGCGGAGTCGTTGGCGATGGCTGCCAGCCACTTCCCGTCGCGCGACACCGCGCCGATGACGGTGGTCGTGTAGCGGCCCGGGCTGTAGTCGGCCCAGGAGGTGGGGCCGGCCTGCGGCAGGTCCTGCCACTCGCCGACGTACATCTGGACCCACACCGGGTTGTTGTACGGGTCGTCCGCCGCGCGCACAGGGATCTTGCGGCGCTCGGTCTGGTCGAGGAACGTCACGCCCTTGCGCGTGAAGATGAAGCAGCGCTTCACAAACTCGGGGTACGGGTCGGGGGCGCTGGCGAACAGGGGCGCTCGACGTAGCTGCCAGCACAGGTTCGGGCAGGGCACGCCGACGGGTGACTCGCCGGTCTCCACGCCCACCCGCGCCGCGAACTCGACCGCGCCTGGCTCCGGCGTCACCGTGGTGACGATCAGCACGTTCGGGGTCGCCCGCAGCCGATGCCGCAGCTCCAGCCGCCCGCCGTCGAGGGCCGTCGCCCCGAGGAAGTCCATCTCGCTCTCATAGCACCACGAGTCACACGTGAACTCCGGCACGTTCGGGAACGTGGACGACACGAGTGTCAGCTTGTCGCGCTCCCACACGCCGAGCGTGGGCAGTTCGTCCGGCTTGGGGTTCGTCGCGGTGACGATCATGTTCGGCTCCTGGGCCGTCGCCAAACCGGCCAGCCCGATGATGATGCTCAGGTAGAACAGGTTGCTCATGGCGCGCCTCCTGGAGTGTGTCTGGCAACTGCCTTTCGCCCGGCAGGTCCGCGCGCCCTCCGTCTCCAAGATACCGCCCGAAAGGCAGGGCTGGCACATGGGCACGTACCTCGGCATCGACCTTGGCAGCACAAGCCTCTCGGCCGTCGTCATCGACACCCAGGTGGGGGAGATCGTCGCCCAGGAGGCGGTCGCGAACGAGGCGGAGGTCACCTCTTCCGCCGATCGCGAACGCGGGCGCTCGGAATGGGACATCGGGCGGATGATCGAGGCCGCCGTCGGCCTCATCCGCCGCCTCGCGGAGGGGCGCAGCATCGACGCGATCGGCGTCACCGGCCAGCAGCACGGGATGGTGCTGCTGGGCGAGGGCGGCATGCCGCAATCAGCGTTCATCGGCTGGCAGGACCAGCGCTGCAACGAGCCGCTCGCCGAGGGGGCGACCACCATCGGCGTGATGCTCGAGCGCGGCACCTGCCTCTTCGCCCGCAGCGGTTGCACGCCCGCGACGGGCTACATGGCCTCGACGCTCTACTGGCTGAGCGAACGCGGCGAACTTCCGCCCGGCGTCTCAGCGTGCTTCGCGCCCGACATGCTCGTCTCGCGCCTCTGCGGTCAGCCGCCGCTCACCGACCCCACCCTCGCCGCGAGCGCCGGCGTCTTCGACGTGGTGCAGGGCGAGTGGAACCGCGATCTGATCGGCGCCCTCGGCCTGCCCACCGCCTGCTTCCCGCCGGTCCGGACTCCATGTACGCAGGCCGGCACGCTGAGCGCCGATGCCGCTCAGCAGACGGACCTCCCTGCGGACACGCCCGTAGCCGTGCCGTGCGGTGACAACCAGGCGAGCTTCGCGGGCAGCGTGTCCGACCCCGAGCGCAGCGTGCTGGTGAACATCGGCACCGGCGGGCAGACCTCGGTCTTCGTCGAGCGCCCTCTGTCCGTCGCCACCCTCGACCTCCGCCCCTTCCTCCAGCCGGGCTTCCTGCTCGTAGGCGCGGGGTTGGCCGGCGGTCGCTCCTACCGCATGATGCGCGACTTCATCCGGGAGGTGGGGGAGGCGTTCTTCAGGGCGGGGGCGGACACACGGGTCCGCCCCTACAACGAGCCCGCGACCGACCTCTACGACCGCCTGACCGAGTTGGCCGCCCAGGCGCCGCCGGGCGCGGATGGCCTCACGTGCGAGCCGATCTTCGCAGGGACGCGTCGCGAGCCCGAGCGCCGCGCAGTCTGGCGCGGGATGAGCGAAGCCAGCTTCCGCCCGGGACACATGGCGCGCGCACTGCTCGAAGGCCTTGCCGAGCAGTACTGCCTCCTCTACCGGCAGATGCTGGACGCCGGCGCGGGCCCGCGCGAGCGCCTGATCGGTTCCGGCAACGGCCTCCGCAAGAACGCGCTCCTCCGCGACATCCTCGCCGCGCAGTTCGGCCTCCCGCTGCAGACGCCCGAGCACACCGAAGAGGCGGCCGTCGGCGCCGCGCTTACGGGGGCCGTCGCCGTGGGCGAGTTCGCCGACACCGCTGCCGCTGGACAGGCGTTCATCCGCTACCGAGGAGTGTGCTGAGTGCGGACCATCCCCGCCACCTGCCTCGCCACGCTGCTATCACTCGGATCCGCGGCCCTCGCGGCCGACCTCGTCGAGGCGCACCCGTGGGTCTCGTTCGAGGGCCTCGCAACCTCGCCGCTGACCTTTGAGACGAAGATCCCCGCCGAGTCCGCGTTCGCCGACGGGCCGAACGGCACCCGCGCGCTAGCGGTACGTATCGCCGACCTCGCGCGCGACGAGAAGGCCTGCGCCGCGCACCTCGAGCTCCCGCCGCTCGACGCCCGCCGCAATGCCCTGCGACTATGGGTGAGGGGCTCGGCGAACACCAAGCGCCTGGAGATCGTGGTCCGCACGAGCGCGGGCAACTTCGCCACCGACCTGCCGCTCACGCCCGAGTGGAGGCAGGTGACCCTCAGCCCCCAGAACACGACGCCGTGGTTCAGCGAGGGCGCGACGCGGCTCGATGTATCGCAGGCCACGCAACTCCGCTTCTGCATCGGCCTCTGGCAGGGGCACTCCGCCGGGCCGCACGAGTTCGGGATCGGGCCGGTGGAAGCCATCTACTCGCCGCTGTTTGCCGCCGGGCCCCCGCCCGAGGAGCGGGATGCGAAGGGCGCGCCCGTTCCGCTCCAGCCGTTCACCGTGGAGCTGCTCGACATGAAC
Organism: Armatimonadota bacterium; assembly: GCA_016869045.1. GTDB lineage: Bacteria > Armatimonadota > Zipacnadia > Zipacnadales > VGFC01 > VGFC01. The sequence goes on from VGFC01000172.1 coordinate 13,799, forward strand.
CGCGGCCAGTGGGAGTTCATCGAGCCGCTCGGCGGCAGGCTGGCCTTGCCGGGGCCGGTCGTCGGTTACGCGTTCCCAACCGGCGATCCCACCAACCTGCGGATCGCCTACCTCTGCTGCGATCCCGAGTTCCCCGACGACCCCGCACACGGGACGCTCAAGGTGGTGAGCGCGGCCGCGACGGAGGGCGACGCGCAGTGCTTCCGCATCGACGAGCCCTACCTCTCCTGCGGCGTGGCCCTCCGCCCCGAGACCCCCGGCTTGCTGCGCTGTGAGCTCCGCGACATCGCGCTGGGCCCCGCGACCACCGGCGACCGGTACGTCGCAGCGCTGTATCTGCTCGTCGGCGGGAAGCTGCATGCGGCGTGGTTGGCGCCGGACTCACAGGCAGTTCTGCAGGTCAGACTGCTTACGAACCGCGTCGGCAACGTGTTCGTGGGGGATGAGCCCTGCCGCATCAGCCTCGTCGGGATGAACCCGCAGGCGGAGCGGACGAGGACGTTCGCCTTGCGTGCAATGGACTACCTCACGAGGCAAACGGTCTGGCGGGATCGCCTGACGTGCCATCTCAGTGCCTCTTCCGCGACGACGCACGAGTTCACCATCCCGCTCAAGCGCTTCGGCATCTTCGAGGTCGCCGCCGAGTCGGAGGACGGCCTCACAGCCACACTCCGCATCTGTCGCATCCCCCGGCCGCGGAACGTGAACCCCGAGCAGTCCTCGGTCGGCATCAACCTCTTCCAGCAGCAAGTCTGG
>VGFC01000173.1 GCA_016869045.1 Armatimonadota bacterium
AGGCCTGCGCGCTGCTCGATGAGGCGATCGATAGCGGCATCAACTTCATCGACACCGCGGATGCGTATGGGCGTGGGAGCAGCGAGGAGTTCCTCGGCCGCGCGCTCACGCCCGAGAAGCGCGACACGGTGATCCTCGCGACCAAGTGCTGGGTGGTGATGAAGCCGCCCGACCGCAACACCGGAGGCTGCTCGCGGTATCACATCCTGCAGGCGGCCGAGGACAGCCTGCGCCGCATGAAGACCGACCGCATCGACCTCTACCAGCTCCATCACCCACACCCGGAGACCCCCGTCGAGGAGACGCTCTCCACCCTCGACGCACTCGTGCAGCAGGGGAAGATCCGCTACATCGGCGTGTGCAACTACTACGCCTGGCAGGTCGCCCACGCGCTCGGCGTGAGCGCGCTGCACAACTGGGAGCCCTTCGCCTCGATGCAGGTGCGCTACAACATCCTGGACCGTGGCACCGAGCGCGAGACTGCGCCGTTCTGTCAGCGGTTCAACATCGCAGTCATGGGGTACGGACCACTCGACGGGGGGATTCTCACCGGCAAGTACAAGCGCGGCGAGCCGATCCCCGAGGGCTCGCGGGTCTCGAAGATCAAGCAGATGCAGGAGACCCTCACCGACCAGACCTTCGACATCCTCGATGAGCTACAGGCCATCGGCGCGAAGTACGACCTCGCGATGAACCAGCTCGCGATCGCGTGGGTGCTGACCCGCCCGTTCATCACCACACCGATCCTCGGCGGCAAGAAGCCGGAGCACTTCCGGCCGATGTACGGGCTCTGCGAGGTGCAACTCGATCCGGCCGATGTGGCCCGCATAGATGAGCTATCGAAGCACGCCGTCCAGCGCCCGTTTGCCAACCAGCCGATGGTGAGCGGATCAAGCCTCGCGCTGAACCGTTGGTAGTGGAAGGTCTCACGTCTCGGGTCTTACTGCGCTTCGTAGAAACACGGGAACGGTGGGGCGGGCATTCTTGCCCGCCACAGCCTCTGGCGGGCAAGAATGCCCGCCCCACCGTTCCCGTGTCTATCCGAGACTCAGTAGGTCCCAGGTTAGGACGGCACACGGCACATGCGCTCGCTAGCGGCTTGGGTGCTGCTCCCCTTCGGGGCGCCGCTCCTCCCCTTCCTGCACCAGAACGGACCCCCGCAGCCACCCACCGCGCAGACGACGATCGCGGCGTTGCGCGACCGGCTGCGCTCCGGTCCCGGCCCGGTGCGGATCGTGGTTTTCGGCGACTCATTGGCCGCGGGTTGGGGGCCGAAGGACCCGAAGGCGGACGCCTACTCGGCTGTCTTCGCGCGCGCGCTGATGGCCCGCTACCCAGAGTGCGCCATCGAGGTGATTGCGGCCGGCGGGCCGGGCGATGCATCAGACGTGGGCCTCATCCGTCTGGGGAATGACGTCCTCCGGCGCAAGCCCGATGTCGTGGCCATCCAGTTCGGGGGCAACGACGAGCGTCTGAAGCGCAGTGCGCGGGACCTGACGGACGACCTCGTCGCGATGGTGCGCAACATCCGCGCCGCGCTCCCGAATGCCCTGTGCCTGATTGCCACGCCCCCAATGAACGACCCCGATCCGGGCACGCCGTACGTCCGTGCCGCAGTGTTCGCGGCCCAAGAGGTCGGAGTGCCGGTGGCGGACTTCGACGGGGCCCTGCGTGCCGCGGATCGTGACTTCCGCGGGCCGTTCTGTTGGGGCGCGCACCCGGGGGCCTACAGCCACCTCCTCATGGGCCGCGAGCTGCTGCGCGCATGGGACGTGCTACTCGGAACCCCCAGCCCGCTCACCGTTCGCCTCGAGGGCTACAGCCGGATGCTGCGCGCGGGAGAGGCCCCCCCGCTGCGTGTTCGAGTAAGCAACAACGCGGAGGCGCCGCTTTCTGCGGACGTTGAGTGCGGACCCGCGCTTCTGGCGTATCACGAGCAGCTCGCCCTGAAGCCGAACTCCAGTGCCGAGGTGGAGCAGAAGATCACGCTGCCGCAACTGGAGGTGGGCCATCGCACCCGCGTCTATCGCCTCTGGGCTGTGGCGCGTTCCGTGGAGGCGCAGGCTTCGGACCTCGACACCAAGTGGCTGGCCATCGCCCCGGTCGTCGTGCCCGATGTGGAAGGGGACGGCGCGCAGGAGCACCTCACCTGGCACACCTTCGGCGCAGATTCCCTGGTGCGCGGCGATTGGTCGTGGCAGGGCGACAGCGACCTCAGCGCGCGGTTCGCGGTGCTGCTGGAGGAGAAGACGCTGACGTTCATCGTCGAGGTCACGGACAACGACCTGGACGTGGCCGATGACCGCGGGCACATCACGGACGGCGACTCGGTGGAGGTGTGCCTCGACCTGCGCCCTCAGAGCGACCAGGCGAAGCCGGTCTATTCACCGGACGTGGTGCTGATCCTGGTGAAGCCGGGAGCCACCCAGCGTGAGGAAGCCACATGGGAGCCGCTGGACGATCTGACGCCCCGCCTCTCCGGCGTCACGGCGGCGAGCCGTCTCACCGACAAGGGGTACGAGGTCCGCGTGTCGATCCCTCGCGCGACGCTCTACCGAGGGGACGCTGAGGGGTTCACAGGCCTGGGCTTCGACGTGCACGTGAACGACGCCGACTTCGGCCTGGGCCGCGAGCGTCAGCTGGTCTGGGCGGGCACCCAGGACAACTTCCTCGACCCTTCCGCGCTGGCGGCGCTCGCGGAGCCGGGCAAGGACACCCCCCTCTACCGCGCCTCGCTCAGGTAGCCCTACGCCTCGTCCCCGCCGTTCCTCTCGAAGAGGTCCGCCACGAACCGCCGCGTCTCGAACAGCGCGAGGCTCTCCGGCTTCTCGCCCAAGCCGATGAGCTTGATGGGGATGCCGAGCTGGTCGGCGATGGTGAGCACGATCCCGCCCTTGGCGGTGCCGTCCAGCTTGGCGATCATGAGGCCGGTGATGTCGATGGCCTCGTGGAACACGCGGGCCTGGTTGAGGCCGTTCTGGCCGGTCGTCGCATCGAGGATGAGCAGCGACTCATCCGGCGGCCGCCCCAGCACGCGCTCGACGACGCGCACGACCTTCTTCAGTTCCTCCATCAGGTTCACTTTGGTGTGCAGCCGACCGGCGGTGTCGATGATGACGAGGTTGGCGTTGCGGCTGAGCGCCGCCTGCAGACCGTCGTGCACCACGGCGCCCGGATCGGCGCCCGGCTGCTGGCGGACGATGTCGCAGTTCACTCTCCGCGCCCACACGTCGAGCTGGTCGGCCGCCGCCGCGCGGTAGGTGTCGGCGGCGATGAATACCACGTCATTGCCGTGCGACCGATACCAGTGCCCGATCTTCGCGATGCTGGTGGTCTTCCCGACGCCGTTCACCCCGGCGATCAGGAACACAGTCGGCGCCGTAGGGCCGGTGTTGAGCGGCTTCTCCAGCGGGCGCAGCATGTTGTGGATCATCTGCCGCAGCACGTTCTCCAGGCCCGCGGCATCCTCCACGTGGGTGTTCTCAGCCCGCGTCTTCAGCTCCTCAACCAGCCTCATCGCCAGCTTCGCCGACACGTCCGCCTGAACGAGCGCCTCCTCGAGATCGTCGAGCAGGTCGTCGTCGATCTTCCGCGTGCCCCGCAGGACATGCGTTACCTTGCTGAAGAGCCCCTTGAGCACGACCATGCCTCCCAGACCGGAAGGGGCGGACACGCGGGTCCGCCCCTACATTGCCGTGACGTATGTAGGGGCAGACCCACGTGTCTGCCCCACCCAGCTAATCCGCTGTCGTCGCTGCTGTTTCCTCTCTCGGATGCGCGCTGAAGTCCAGGGCGAGGGCCGCCTGTTCCTCGGCGGGCTCCCGCCGGCCGCGCGCGCCGCGGCGTTGCTGCCACTTCTCGGCCTGCCGTTGCGCATCGGCCAGCTCAACCGAGATGACCCGCGACACGCCCGGCGCCTGCATCGTGACCCCGTACAGCCGGTCCGCCGCCTCCATCGTTCGCGGGTTGTGGGTGATGATGAGGAACTGGCTCCGCTGCGCGAATCCCTCCAGCACCTTGACGAACCGCCCCGTGTTCATCGCATCCAGCGGCGCGTCGATTTCGTCCATGACGCAGAACGGTGCCGGCCGCACGCGCAGCATCGCCAGCAACAACGCCAGAGCGGTCATCGCGCGTTCCCCGCCGGAGAGCAGCAACAGGTGTTGCTGTTTCTTCCCGGGCGGCTTCACGATGACATCGACGCCCGTCTCCAAGATGTTGTCCGGGTGCGTGAGGCTGAGCCGCGTCTCCCCGCCGCCGAACAGCCGCTTGAACAGGTCGTCGAACTCGACGCTCACCCGCTGGAAGGCATCGAGGAAGACGCTCTTGGTCTCCTCGTCGATCTCGGCGATGATCCGCAGCAGGTCCTCCCGCGATTGCTCCAGGTCTTGCTTCTGCTCCTCGAGCGTCTCCTCGCGGGCTCTCAGCCGCTCATACTCCTCGTCGGCGCCCGGGTTCACCGGGCCGAGCGCCCGGATGGCGCGTCGGAGCTCTCCGGCGCGGCGCGTGATCTCGGTTTCGTTGATTGTCTCCTCGCGGCTCGCCTCGGCCTGCTCCGGGCTCATGCCGAACTGGTCCTTGAGGCTGGTGACGATGTGCTCCATCTCCGCTTCCTCGCGGCCCAGTTGCACTTCCGTCCGATGGATGATCTCGCGCTTCGCCTGCAAGGTCTCCATCAGGGCCGCTGCCGCCTGCTCGAGGCGGTCCAGCTTCCCGCGCAGTTGCGCAACCAGCTCTCGCTGCTCCTCGGAGGCCTTCGACCGCGTCTCCGCCTCCGCGCTCTTCTGATCGGCCTCCTGGGAGCGGAGCTCGATCTCTCCCTGCAGCTCGGCAGCGGAACGGTCCAGTTGCTCAACCGCCTCGCGCGCCGCCGCGATTTCACGCTCGGCCGAATCCCGCTGCTCCTCCGCATGGCGCAGCTCGTTCTCGGCGGCCTGATGGCGTGCCCGCAGGTCGGCCAGCTCGATCTGGATTCCCGACAACGCGCTCGCCGCTTCCTCCAGCGCGCGGGCCGTCGCCGCCCCCGACCCAACCGACACCTGCCGCTCGACCTCCGCCAGTTGCTCGCGAAGCTCCGCCGCCCGCGCCAGACTCGCCGCCCGCCGCTCTCGCGTCTCGTGAGTCCTCTGCTCCAGCGCCGACAGCTCCGGGTCGATGTCCCTCAGTGTCGCAGCGGCCGCCTCCGTGGTCTCGTTGAGATGATCCACATCCCGCCGTGCTTCGGCCAGCGAGGCCCGCGCCTCGGCGAGGCGGTCCTCCGCAGCGGATACCTGGCGGCCGATCTCCTCGCCCGCCGTGGCGAACTTGTCCCGCACGCGCACCATCGCCGCCTGCGCCGACTTCAGCCGCTCGGCGGTCGCTGTCGCGTCCTCCAGGCCCCGCTTGCGCGACAGCCCGGCGACTCCCGGCCGCGCGCTGCTTCCCCCTTCGACCGCGCCACACTTCTCCACGATCTCTCCGTCGAGGGTGATGCACCGCACTTGGAACACGAGCCGTCGATGGAGCCTGAGCGCCGCTTCCAGGTCCTTGACAATGTACGCATCGCGCAGGAGGTAGTCTACGGCCTTCTGGAACTCGGGCGGCGCCTTCACGAGTCGGGAGGCGACGCCCAGGCACTCCGTGCCCTCACCCGCGAGCATGGCCGACGCCACCGGCACCCGCGCGAGCGATGACAGCGGCAGGAACGTGGCACGGCCCAGGTTCTTCTCGCGCAGGTAGAGGATCGCCCGCCGCGCGTCCTCCTGGGTCTCGACGATGATCCAGTGCAGTCGCGGGCCCAGCGCGGCCTCGACTGCGGCCTCGAACCGCCCGGGCACATTCAGCACGTCGCCCACCACGCCCCGAATCCCCGGCAGCTCCCCCGTCTCGGCCGCCTTCAGGGCTGCGCGCACGCCCTCCTCGACGCCCTGGTACAGGTTCTCGAAGTCCGCCAGCACGCGGCACCGCGAGGCGGCCTCGGCGGTCGCCGCCTCCAGGATGCGCAGCTTCTGCCCGTGCTCCCTGAGTGTCTCGCGAATGGCGTCGGCGTCCTGGCGGAGTTCCGCCACTCCATCGCTGAGCTTGGCGAACGCCGCCCCTTCCTCTTCGACGCGCTCACGGGCCTTGACCAGCCGCTCCTCGATCTCGCCAGCGCGGGATTCCGTAGCCTGGCGCTGGCTCAAGAGGCGCCGCTGCCGCTCGGCGATGTCGGTCTCCAGGCTCGCCAGCGCCTGCGCCTCATTCTCCAGGCGGGCCGCGTCCTCACCCATGCGCGAGAGGTCGGCGCGTCGTCTCTCGGCTTCCTCGCGCGCCGTCGCCGCCTGGCTGCGTTGTTCCTCGTACGTCGCCCGATCCTCGGCGAGTTTGGCTTCCCTTGCTGCCGAGGACTTCTGCAGCTCCTCCAGCGCAATCCGCGCCCGCTCGGCCTGCTCCGCGAAACGTACCCGCCGAGCCGTGGCGACCTCGATCTGCTCCCGCCACGTCTCGCGACGGTCTTCCGCCGACCGCAGGCGCTCCTCCGCCAGCTTCGCATCCCCGCGCGCCCGTTCGGCTTCACCCAGCGCGGTCGTCGCGCGATCGGTCGTCTCGCCGAGCGTGCGCTCCGCCTCGCGCACCTCCTGGCGGAACTTCGCCTGCTCGGCGTTGATGTTCTGCAGCTGGTGCTCGACGGACGTTGCGTCGCGCGCCGCGAGGTCCCGCTCGTGCATCAGCCCGCCGATCCGCCGCCGATGGCGCCGATGCTGGCAGATCAGCACCTCCAGCTCCAGCTCTGCCAACTCCCCCGCCAGCGCGTTGTATTCCTTGGCGAGCAGCGCAGGCTTCTCCAGCTCTTTCCGCTGGCTGCTGAGTTCGTGCACGATGTCGCTGAGGCGCGTGATGTTCGCTTGCGTCGCCGCCAGCTTCCGGGTGCTCTCATCGCGCCGGAGTCGGTACTGACCGATGCCGGCGACGCTCTCCAGCATCAACCGCCGATCCTCCGCCCGGATGCTCAGAATCGTGTCGATCTCGCCTTGCGTGACGATGGAGTAGGTGTTCGTGCCAATGCCGGTGTCGATGAACAGCTCCTGGATGTCGCGCAACCGACACCGGGACTTGTTGATGTAATACTCCGTCTCCCCCGAGCGGAACAGCCGGCGCGTCACCGTCACCTCGCTGAAGTCTATGGGCAGATGGCGGTCGCTGTTGTCGATCGTGAGCGAGGACTCCGCGAAGCTCAGCGGTGAGCGTTCACCCGAGCCCGCGAAGATGACGTCCTGTGAGGTTGCGCTACGCAGCGCCTTCCGGCTTTGCTCCCCCAACCCCCACATGATGGCGTCGGCGATGTTGCTCTTGCCCACGCCGTTCGGGCCGACGATGCACGTCATGCCGGGCGTGAAGTGCAACTCGGTCTTGTCTGCGAAGGTCTTGAAGCCGGACAGTTCGAGCCTCTTCAGGTGCAAGGAGCCGTCTCCTTTTCGCCCCAGGCGTTCGGCCCAGACCGGGAACCTCTCGCCTTGTTGAGTGCCCGTCCCGACATGCGCGCCGTCCACCCGCGCCCACGGGTATGCCGCTGACGCGCGATAGCACGCGCGCGCCGAATGGCGTCACGCCCACGACATGACTCACAGCTCGCTGTTGGTGCCAGCCAGGCAACCTACCATAGCCGATTTCGAGGGATGAGTGCAAGATTCCTTCTTGATCCTGCACAAACTTGCGCCCGCGACGTACCGCAGATCAAGGGGAGCCAACGTCGGCCCGCTCACCGTGAAGCCTGCCCTCCTTCGCCTCCAGGAAGGCTGTTCCACATCCCTCGGCGAACGACACCAGAGCCGCACCGTGGTCGTTCGTGCCTGCGGAGCACCAGAGCCGCAACCAACCCAACCACTCAGGAGACCACTGAGCGATGCTACGCACGAACGCTGACCGTCTCATCCGCCAGCCCGTCGTCGGCGAGCCCGACCACCCGAGGGTCGGTGGCCAGCCGTATCGCGTCGGCCCGGATGGCTCCCTGCACATCGTTCCTGGGCTGGGCGGAATCACCTACAACGTTCGGGTTGGGGATCCGTGCCTGGGGTGGGCGGCGGACCATCTGGAGCCGGCGGTGAGTCTGAAGAACAGCGATAACGACCGCAACGGGGCACTGAACCTCTACGCCTGCGTAGGCAATCAGGCGGCGGTGTTGGATGGTGACGCCAAGGGCGCGGTCGGCGTCGTGACCGGCAAGCATGGCGGCATCGAGCACGTGATGATCGACTTCCCCGAGGACGTGCTGCGCAAGCTGAAGTACGGAGAGGTGATCCAGGTCGAGTCCTGGGGTCTGGGCCTGGAGCTGCCGGACGCGCCGCAGGTGCGCGTGCAGAACCTCGATCCCGACCTCCTGCAGCGCCTGGGGCTGGAGCTGACGGACGGCTCGCTCCGCGTGCCGGTGGCTCACGTGGTTCCCGCTGCCATGATGGGCAGCGGGCTGGGCGCGCAGGACACTCACCGGGGCGACTATGACATCCAGCTCTTCGACGCGCAGATGGTGCAGCAGCACGGGCTGGAAGGCCTGCGTCTCGGGGATCTCGCGGCGATCACTGACGCGGACCACAGCTACGGCCGCGTCTACCGCACGGGCGCCATCTCGGTGGGCATCATCTCCCACGGCGCCTGCGTCGGCGCGGGCCACGGCCCGGGGGTCACGACGCTGTTCACGTCGGCCGAGGGCCACATTGAGCCGGTCGTGGACGCGCAGGCCAACCTGGCCGACATCCTCGGCCTCCGCACCACACCGACGCCCGCCTGACGCGGCACAACCTACCCCAAGCTTCACCGCTCCAGAATCGCGGGCCTGTCCACGCTTCCCGTGCCGTAGGTCGCGGTCCTCATCGGCCACTCAGGGCTGCTGCTTAGGACCTCCGGTCCAGAGGACGTGGCGATGATGGTGTCCTCCGACTTCGTCCCGGAGATCGAGGGGTTCCAGGCAAAGGCCTGGGTCTCGAGGATGACCTCGTCGCTCGTCGGGGTCGCCTTGTAGTCGCGAGCCGCGTAGCCCGTGGCGCCGCCCTGGTGATGCAACTGCCATTCGTCCGGGAAGCCTTGTCGTGCGTACTCCTCGCACGCAGCGCTGAAGAGGTCGCTCACCCTCGCACCGGGCCGACTCCCCAGGATGAAGCACGCGTCCACTGCGCAGACCGCCTCGTGTTTCCGCGCGAGTTCGTCGGGCACGGGTCCGAAGTGCACGACCCGTGTGGCGCTGATTCCCAGCCCCCACTTCCGCGCGCCGATCACGAGCATCACGAGCTTCCCGATGCGCTTCCCGGTGGGGATGGGGTGGCGGTAGCGGTACGCGCGCTCATCGGCCGCAATGAGGCAGACGGTGGGCAGCAGGCCCTGCGCGAAGCAGCGGGCCTGCATCGCGCCCGCGACAGCCAGCTCCGTCATGCCCGGCGACAGCTCATGCGCGAGTTCATCCAGGATGACCGCGCATGTTCGTCCCACTTCGCGGTAGCGTTCGACTTCCGGCGGCAGGAGCTGCCAGCGCAGGCGGGCGATGGCCGAAGCGAGGTTCTGCGCGCCCGGCAGAGCGCCGTCAGCAGCGACGGCTCCCCCCTCGGCCAAGCGCGCGATGGTCGTCTCGGGCCCCTCACTGTGCCACGGATGCACGTGCAGCTCAAACCCCAGCCCGCCGATCTCCTCGTCCTCGATTCGCGGGCCCTCGATGGCGTTCGTGACCACGTGCCGCCCCGTGGGCGTGATCACGACCGTGGCCACGCCCCCCTCGCTCCCCAGGCCGACGTGGTTATCGCCTCCCGCCGTGATCCAGGCGAAGCTCGCCTGCGTGCCCAGCGCCACCGCGCACAGCCCCCGCTCCTCCATGAAGCGGCGGACGCGCTCGGTCTTCGCCTCGATCTCTTCGACGCGGTTCATGGGTTGCACCGTTGGGTGTGAAGGTCACGCTCAGGCGATCAGCCGCCACCAGATGAGCAGGCCAGCCGCCATCAGGAGCAGCACCACTGAGACGACGCCCATCGCTCGCCACTCCTGCCGTGAGAAGCGGAAGCTGTGCACATTGGCGGCCAGGAAGCCCAGCGCGATGAAGGGGAGCCCAGGCACCCCCTGCCACGGGAGCACGCCCGTGATGGTCAGCCCCATGGCGAGGGCAACCAGCGGGAAGACGAAGCAGAACGTTCGCCGGAGCGGCAGCCCGAACCGTGCGGCGGCCGCGAAGAACAGGGCGATGAAGAACAGGTCACCTACACCCATGGTCGCCAGGATCGGGTACTTCGCGGAGGAGGCGGCAGCCTGCGGCGCGAGAGCGGGCACTGCCACCGAGAGCTTGGCCACGAGGGCCGGCGTCTGCTTCAGCGCGTGGCTCGTGAAGCCCCAGCCGACGGACACGAGGTCCGCCAGAGCCGCGATGATGCAGGCGGGCACCAGCAGGTTGCGGTCGCGCACCACGCGCGAGGCGAGCATCCCGAAGAAGAGGCACGCACCCAGCAGCGCCACACACCGCGCGGGCCCCGTGAGGGCGACGTCGGACCGCACTTCGATCCCCGCGATGCCCAGCCAGACGCCCAGAGAGATGACGCCGGAGAGGAGTTCCATGGCCGGCCCCAGCGGAATGCGGACCCCGTGGTAGATGACCGCCAGTGGGAAGTACACGAACACCACGACCGCGATGATCGTCGCCCACGCGCCGCCGGGCGCCGGCAGGCGGGAGGCGATCAGCAGCAGCAGCAAGTACAGCGTCCCCAACGCGAAGGCCGCCCGAGCGGGCACGGTCGCGCTTGGCGGCACGCTGGCAAGGCCGCCCTCCTCCTCGGAGATGGACTGGTCACGGGTCATTGCTGCATACCCCAACGACGTGCGGAGGGCCTGAGCCTCCAGTTCATCGACTGCGACGTGGGCCATTCGGTTGCCACCTGCTGCGGGTTGGGTTCCGCCCTGCGTCGGCAGAGCCACTGATCCTCTACCACAACCCGAGGGGCAAGTGCCTGCGCGTCTGCCTTACGATGCTGACAACGGGATGCAAAGCGAGACTACGGGCCCGCAAGCCGCCGCCCGCGCTCGCGCACTTCGCGGATGATCTCCTCCTCGTCTACGTGGGTCATCTTGCGGTCGCGCATCACCACGACGCCGTCCACGACCGTATGCACCACATCAGACGCGCGCGCCGCATACACGAGGTCCGAGACGACGTGGTGCCCCGGCGCGAGGTGTGGCGCGGACAGATCGACGATCGCCACATCGGCCCGCTTGCCCACCTCCAGCGTCCCGATCATGCCGCCGAGCCCTAGCGCCTGCGCCGAGCCCCGCGTTGCGAGAGCGAGCGCCTGCGGGGCGTTGAGCACCTTCGGGTCGAGGTCATGCAGCTTGTGAACCAACGCCGCCAGGCGCGCTTCCTCCAGGAGGTCGAGGTTGTTGTTGGAGGCCGCCCCATCCGTCCCCAGCCCGACGATCACGCCGCGCGCCAGCAGCTTCGGCACGGGGCACACGCCTGACGCCAGTTTCATGTTGCTGCCTGGGCAGTGCACGACACCGACGCGCCGCTCGGCGAGGAGCTCGATGTCTTGGTCCGAGAGCCACACGCAGTGTGCCGCGTTCACCGGCACCTCGAACAGGCCCAGCCGATCCAGACGCTCGACGGGTGTGCAGCCGTGCTCGGCGATCGACTCATCGACCTCGTGCTTCGTCTCCGCTACGTGGATGTGGATCGCAATGCCCTGCGCAGCCGCCCCCTCCACAACCCGCCTCAGCAGGTGGTCGGGACACGTGTACGGCGCATGGGGGCCCAGCATCGGATGGATGCGCGGGTGAGCCTGCTTCGCCAGCCCGGCCGTGAACTCCAGCGCCCTCGCCAGCATTGCCTCGGCGGTCGGCAGGAACCCAAGCAGCACGCCCGACGGACACGCGCGAATCCCCGCGTCAATCGCCGCCCGAGTGCCCGCCTCGGCGTGGTGGTACATGTCGTTGAAGCACGTCACCCCCGCCCGCAGCATCTCAACAGAGCCCAGCATCACGCCCCAGTACACGTCCTCCTCGGTGAGCTTCATCTCGGTCGGCCAGACCATCTCCTCCAGCCACGGCTTCAGATCCATGTCGTCCGCGAAGCCGCGCAGCAGCGTCATCGCACAGTGCGTGTGCGCGTTCACCAGCCCCGGAAGCGCCACGCAGCCGCCGGCCTCGAGGATCTCATCGGGCTCCGATCGCCGCACATACCCAGCCGACGCGCCGGCGTAGGTGATGAGACCATCGTCCACCGCGATCAGGCCGTCCGGGGTCGGCTCGGCGTCCTCCGCCATCGTGAGCAGCGTGGCGCCGCGAATCTCAAGCGTGGCCATGCGGCAGTCCTCCCGCCAACAATCGAGCCCGGGATGGCTCCCGGGCTCGTGGCACTTCCCTGCGCACCGATTTTCGTCCTGCTAGCGCCCGCGGGCTCGCTCGAAGGCCGGCAGGCTGATCGTCTGATCCCGGTCCGCGCCGACCCCCACCAACCCCACCGGGACCCCCGCCAGCCCCCCCACCCGGTCGATGTAGCGCCGCGCGTTGTCGGGCAGCTCCTCCCACGTCCGACACGCGCCGATCGGCTGCTGCCAACCCGCCAACTCCTCGTACACGGGGCGGCACCGTCCGAGGTCCTCCTGGTTGCTCGGCACATACTCGAGGCGCTCGCCGTCCAGGTCGTAGGCAACACACACCGGCACGCTCGCGAAGGTATCGAGCACATCCAGCAGCGTCAGCGCGATCGCGTGCGTCCCGTTGATCCGCGCCGCGGTGCGCAGGACGACGCAGTCCAGCCAGCCGCACCGCCGCGGGCGGCCCGTCGTGGTGCCGTACTCGTGCCCGCGCTCGCGGATCGTGTTGCCGTATTCGTTGTCCTGCTCGGTGACGAATACGCCGGCCCCCACGCGCGTCGTGTAGGCCTTCGCCACGCCGATCACGCAGTCAATCGCGCCCGGCCCCAGCCCCGCACTCACACACGCCCCCGCCGAGATCGGGTGCGACGAGGTGACGTGCGGGTACGTGCCGTGGTCGAGGTCCAGGAACGTGCCCTGCGCGCCCTCGAACAGGATGTCCGCGCCCTCGTCCAGCTTCCGGTACAGCAGCGCCCGCCCGTCCACCACGCGGTCGGCGATCCGCGGCACGACCGCCAGCACCGGCTCGATGACCTCCTCCAGCGTCATCGGCTCGGCGTCGAAGAGATGCCGGAAGCACTGGTTCTTCAGCTCCAGCTGCGCCTGCGCGCGCTCGGTCAGCCGCTCGCGGTCCAGCAGGTCCCACACGCGGATGCTGTGCGGCAGCCTCGCCGTCTTGTCGCAGTACGCCGGCCCGATCCCCCGCTGCGTGGTCCCGATCTTGGCGGCGCCGCGCGCGCGCTCCTGCGCCTCATCCATGCGGATGTGGTACGGCATGATGACATGCGCGTTGCCGCTGATCCGCAGCTCCGCCGTCGAGATGCCGTTCGCCTCCAGGTCGTCGATCTCCCGGCACAGCACCAGCGGATCGACCACCATCCCGTCCCCCATCAGGCACAGCACGCCCGGGTGCAAGACCCCCGACGGGATCAGATGGAGCTTCAGCGTCTGGCCGCCCACGACCACCGTGTGCCCGGCGTTGTTGCCCCCCTGGTAGCGGACCACGACATCCGCTCGCTGGGCAAGCAGATCCGTGACCTTGCCCTTGCCCTCGTCTCCCCACTGCAGTCCGACAACCACCGTGTTGCTCATTGGGATCCTCCTCTTTCGGCAGGCACGAAAAAGGCCCAAGCGGAGGGGGAGTTCGCTTGAGCCGCAGTTACGTCCCACATCGGGCTCTGGTCAACGTCCCGATATAAGACTGTACCCCACCAGGGGCACGTCTGTCAACCGCGATTTGCCGTGAGCGCCAGCCGGGAGGCTACCCCTCCTTGCCCGACGCCACCGGACGTAGATCGCTCAGCTCCCTGATCCGCCGGCGACCTCCTCAGGCCCTGACACGCTGCTCTGCCGGGTGTTCCTCCAGATACGCGGCGATGTCGCTCTGCAGCGCCTGCATCCGACTCACGTAGCTTGCCGACACCACGGAGAGCAGCGCGGGGTTCGAGCGTTGGAGTTCCGCGCGTAGCTGCTCCAGCGCGTCCTCGCACGCGCGCAGGTTGCCGAGTGCTACTTCCAGTTCCTGCTCGTTGGCGATCATAGCGTCACCTCCACCGATCCCTTGGGCACCCCGTCCTTGGTGCCGCAACCTCCCAACGTTCCAACCTCCTGACGTTGGAGCCTCCCAACCTCCAGACCGGCAAGCCCAGGCCCTGAACCCCGAACATCAGACCGCGGTCCCCGCCCTACAGCCCTCCCTCCCCGTACGCTCCCTCGGCCTCCATGTAGCCTTCGGCGCGGATGATCCTCCAGCCCTTCCGCTCTCTTACCCAGTCCGTGTGGACGACGAAGGGCTTGACGGTGGCCACCTGGCCGTTGCGGTCGATGTTGAAGTCCACGTTGACGTCCACGGTCGCGGTCCGGCCCCGGATGTCCGGG
>VGFC01000174.1 GCA_016869045.1 Armatimonadota bacterium
ACCGCAACGCCTCCAACAAGCTCTCCCGCCCCGCTCGTGCTGTCATGTCTGCTGCCTCCTGAACGGCCGGGTTGGCAGCACTCTACAGCAACTCCCTCCCCCGAAACAAGACTATGCAATGACCCTGCCCTTCCCGCCCGCTCTGGTTGACAAGCTGCCCATTCGCAGCGTATAGTGGTGGCTCAACGCGGCGGCCGACCACCTGCGAGGCCGGCGCGACCTGTGTTGTCTTGGGGGGGCGATCGCCTCCAGCGGGGTAGCACGTCTTCACGGCAGCCGATGTTCGAGAGCCTGACGGAGAACCTGAAGGACGCGTTCCGGAGGCTGGGCAGCAAGGGCCGGGTAGGGGAGGCCGACTTGCGGCGGGGGCTGAAGGAAATCCGTACGGCCCTGCTCGACGCGGATGTGAACTACCAGGTCGTGAAGACGTTCGAGCGCCGGGTCCGCGATCAGGCCCTCGGCGCCGACGTGCTCAAGGGCCTCAACCCGGCGCAGCAGCTCTTCAAGATCACGCACGATGAGCTGCTGCACCTGCTGGGCGAGAAGGCTGTCCCGATCAAGCTGGCCAAGCAGCGGCCCACCATCGTCCTGCTCTGCGGGCTGCAGGGCTCCGGCAAGACGACGATGGCCGGCAAGCTCGGCCGCCGGGCCAAGCGGGACGGGCTGAAGCCGCTGCTCGCCGCCACGGACATCTACCGCCCCGCCGCCATTCAGCAACTGCAGATCGTCGGCGAGCAGGCGGGCGTGGATGTCTTCCAGATGGGCCAGAACAACCCGGTGGACATCGCGAAGGCCGCCGTGAGCCACGCGCGATCCGCCGCGCACGACCTCGTCATCATCGACACCGCGGGTCGCCTGCACATCGACGAGGCGATGATGGATGAGGCGGCGGCGATTGAGGGGGCGTTTGAGGAGGTCGAGACGTTACTGGTCGTCGATGCGATGACCGGCCAGGACGCGGTCAACGTCGCGGAGGCCTTCAGTCAGCGTCTCGACATCGACGGGGTCGTCCTGACGAAGCTCGACAGCGATGCCCGCGGCGGCGCGGCGCTCAGCGTCCGCGAGGTCACGGGCAAGCCGATCAAGTTCGTCGGTACGAGCGAGCATCTGGATGGGCTGGATGTCTTCCACCCGGACCGCATGGCTCAGCGCATCCTGGGCCAGGGCGACATCCTGACGCTCATCGAGCGCGCGCAGCAGACGCTCGATGCCGACCAGGCCGCCGAGGTGCAGCGCAAGCTCCTGGAGGACGAGTTCGACCTCGAGGACTTCCGCCAGCACCTGCGCAACGTGCGCAAGATGGGCCCGATCGACCAGATCCTGAAGATGATCCCCGGCGCGGAGAACATGCCGGGCGTGATCCCGACGGCGGAGGAAGGCGAGGCGGAGCTGGACTTGGTGGATGCCGTGATCTGCTCGATGACCGCGAACGAGCGCCGTGATCCCGACATCCTCAATGGGAGCCGTCGGCGGCGCATCGCCCGCGGCAGCGGGCGCAGCGTGCAGGAAGTCAACATCGTCATCAAGCAGTGGAAAGAGCTGCGCGAGATGATGCGCGGCGTGGCCAAAGGCCAGCCGCTGCAACTCGGCGACCTACTCATGGGTCGCCAGAAGAAGGTCAAGACGAGGCGCCCATTCTAGCGCCGCAACTCGAAACCGGGAACCCGAAACGAGTCGTTCGCCTGAAGGGAGATCAGAAGCTTGGCAGCGCGAATCAGGTTGAAGCGTGTGGGGGCAAAGAAGAACCCTCATTACCGGATCGTCGTCATGCACGGCGCGAAGCCTCGCGATGGCGAGGCCGTTGAGATTCTGGGGCACTACGACCCCCGGAAGACCGACCCGAGGCCGGTCTTCCCGGAGCCGGACCGTGCCCTGCATTGGCTCTTGACCGGAGCGCAGCCGACGGACACCGTTCGCTCGCTGCTCCGCAAGGCGGGCATCTGGGCGAAGTACGCGGAAGTCCGCGGGAAGAAGCCGAAGGCCGCCGACTCGGCCGCTGAGAGCGCGGAAGTGGCCTGACGTTGCAGTTGTGGGAGGGGCCTCAACCCCGAACGGTCGGGGCTGAAGCCCCTCCCACAACGCAACGCCGAACCCACAGCCCTTGCGGACCGAAGGGACCACCGACCATGCAGGAACTCATCGAGTACCTCGTGCGGGAGTTGGTAGACGATCCCTCCGCGGTGCGTATCGAGCCGGCGGACGACCAGGGCTACGTGGTCTATCAGGTGCATGTGGCGCCCTCCGACCTCGGCAAGGTGATCGGGCGTCGCGGCCGGATCGCCAACGCCCTGCGGGTCGTCGCCAAGGCCGCGGGGCTGAAGACGCGCCAGCGGGCCACGGTCGAGATCATCTCGTAGGCCGCGCGTCGCGCCGCGACGTTTGTCATTCGACCCTCAACCCATGCTGCGCCGCGCCTGCCCCCGGAGGGCGGGCGCGGCCCGTGAGAGGCGGACCCTAACATGGCGTCTGTAACCATCAAGCGAAGCGTCCTGCTCAAGGCGGTTGTGACGGAGCGACTAAAGGCT
Source organism: Armatimonadota bacterium (assembly GCA_016869045.1). Taxonomy (GTDB): domain Bacteria; phylum Armatimonadota; class Zipacnadia; order Zipacnadales; family VGFC01; genus VGFC01. Next base: position 2,526 of record VGFC01000174.1, read on the forward strand.
GAGGTGACCGCCGAGTTGCAGGAGGCGGCCGACGAGATCGCCCGTCGCATCGAGGAGCTCGACACCGCCGGGCGGCGGTACATCACCGACCTGCAGCGGACCGATCTGCAGCGTGCCATGGCCTTGCGCACGCAGGTGGAGACCGAGAAGAAGCGCCAGCAGGAGGTCCGCGAGGGGCTCCTGGCGCGGCGCGAAGCAGTCGGCAAGTGGGAGATGGGCGACGAGGTCGTGCGCGGCACCATCGAGGGCGTCGTCGAGGTCAACGAGGGCGACAACCTCGCGGTGCTGCTGGGCGGCACCGAGGTGGTCGTGGAGGACGACATCGTGAAGGCCATCCGCGTGCTGTCGCCGGGTGAGCTCTCCATGCGCCTGCAGGATGCGATCGCTTCCGCCGAGGCGGAGGAGGACGCGGACTCCGATGTCCTCGGCCGAATCGAGACCCCGTGAGGCGCCCCTTCCGCCGGGGGAGTGGGTGGTCGTTGGAACGGTCACCGGCACCCACGGCGTGCGGGGTGAGGTGAAGGTGCTCCCGACGGGGGAGCGGCCCGGACGCCTGGGCGAGCTGGAGACGGTGACCCTGGTCCTGCGCGGCGGCAGACACCTCTCCGCACGCGTCACCGGCTATCGCCCCTACGAGGGCAAGGGCGTCGACTTGCTCGCCTTCGAGGGGTTCGCCGACCGCACGGCCGCCGAGGCCCTCGTCGGCGCTCACCTCCTGGTCAGACCCGAGGAGTCCCCTCGGCTCGCGGAGGGCGAGTACTACGAGTGGCAGATCGTCGGCCTGCAGGTGGTCACCACCGACGGCCGGGACCTGGGGGTCGTCGAGGAAGTCCTGCGCACCGGCGCCAACGACGTATACGTCACGAGCGAGTGCCTCCTGCCCGCGACCGCGGAGGTTATCAAGGAGATCGACCTCCCCGGCCGCAGGGTGGTGATCGAGGCCGTACCGGGACTGCTGGGAGGCGAGGAGTGAGGGGAGAGGAGTGAGAGGCGAGAGTACGGCAGGACGGCGAGGAGCCGGGGGCGGGAGCGCGGCCGCGCCCGTCGTCTCTCACTCCTCACTCCTCTCCCCTCACTCCTCGTCGTTGCCATGCGTATCGACATCGTGACGATCTTCCCGGAGCCCGTTCGGTCGATGCTGGACTTCAGCATCATCGGCCGCGCCCGGGAGCGCGGGGCGCTCACGGTCGAGGTCCACGACCTCCGCAACTGGACGCGGGATCGGCATCGCAGCACGGACGATTACCCGTTCGGCGGCAGCGCGGGCATGGTGATGAAGCCCGAGCCCGTCTGCGAGGCCGTCGAGGCCATCCGCGAGCAATCCGGCGCGAAGCGCGCGGTCTACCTGACGCCCCAGGGGCGTGCGCTGACGCAGGCCCTGGTCGAGGAGCTGGCGGCTGAGGACGCACTCATCCTGGTGAGCGGGCACTACGAGGGATTGGACGAGCGAGCGCGTCAGCTGGTGATCACCGACGAGATCTCGATCGGGGACTACCTGCTGACCGGGGGCGAACTGCCGGCGCTTGTGCTGACCGATGCGGTGGCCCGCCTGCAGCCGGACGTGCTGGGATCGGTCACCTCGGCTGATGAAGAGTCGTTCGTTGACGGGCTGTTGGAGCACCCGCACTACACCCGGCCCCGTTCGTACCGGGGCCTTGACGTGCCGGAAGTGCTCCTGGGCGGACACCACGAGGAGATCCGCCGCTGGCGGCGTCAGGAGTCGATCCGCCGCACATGGGAACGACGCCCGGACCTGCTGGCGAACGCCGATCTCGATGAAGAGGACCTCGCGTTTCTCGCGGAACTGAGGAACGGGCGAGGCACTGACTAACAGGATGGTCAGGATGACGGCGGCCAATGCCGTATCCTGTTGCATCCTGTCCATCCTGTTACACCAGAACATCGCCGTTGAGAGGAACGAGCCATGCACCCGCTAGTCCGCGAGATTCAGAGCAAGCAGATGCGGGACCCGGAGACGGTCCCTGAGTTCAGGCCGGGCGACACGCTCAAGGTCCACCTCCGCCTCGTCGATGAGATGAAGACGCGCAAGGCCGACAAGAGCACCGGCGCCAAGAGCACCGAGGCGAGAGTCCAGGCCTTCGAGGGCATCTGCATCGCGCGTAAGGGAACGGGCCTGGACGAGACCTTCACCCTGCGTCGGGCCAGCGGCCAGGTCGGCGTGGAGCGCACGTTCCTGCTGAACTCCCCGCACATCGACAAGATCGAGGTCACGCGCCGCGGTCGCGTCCGTCGGGCTAAGCTCTACTACCTGCGGGGCCGTGTGGGCAAGCGGGCGCGGGTGAAGGCCGCCCGGCACAAGGGGGAGTAGTGCGTCGAAATTAGGGACAGGCACCAATTTTCGACGTCCAAAATTGGTGCCTGTCCCTAATTTCGACACGAACTCCCGCCCTAGCGACAGGGGGACGGCGTGATCGGCTTCGACCGGTCGTGGCAGGTGGTGGGTCTGATCGGCCTGGTGGTGGTTCTGCGGGTGCTGATCCCGCGCCTCCCGGGCCAGAGGCGGTTCAGGGCCTGGTTGTTGGAGCTGGATGACAGCCTGCTCATCGCGATCCTCGTCGTCTTCTGCCTGCTGCGACCGTTCGTCATCCAGGCCTTCTACATCCCCAGCGGGTCGATGGAGCCGACGCTCCGCCAGAAGGACCGGATTCTCGTCCTGAAGTTCTGGTACGACGTCAGGGATCCCGAACCTGGCGACATCGTGGTCTTCCGGGCCCCCAAGGCGGCCTACTACAGCAACCCGGAAGAGAACCGGGACCTGAGCGAACAGAAGGACTTCATCAAGCGTCTGGTAGGGTGTCCGGGCGACCGCCTGCGCGTGGCCGACTACATGCTGTCCCGCAACGGCAAGCCGGTTCAGGAGCCCTATCTGCAGGACCCGCCGATCTATGCCTGGCCCCTCGATCCGGCCAACGACGTGCTGGTGCCGCCCGGCCAGGAGGTCGTCTTCGGCGACAACCGCAACAACAGCAACGACAGCCACCGATGGCTGCTGCCCACGCTGGGCCAGTCCGAGGTCCATGCCCCCTTCGTCGCGAGGGACGCCCTCCTGGGCAGGGCCTGGCTGGTCTTCTGGCCGTGGAGCCGAGCGAGGATCCTCCGATAGACGGAACGCCTGCTGATCCGGCGTCTGACCAGACGCGGGTCGCCTGACGGGAGGTGGAGAGCCGTGGCCTTCGACAGACCCTGGCAGATCGTCCTGCTGATCGGGCTGGCCGTGGTCCTGCGGATGGTCCTGCCTCGCGCGCCCGGCCTCGGTCGCTGGCGTAGCTCGCTGCTGGAGTTGGACGACAGCCTCCTCATCGCGATCCTGGTCGTCTTCTGTGTCGTGCGGCCGTTCGTGCTGCAGACCTTCTTCATCCCTAGCGGCTCGATGCTGCCCACGCTCCAGGAGAAGGACCGCATCATCGTCCTGCGTTGCTGGTACCGCTTCCAACCGCCCAAGCCCGGCGACATCGTGGTCTTCCGGGCGCCCAAGTCTGCGTACTACAGCAACCCCATGGAGAACCCCGACCTCAACGAGCAGAAGGACTTCATCAAGCGGCTGGTGGGGACCCCGGGCGACCGCATCCGCGTCTACGACTCGCTGCTCTACCGCGACGGTCAACCGCAGGATGAACCGTACATCGAGTGGCCGAAGGCCATCCCCTGGCCGGGGGACGGACGCACCGAGTTGCGCATGCCGCCCGACCAGTTCGTGGTGATGGGGGACAACCGCAACAACAGCAACGACAGCACGCGATGGGAGCTGCCGACCTTCGGTCCCTCCGAGATCAACGCGCCCTACGTCTCGCGCGAGCGCCTGCTCGGCAAGGCGTGGCTCATCTTCTGGCCCCCTCACCGCATCCGAATCCTCCACTAGGTGGGCCCCGATGGCCCGCGGAGCAGGACGTCGCTCTCCCGTGCCCAACGCCCCCGGCGACCTGTGGCGTCTCGAGCATCTCTACCTGCGCGAGGGCTACCGCACGGTCGCGGGCGTGGATGAGGCCGGCCGCGGTGCCTTGGCCGGTCCGGTCGTAGCCGCGGCCGTCGTCCTCCCTGCCGACACGGAGCTGCCTGGCATTCGCGACTCCAAGCGTCTGGACGCCGCCCAGCGGCGCGCCCTCTACCGACTGATCCGCGTCCACGCCGTCGCCGTGGGCATCGGCGTGATCGACGCGCCAATCGTGGACCGCGTGAACATCCTCCGCGCCACCCATCAGGCCATGGCGGCGGCGCTCGCGGGCCTCGATCCCCCGCCGGACTTCGCCCTGATCGATGGGCGGCCTGTGGCAGGCATGCCGGTCAGGCACCGTTGCCTCGTGAAGGGCGACCGCGACAGTTACCTCATCGCCGCAGCCTCCATCGTCGCCAAGGTCACGCGCGACGCCCTCATGTGCGACCTCGACGCGCTCTACCCAGGCTACGGCTTCGCCGACCACATGGGCTATGGCACCGCCTCCCACTGCGAGGCCATCCACCGCCTTGGCCCCTGCCCGATCCATCGCCGCACCTTCGAGCCCGTGGCGACCGTGCTGCGCCCCGCCCTGCCGGGCCTTGCGGAAAACAGGACGGAGGCTACCACTCATTCGTGCCCATGCCGGGGCACGAGTGGATGATAGCCTCCGTCCCATTCCCTTGTTGAGGCCCAGGTCTCCGGGTGGGCACTCAGTCCGACGTCACCTTCTGCACTGGAACGGCGACGCCTGTCGTCTCATCGCCGACCCGCACCGACACGCCCTCGACCGTCCCGCGCCACGACTGGCCCACGGGCTTCCCCTTCCCCGCTGTCAGCTCAGCCTTGATGCCATAGACCCCCGCCGGAAGCGGCCCCAACCGGAAGGCACCATCCTCCATCGCCACGTAGCACACGTCATCCATTTCGTCGGGCCAGTCGGGGGGCCGAACGACCTCTACACGGACGCGGATCGTGGGCCACTGCCGGGCCTCCTCCGGGATCGTCACTTGCCCCACGATCCAGCCGCCTCGTCGGAGCGCAATGTCCGGAACCTGGGTCGTCTGCTCGTCCTCGACGTGAATCCCCGGGCCGTACTGGGTGATGTACCCCTCTGCGCCGGCGCGAACGCGGGCCGGACGATCCTCGGTGGGAGGGAAGTGCTGGATGACATACCGGCCATCCGCATCGCTGCGTGCCGACCCCGGGCCGAGGCGAGCTCCCTCGATGGGCTTGCCGGTGTCCGCGTCAACCAGGCGTCCGGTCACGGTGCCGCCACGGAGAAGCGTGAACTGCAGCTCGGGGTTCTCTCCCGCCGCGAGCGTCACGCTGCGACGCGCCGCCTCCCATGCCGGAGCGTAGCCCTGGGCCTCGATCAGGATGAGCCACTGGCCGGGCCCGGCGTTGTAGATGACCCAGTCGCCGTCGGCTCCCATGACCGGCAGCGTGCCCTCCGGCCCCGGGAGCTGAACGTCCAGCGCAGCCCGCAGCTTGGCGCCGACGGGCCTCTCGCCTCGCTTCCCCCTCGCGGTCACCTTGATCTGCTGGGTGCCGGCGGTCACGTCGGGACCCTCGTACGTCCACTCCGGCCCCGCATCACGTTGAGCAGGCGCACCCGGCGGCCCCCCAGAGCGCAACAGCAGCCCGCCCAGCAGCAGCACCACCACGCCCGCAACAGCCGAAGGACCACCGCGCGACAGACGCTTCCACACGTCGTTCCCTCCCTCGCACGAACCACGCTCCGTACGCCCCTACCTGCAAGAACCGCGAACCGAAGCTCTCGTTCCCTGGCGGGCGTCCACGGACGGTAGGTGGAAGCGACTCAGTCGAGCCACCCGATGCTCCGAGCGGCGCCGACCGATCCGTCGGGACCCACCCACACCTCGTGCCGCGCTCTGCCGCTCGGTCTTGCCTGCGTGTACTATGTGGCGCGCCACGTCTGCGCGATGCTCTTGGTGAGCGGCTCGAGTGGCTTGGGCACCCCAAGCTCCCGCAGGGCGGCCTCCGCCTCGGCTCGCGTGCGGACGCGCGACGGGATCGAGGGCCGGAAGCCGACCGTGATCTGGTCGGCCATCGCGGCCATGTTGGCGTGGGCTTGCCGCGAGCGGATCGTGACCACCAGGTCACACCGTCCGCTTCCAATGGACGAGGGCGCCGCTGCCCAACCGGCCCGCAGTTCGACCCCCTGGAAGATACCACCCCTCGGTTCATACTGCCACAGCAGGCCGGCGGGCGTCCGCACGACCTCTTCGGCCGTGAACGCCCGGACATCGCCGATGCGTGTATGGACGAACCGGGTGCAAGCCTGCCAGGCGAGGGCCTCCGGGACCACAGACACCGTCACGTAGAGACCCGAGAGCAGGGCCGCACCCACCATCGGACGACGCGTTCTGTGACTCCACGCGGCACCGAGCAGTGCCACCAGCCAGGCGACCACCCCAGCCAACCAGAACGGGCCCGGATCAGGGTCGCTGTAGCCCCCCAAGGCGCCCAGTAGGCCGAACGAGAAGACGACGACAGCTACCGTCGCAGTGACTGCGGGCCGCCTTCGGTCGATCAAGCCGATGACGTGGCCGGGCACGAGCGCGCAGACGACTGGAACACCCACGAGCAGGCCCCACGGGCCCGGGTGCAGCAGGTGAAGCACGGTGAAGGCCATCGCCGCCGCCACGCCTACACCAAGCAGCGCGGCGCCAACTGAGCGCAGCACGTCGGCGTGGTCGCGACCTGTCTCAGACGGATTGCGGGGATCCTCAGCGGCTTGTCCCATGTTGGCCACTCCCGCGCGCCGGTATCGTACAGGGAGACGGCAGAGACGTCATCGGCGATCGATGAGTCAGACGCACGACACCGGTTCCCGCCTCTGGCATCGGCTCAATCGGTCTTGACCCTCCCCGCCCCCGTGTGCTAAGGTGCGGGGCACAACTGAATAGGTTCGGCTTGCGGAGTACAGCGGCCATCGGCCGCCAGGGAAGACGGTGTGAGTCCGTCGCTGCCCCGCAACTGTAACCGGGGACGAAACCCGCGTATCGCCCACTGGAAGGCCTTGGCCGACCGGGAAGGGGCGGGGAGTAGGACGATCCGGAAGCCAGGAGACCGGCCCGCGAGCCTCGACCGAAGCATCTCCTCGAGGGAGGGGGGTGGGTCTCTTTCCATTCATGGGCCGCCCGCCGGGCGGCCTGTTTAGGTTCTGGGGGACGTTCACGCCGCACAACACGAGACACGACAACCAACCGGAGGCATCCGAATCCGATGCAGACGCGAATGACTGACAAGCGCAGCGGCTTCACGCTGATCGAGTTGCTCGTGGTGATTGCCATCGTCGCCATTCTCGCAGCGATCCTCTTCCCGGTCTTTGCCCGGGCCCGCGAGAAGGCGCGCCAGACAAGCTGCCTCTCCAACGTGAAGCAGATCAGCCTGGGAATCATGATGTACGTCGGCGACTATGACGAGATGTGGCCGGTGGCCTACTACTACGGGCCGGGCTGGTCGCCGGAGTATGCCTGGGACTTCTGCGTGGACTACAACGCTGGCACCTGGACGCTGGGCCTGATCGGACCGTACATGAAGAACGCCCAGATCAACCAGTGCCCGAGCGTGAAGAACCTGCAGACCTGGGGCCGACCCGTGACCGGGTACGCCTACAACACAAGCTACCTCGGCCACGGGCCGCTCGAGCCCCAACCGGTGCCGGCTTCCCTCGGCGACGTGCAGGCGCCCAGTGAGACCGTGCTGCTGGCCGACAGCGCGTTCTGGAGCACGTTCGCCCCGGTCGGCCTGGGCGGCAACAACTACCTGCGCTCGCCCAACGATCCCTCGAACTTCGTCGGTCCCAACGTGCACTTCCGCCACAACGGCGCGGCGAACGTGGGCTACTGCGACGGCCACGCCAAGGCAGCCACGAAGAAGGCGAACGTGAGCGCAAACGACTCGTCTCTGGGAGACCTGTCTCAGGATGACAGTGCGTATGATCTCAACTGAAGCGCGCCTCCTGCTGGTCGGGGCACTGCTGACGATGGTTGTGGGCGCCGCGGGGTGCCGGACGCAGACGTCCGGCGCCCCGCCTCCGCCCGTCAAGGCGTCAACCTGGCCGCGACGCTTCACGGATGCCCTCGGGGATTCCGTCACCCTCCCCGCGCCGCCGAAGCGGATCGTGTCCCTCTCGCCCGCGATCACCGAGATGGCCTTCGCCATCGGGGCGGGGGACCGGCTCGTCGGCGTCACGGAGTACTGTGACTTCCCGCCGGCGGCGAAGAAGCTCCCCAAGGTTGGCGCCTACACTGGCTTCAGCGTCGAGCGCGTCCTCGCCCTGCGTCCCGACGTCGTGATCGGCATGAGGGGCACGTCGAAGGAGGCCGTCACGGCGCTCCGTCAGGCAGGGGTGCCCACGCTGACGTACGACCCGATCAGCGTCAAGGACGTGCTCGATCTGATGGACGAGCTCGCGAAGATGATCCTCGATACCTCACAGGAGCACGCGACCGTGGCACAGCTGCGCGCGCGTGTGAAGGCGGTCGAGTCGCAGGCGGCCAAGCTCCCTCGCCATCCGCGCGTGCTGTGTGCGGTCCAGGTCCAGCCGCTGTACGCGGCCGGGCCGGACAACCACATCGACGACCTGATCCGCCTCGCCGGCGGCGAGAACGCGGCGGGTGACGCGGACATTGCCTGGCCGCAGTACTCGCTGGAGCGAATGCTGCAGAAGGACCCGGAGGTCATCCTGGTCCCCTACGGCTACATGGGCGAGAAGCGTGGCGCGGCGCTGAAGACGCTGCGGGCGTCGGATGCCTGGTCACGCACGACCGCCGTGAAGCGAGGCGCCGTGCTCGAGATCGACGATGACCTCCTCACGCTGCCCGGTCCTCGGATCGTGGACGGAGTGGTGAAGATCGCCGCGGCCGTACAGCGCGCGGCGACAGCGCCGAAGGCGAGCAAGCCTGATGAACCAGCCGGACGGTGACGCGCCGGCCATCGAGGGGCGCTCCATCACTTGCGGCTACGACGGGCGCGACGTGCTGCACGCACTGGACCTCACCGTGCGGCACGGCGCGTTCGTCGGCGTGCTCGGCCCGAATGGCTCGGGCAAGAGCACGCTCCTGCGCGCGCTGACCGGCGTGTTGCCCCTGAAGACCGGCCACGTCGCATTGCTCGGCCTCTCAGTTCGCCGCGGGCATCGGCGTGAGATCGCGCGGCGCGTCGGCGTCGTCCCGCAGACGAGCGCGGCGCCCTTCGAGTTCACGGCGCGCGAGATCGTCGCGATGGGCCGCACGCCGCACATCTCCCGCCTGCACGGCGAGTCCGACCACGACCGCCTCGCCATCGAGAGTGCGATGGCGCGAACCGACACCGGCGATCTTGGCGACCGCCTCATCTCGGAGCTGTCCGGCGGCGAAGCCCAGCGCCTCATCATCGCCCGCGCGCTGGCCCAGGAGCCCGAGCTGCTGCTCCTCGATGAACCGACCGCCTTCTTAGACCTCAACCACCAGATCGACGTGTTCGAGTTGCTCCGCCGCCTGAACCGCGACGAGGGGCTCACCGTGGTGTGCGTCTCGCACGACCTCAACCTCGCCTCGGTGTACTGCGACCGCCTCCTGCTGCTCGACGAGGGGCGCATCGCGGCCGACGGCCCGCCATCCGAGGTCGTGACCGCGCAGAGAATCCGTGAAGTCTACGGTGCCGAGGTACTCGTGGACCAGGAGACGCCTTCCGGCCGCCCGCGCGTCACGCTGCTAGGAGGGCGAAATTAGGGACAGGCACCAATTTTCGACGTCCAAAATTGGTGCCTGTCCCTAATTTCGCCCAGAAGAGGCTCCGCATGAGAGTGCGCGGTGCAGCCGTCGCGCTGATCCTCCTGCTCGCGCTGGCGGCCGTCGGAGTGCTGTCCCTGTGTACGGGCGCGGCCAGCTACTCCCCGCGCGCCGCCCTCGCCGGGCTGACCGCTGGGCCGCCGTCACCCGGAGGGGAGGTCTGGGGCGCGCAGGCCATCGTGTGGAACATCCGGCTGCCCCGCTTGCTGCTGGCGCTCCTCATCGGCGCCGGCCTGGCGGTCGCGGGCGTCGTGATGCAGGCCTTCTTCCAGAACCCAATGGCCGATCCGTACATCGTCGGCGTCTCAGCGGGCGCGGCGCTCGGGGCCACCGTCGGCTTCGTGGTCTGGTCGGGCCTCACGGTCTTCGGCCTCACGACGCGTACCGGCCTCGCCTTCATCGGCGCCACCGGAGTTACGGTCCTCGTCTACGTCCTCGCGCGCCGCGGCGGCCGCGTGCAGACCGTCATGCTGCTGCTCACGGGCCTTGCGATCAGCGCCCTCGCCTCCGCGCTCTGCTCGCTGCTGCTCATGGTCGCCAAGGCGCAGGACGTGAGCCTCGTCGTCTTCTGGCTGATGGGCAGCGTCGCGGATCGGGGCTGGCTCGCGGTCTGGGTGCTCGCGGGGCCGGTGCTCCTCGGTCTGGCCTTGACCTACCTCTTCAGCCGCGAGCTGAACGTGCTCCTGATGGGTGAGGAGACCGCCCACCACCTCGGGGTGAACGTCGAGCGCACCAAGCTCGTCCTGCTCGGCCTGTCATCCGTCCTCGCCGCCTGCTGCGTGGCGATCAGCGGCATGATCGGCTTCGTCGGCCTCATCGTCCCTCACTTCATGCGCCTCCTGACCGGGCCGGATCACCGCACGCTCCTGCCCGCCGCCGCCCTCGGCGGCGGCCTCCTCCTCGCGACCGCCGACATCGTCGCCCGCACCGTCGCCGCCCCCATCGAGATCCCCATCGGAATCGTCACCTCCATCCTCGGCTGCCCCTTCTTCCTGTTCCTGCTGCACCGCGCGAAGGTGATGCGCGTGTGAGTGAGGTCTATCGTTCGGGACTGTCCAAGTCTCGATCCCGCCTTCCGGATCGAGACGCATGGACTGTCCCTTGTTCGCCGTCCCCTCAAGCGGACAGCAGAGCCGGGCAGCAGTGCGTTACTCGCACGCGACCTCCGTACGTCGTTAGGGCCCGCGCGACCTCCCGGCTGCGCCAGGCCGTCTTGCTGACGACGAAGAGGGACACCTGGTTGTCCGGGCACACGCACCCGCAGCCCACCACGCCCGCTTCCTGCCGTAGGCGCCGGGCGGTCTCGTCGAAGAAGACGTCGCGCTGCTCCCGCGGCAAGTGCTGGTAGATCACCAGTAGCGACGATGCGTCCATGCGCCCGTAGACGTTCCTGACCTCGGCCATGAGGACGTACTTCGCTCGCAGACCTCTCCGCATGGCCCTCGTCTCCAGGCCGTTGTCGGGGTCCAGCAGGATGAGCGACCGCCTCAGGTCCGCCTCCAGAACGCGGGCGAAGTAGGCCCCCCGTCCCTCGTCCGTGAAGTGCCCGATGAACGGGCGGTAGCGGTAGGCCTTGCTCTCGAAGAACGCAGCCAGATGGTTCACGTCCCGTTCCCCCCACTCCACCCGTTCTGCGAGCCATGCCCGCAGTTCCTCGCTTCGCCCACCCGCATCGCCCCTGAAGAGGTGTCCGTGACCGCTATCGTCCGCTGGCGTCAGCATAGCCACATAGACGAACTGGCTGAGCCCCGGCACATGCTCCATCAGCTCGAGCACCAGATCGAACTTGTAGAGGTCGTTCTTGTCTCCGAAGTACTGGTTCTTCATCGGGCCTCACCTCACCGCGACCCGACCGCCGTCACGCTGCCGTCCATCCCGGCGACGTAGACCACGCCGTCCCTGATCGTCGGGTCCGCCAGCGCGTAGAAGCCCGGCAGCGTCTTGAGGGTCCACAGCACCTTACCAGTCCCCGCCTCGACCGCCGACAGCGTTCCGAGCGTTGAGAGCGAGTACACGATGCCATCCCTCTCGACCGGCGCTGCCGCGATGTACCCGAGCGGCACGTCGGCGGTCCAGACCTCGTTGCCCGCGGCGTCGAGCTTCACCAGCCCGGTCTTCGTTGTGCGCA
>VGFC01000175.1 GCA_016869045.1 Armatimonadota bacterium
ACACCCCCCGCCGCCTCCGCAACCTCCAGCAGCACCGCCTCCGAGGTCATCGCGTCCCTCCCGCCCAAGTCTCCCCCGACTCTCCCAGTCTACCACACTCGATTCCCTCAGGGGAATCCCTGACTTTAGGGACAGGCTGAAGATGTCCGCGCTCCCGGCAACGTCTTGACCTTTGGCCGGAATCAGCTTAGCGTAGAGCCGACGAAACCGGGACTGCGGGTCCGCGAGGTGTGCCTCCGATGGACAAGAGCCCAACCTACGCCGAGGCCGGGGTCGATATCGACCGCGCGGGTCGCGCGCTGAAGAGGATGCTCGGCTGGATAAACCGCACCGGCGAGTTCCGGCCGGGCCTCGGCCGCTCCGTGATGCCCATCGGGCACTTCGCCAACGTGGTGGACATCGGGCACGGCATGGGACTGGCGGTCTCGACCGACGGCGTCGGCACGAAGATCCTCATCGCGGAGATGCTGGACAAGTACGATACGGTCGGCATCGACTGCATCGCGATGAACGTGAACGACCTCATTTGCGTGGGGGCCGAGCCGATCTGCATGTTGGACTGCCTCTCCGTGGAGGAGGCCGACGAGCAGTTGCTTGAGGAGATCGGCAAGGGGCTGTATGAGGGCGCGCGTCAGGCCCGCATCAGCATCCCCGGCGGCGAGATCGCGCAGATCCGCGACATGCTCAAGGGCGCCCGACCGGGGCGCAGCTTCGACCTCGTCGGCACCGCGATGGGGCTGGTCGAGATTGAGCGCATCATCCTGGGCAGCGACATCGTGCCGGGCGATGTGGTCGTCGGCCTGCGCTCAAGCGGCCTGCACAGCAACGGCTTCTCACTCGTGCGGAAGGTGCTGCTGGAGCAGGCGAGGCTGCCGCTGGAGGGGCACGTGGACGAACTCGGCCGCACGCTCGGCGAGGAGCTGATCGAGCCCACGCGCATCTACGTGCCCGCCGTGATGGCCCTACTGCAGGGCGGCGTGCCCGTGAAGGGCCTGGCGAACATCACCGGCGACGGCTTCCTGAACCTCGTGCGCCTCGACGCCCCCGTGGGCTATCGGCTCACTGACCTCCCCGAGCCGCCCCCGATCTTCGGCTTCATCCAGCGGACCGGCGGCATCGACCCCGGCGAGATGTTCCTCACCTTCAACATGGGCATCGGCTTCTGCGTCATCTGCGCCCCCGACGCCGCCGATCAGGTCATCGCCGTCTGCTCCGAGCACAACACCCCGGCGCAGGTCATCGGCCACGCCGTTGCGGAGCCCTCGAAGCAGGTCGTGCTGGAGAAGGAAGGCCTTCTCGGTCACGACGGCAGGTTCACGATGATGTAGGCGCGGCTCCCGGACCTGCAACCCGGTGTACTCGACATCCCTCTTACCCGGTCGTCCAACAGCAACACCGTCTGGACTTTACCCTCTGGTCTCACTTCCCTACTATACTTGGTATATAGTAGGGAAGTGAGACCAGAGGGTAACGCACCCCCATTCTCCCCTGTGCGCCCCCCTGTGCAGGCTGCCGAGCACGGCCGGTTCGCGGGGCCCGGGAATCATCGTCCCCCATATATACTGGTGCCTTCTGGGGCCCGGTTTTGCACCCACTTCTTTCGCGCGAGAAAGGGCGCAGCACCGGGGGACACGATGGGATCGTGTCCCCGGGTGTCCGGGGATCGTTGCCCCCCATATATGTAGGTGCCTTCGGAGGCCGGTTTTGTCCCAAGATTCTTGGGTGAGGGAGAAGCGGAAGGAGGGCCCCCATAAGGGTATGTGAGTTCGGGAGGCGATTCCATCGCGGTTTTCGTGGCGGGAGTTTTCGGGGAGGAGCGTGGCGTCCCATGCCGGGGGCCGCGTGACCCACACCGGCGCCCTTCTGCGGAAGGAACGCGGCGTGACCGTGGCGAAGTATGCGTTGTCCGGCCTGACATCGCGTGGGCGGCGCCGGATGGGCATGAGTCAGGAAAGGAGGACTCCGAATGCGCAGGCCACGTCGCGATGCGGAGTTGCATCGTAGGGATCCCCCGCCCCGCGCGAGAGAGGGGAGACGTGCGGCCCCCGCCGGGCAAGACTCGTCGCGGGCCCCCCACCTCGCGCGCGTGAGAGGAGACCATTGAGGTTGGCCCCCCGCCTCGAAGCGGCGGCCCCCCGCCTCGAAGCGGCGGCCCCCCACCTCGCGCGCGCGAGAGGAGACGGCTTCCTCCACGGGGGCCAGCCAGAGCCCAGGGTCCCGCCTTCGCGGGATCAGGGCTACGTTACGGGTGAATACATAGGCACTCCGGGGTGCGCTGCCAGCCCCGGACTCTGCGGGCGGCGGCTAAACAGGCTGAGGGTGTAGGCCGGTGCTGCTGCCATACAAAACCACCCGCTAACATTGGCGAGGCACACATCACGCCCTTCGGTCCCGCCTCGGCGGGATCGGGGCAGGGAGGTCCGTAAGGACCCGTGCAGAGAGTCCTTGTCGTAGACGCAGAGAGACAACCGCTCATGCCCTGCCATCCGGCACGGGCGCGGAAGCTCCTGGGGCGCGGGCGGGCGGCCGTCTTGCGGCGGTACCCCTTCACGATCATCCTTCGGGAGCGCGTGGGGGGCGCTACGCAGCCGGTGAGGCTGAAGGCGGACCCCGGAAGCAAGGCGACGGGGGTGGTGCTGGTCGACGAGCAGACGAACGAGACGGTCTGGGCTGCCGAGGTGGAGCATCGCGGGGAGAGGATCAAGCAGGCCCTGCTGGACCGGCGAGTCCTGCGGCGAGGGCGCCGTACTCGGAAGACCCGCTACCGCAAGCCGCGCTTCGACAACCGCACGAGGCCGGAGGGGTGGCTCGCGCCGAGCCTCAACAGCCGAATGCAGAACGTGCTGACGTGGGTCAGTCGTCTGCGGCGGCTCGCGCCGGTAAGGGCGTTGAGCATGGAACTCGTCCGCTTCGATACGCAGCTGATGGACAACCCCGAGATAGGTGGCGTCGAGTACCAGCAGGGGGAGTTGGCGGGGTACGAAGTCCGCGAGTACCTGCTGGAGAAGTGGGAACGGCGCTGTGTCTACTGCGGGAAGACGGGTGTCGCACTGCAGGTCGAGCACATCGTGCCGCGCAATCGTGGGGGCAGCAACCGGGTCTCCAATCTGACTCTGGCGTGCGACCCGTGCAACAGGAAGAAGGGCAACCAGACAGCCGGGGAGTTCGGCCATCCCAAGGTACAGGCCCAGGCGAAGCAGCCACTGCGGGGTGCGGCTGCCATCAACTCCACGCGCTGGGCGCTGTGGCGGGCGCTCAACGAACTTGGCCTGCCGCTGGAGACGGGGACCGGCGGACGGACGAAGTACAACCGCGCGCGCAACGGCTACCCGAAGGCGCACTGGATCGACGCCGCAGCCGTCGGCGCATCGGGCGAAGCGGTGCGGCTGCACGCCGACCACCGGCCCCTGCTGGTGAAGGCGAACGGCTGGGGTCGCCGCCAGATGTGCGCCACCGACAAGTACGGCTTCCCGAAGCAGCATCGGACGGGTGTGAAGGAGCACTTCGGCTTCCAGACCGGCGACATGGTGCGGGCCCAAGTGCCGACCGGGAAGTACGCCGGGGTTCATGTCGGGCGGGTGGTTGTCAGGCCGACAGGTTGGTTCGACCTGAGAAGCGTCGCAAGCGGGAGGAAGGCCGCGGTTCATGCCAGGCACTGCCGGGCGCTCCACCGGGCCGATGGTTACAGCTATGCTACCGGGGAGCCGTTAGCGGCAGCGTTTGGCGAACACCGCACGCGCGGAGCAACAACTGAAGACCCCTAGCCCGGCCAGCTACTGGGTGAAGGGCCTGCCGTAGGAGGGGCGGAACAGCGGTACGCATGACAGGGGCGTCGTTGGGCCCGGCGTGGCGGGACCAAGGGCGCTTTGTTGGGCCTCGGGGGTGGTCGGGTAGCACGGCGGGCCGGATGGGAGGGACTTGCTTCGCGCGCCCATCCCATGCGGCCCCTCCCCGCGGCTCGGGAACGGCAAGCGGGGGCGAGGGCGTGGGGCGCGTGGTTGGGACGCCGACGGCCCTCCCGGCAGCGGCGGCCGCCTCAGCCTGGAGGAGTGCGGGCGATTGCGCCACTGCCGGGGAGCTGACCTGCCCCACGAGGCCGCCGAACACCCGCAGCACTGCGAGGCGACGATGGATGGTTTTCTGACCAGCGCGAACACATGGGCGGGAGCGGTCATCGGCCTGGTGGTTGGTTCGGCAAGTGTGGTCGGCCTCCTGTGGGGTCCGGTGGTGAGAGCCAAGGATGCGACCATCGAGACCCTGAGGGAGCAGACTGCCTGGTACAAGGAGCGCGTCGAGCTTGCCGAGGACCACGCCCAGCGGCAGGCAGACGCCCGCGTGGCTGAGGTGCAGGGAACGGCCGAGAGGCACCTCATCCGACTCGACTCCCAGTCCAGAGCCCTCGGGAATGCGTACGCGCGGCTGGGGGCGTTGGTGTTCACGTATGCCGGAGCTATCGCTGACCATCAGGAACGGGGCGCCTTCATTGATGAGGCGCGGGCGACATTCAGGGCCCTGAGCGAGGAACTCGCCTGGACCCCAGAGGGTGCGGACGGTAGTCTGGCCGACACGAGCGGAAACGAACACGCGTGTCCGGGCTAGCTGCCGTAGCACGGCGGGCCGGATGGGATGGACTTGCTTCGCGCGTCCATCCCATGCGGCCCCTCCCCACGGCTCGGGAACGGCAGTGCGGACGAGGGCGTGGTGAGCGTGGTTGGGACGGCGGCAGCGCTCCCGCCAGGGCAGCGGTCTCGGTCTCTGCGGTGGCCGGGTGGTGAGTCGTGGTCGAGGCTGGGGGTAACGGCAGCGGCGCGGGTCTGGTGACCCGCAGGCACGAGACGACCACGGCGACGGCGGCCACCTCTGCCGGCAGGGGTGCCGGCGCTCCCGGCAGCGGCCACCGCCACGGAGCTACCCCAGGCCAGACCAACGGACGAGGGCGTCCGCGCTCCCACGGCTCACCTCGACGTAACCTTCACCCCAAACGCGTGCTCGCACGGCTTCTGGGCGGGCAACTTCACGCGTAGACCGTCAGCTTCGTGCTGCCACTGCAGGGGCTGCTTTGAGCCAAGCAGCTCGACCTTCTCGACCTGGCCCGAGTACAGGCGCAGGTGCGCGCCGAGGGAGCGGATGAGCAGTTCCTTGCCCGGCCAGGCGAGGCAGATGGCGTAGAGCGTGTTGCGGCCCTTGGTGGTGAAGCGGATGTCCTGGCCGGTGAAGTCGGTGCGCTTCGTGTCGGTGAAGTGGCCCTCGAAGACCTGCGTGGGGCCCTCGCCGTAGACCTTCCACGGGCGCGTGCCGTAGATCGCCTCGCCGTTGACCTTCAGCCACTTGCCGATCGCGAGCAGAATCTGCTGATCCTCCTGCGGGATCGTGCCGTCGGCGCGGGGGCCGATGTTCAGCAGCAGGGCGCCGTTCTTGCTGACGATGTCCACGAGGTCGCCGACGATCTGCCCGGGGGTCTTGTAGTCCATCGGGTCCACGTAGCCCCACGAGTTCTTGGCGACCGCGGTGTCGGTCTGCCAGAAGAAGGGGTGCAGGCCCGACAGGCCGCCGCGCTCGATGTCCCAGACCGCGATGCCCGGCGGGTAGGCATCGTTCTTGTAGTTGATCGCGGCGCCCGTGCCCCACTCCCAGGCCCGGTTGTACAGGTACGCGGCGAAGCGGCGCAGGTAGGGCTTGAAGACGGGCTGCTCGATCCACCAGTCAAACCAGATGAGCTGCGTCTGGTACTTGTCCACGATCTCGCAGGTGCGCGCCAGCCAGTCCTCCAGGAACTCGGCGTTCGGCTGCGAGCCGTCGGGCTGCGCGGGACCGTAGAAGTCGGCGTACTTCGGGTCCTGCACATCCGAGGGGAACTTCATCCCGCCGTTCATGAACCACCAGTGCTCGGCGCGGTGCGTCGAGGCGCCGAAGACCATGCCCTTCTCGCGCACCGCCGCCGCCAGTTCGCCCACAACGTCGCGCTTCGGGCCCATCTTCGCCGCGCACCACTTGGAGAAGCTCGAAGCGTACATCGCGAACCCGTCGTGGTGCTCGGCCACGGGTACGACGAACCTCGCCCCGGCCTTCGCGAACAGGTCGGCCCACTTCGCGGCACTGAACTTGTGCGCCGTGAACAGGGGGATGAAGTCCTTGTAGCCGAACCGATCGTGCGGCCCGTAGGTCTTTAGGTGGTGCTCGAACTCGGCGGAGCCCTGCAGGTACATCTGGCGCGGGTACCACTCGTTCCCGAACGCCGGGACGCAGTACGGGCCCCAGTGGATGAAGATGCCGAACTTCCCGTCGCGATACCAGTCCGGCACCTCGTACTGCAGCAGCGAGTCCCACGTCGGCGCGAACGGGCCTTCAGGCACGACAACCGGCGTCTTGGGCATTGTGAAGCGTCCTTTCCTCAGGCGTGATGGCGGCTGCTCCGTTACAACGCTTCCTTGACCTGCCTCACCGTCTCGGCCACCACGGATTCGAACCAGGCCTTCCCGTACTCCGCCGAGGCGTCCACGCAGTCCGGCGTGATGGCGTGCAGGGCGTCGGGAGCCTCCAGCCGCTCCATGTGGACCAGGTCGGGCCGCAGGTGCAGCATGACCGAGGTCTCGATGCGCCCCGCGTGTTCCGTGCGGGCCTCCGTGGGATGGGTCGTCAGCGGATCCAGCACCAGCACACGCACGTCGGGGCTGCGTTCCATGTGCTCCTCGCCCACGCGCTTCAGCAGGCCCCCCTGCACTTCGGGCCAGTGTCCAGTGAACAGGACGATGAGCCGGTACCCTTGCGCGGTAAGGCGATCGAGGATGTCGGCGGCCAGCGCGGCGATCGTCTCCTCCCGCAGCAGCAGCGAGCCGGGGAATCCCTCATGGCCGCGCGTGCCCCAGAACGTAGGGGGCAGCACCACGCCGCCGGTCTGCTCGGCGGCGCTCAGGCAGACCGCGTGGGCGTGCATCGCATCGAACCCGACCGGCAAGTGCTGACCGTGGAACTCCGTCGAGCCGATCGGCACGTAGACCAGCGACGCCTGATCCCGAGCCTCAGCCAGCTTCCATGGCGTCATCTCCTCGTACCGGTGCTTGGGCATGGCACGCCTCCCTTGGAGCGGTCACTGGAAGCGCTTCTTCCCTGTTGCCGCCTGCGCGTCCTCGGTTCCCGAGGGGGTCGGCCACAAGCGGGCTGCAGGTGCTCCAGGTTGCCCCCTCTCCCCCGTCTGGGGGAACCGCACTTACCTTGTGTTGGTTCTGGTAATCAGCTATCATGGTACTGAGTTGTCGATAGAGTCAGGTTGTTTGCTGCCGCCCCCTTTGGGCGACGGTCATTCGGGCTCCTCTTTCGCGGCGTCCATACCGATGCGGAGTGCCCCATGCGCGTTGCGAACGAATGCCTCACGGCGCCCTGCTCGGCGGCGTGTCCTGTGCAGACCGACACCCGCGGCTATGCGGACGCGGTCGCCCGGGGCGACTACGAGCGGGCGCTGGAACTGCTGCTGGAGGCGAACCCCTTCAGCTCGGTCTGTGGTCGGATCTGCGATCACCCCTGCGAGCAGGCCTGTCGCCGCAGCAAGATCGACGCCCCTGTGGGTCTGCGCGCGCTCAAGCGCTTTGTGGTCGAGCACACCGGCGAACACCGGCGGGCCCGACGCGCCAGGCAGCCGGTCCTGTACCCCGAGCGCGTGGCCATCGTAGGTGCGGGCCCGGCGGGCTTGACGGCGGCTCACGACCTGGCGCGCGCCGGATACGCCGTCACGGTGTTCGAGCGTGGCGACGCGCCCGGTGGGATGCTGGGGGCCACCATTCCCCGCTACCGCTTGCCGTACGAGGTCGTGAGGGAGGACATCGACGACATCCTCGCGCTGGGCGTCGAGTTGCGGACGGGGGTCGAGATCGGGCGGGATGTCACGTTGGACGACCTGCGCCGGGAGGGCTTTAGCGCGATCCTCCTGGCGACCGGCCTGTCGGAAAGCCACTCGCTGACCATTCCGGGCATCGGCAGTGAGGGCGTGCTGCTCGCCGTGCCCTTCCTTGAGGCGGCTCGGCTGGGGACGACCACGCCGGTGGGCGACCGGGTCGTGGTCATCGGCGGCGGGAACGTCGCGTTCGATGTTGCCCGAACGGCACGACGCCTCGGCGCCTCGGAGGTCACCTGCGCCTGCCTCGAATCCCGCGAGGAGATGCCGGCCCACGAATGGGAGATCACGGAGGCCCTCGAGGAGGGCATCCAGGTCATGCCGTCGTGGGGACCGCGAGCCATCGTGGCCGAGGAGGGCCGGGTGCGCGGCATCGAGTTGAAGAAGTGCCTGCGAGTCTTCGACGAAGAGGGGCGCTTTGCGCCCACCTTCGATGAGGGACACATCGCGACGCTGCTGGCCGATAGCGTGATCCTCGCGGTTGGACAGCGGGCGGACCTGGCCTGTATCGAGGGATCGTCCGTGCAGATCGAGCGGCCGGGCCGCCTGCGCTACTCGGAGCGCACGATGGCCACCTCCGAGCCCGGCGTCTTCGCGTGCGGCGAGGTCGCGACCGGTCCGGGCTCGGCGGTGAGGGCCGTGGCCGACGGGCATCGCGCCGCGCGAGCCGTGGCGCATTACCTCGAGACCGGCGAACTACTGGAACAGGCGCCCGTGACACACCCCACCCTGGGAGAGCTACCCGATGCGGTGGCGGAGAAGGTGAGGCGTGTTGCCCCGGTGGCGCTTCGGCACGCCCCGGCAGAGGCGCGGGTCACGGACTTCGGCGACTTCGAGGCGGGGTACTCGGAGGCCGAGGCGTTGCGGGAGGCTCGGCGGTGTCTGGCTTGTGCGGCCGGTGCGTTCGCCGACGACGACCGCTGTGCGGGGTGTCTGACCTGTGTCCGCGTGTGCCCCTATGGCGTAGCGACCGTAGACAAGACGGCGGCCATGCCCGAAGAGATGTGCCAGGCCTGCGGGCTGTGCGCCGCCGAATGCCCGGCGGCCGCGATCGCGCTGCAGCGCTTCGGCACGTACCGGATGCGCGAGGAGCTGTCCGCGTTGCTCGCGCAGATACCCGAGAGTGAGCTGCCGCGTCCCCTCGTTGTCTCCTACTGTTGTCTGTTCGAGGTGACCAGTCGCTCCTTCGTCCGCGCGCATCCCGCCGATCTCGCCGAGACGGGGATCGCGCGGGTGATGGTGCCATGTGTGGCGCGACTCAGCGTCCCCGACATCCTGGCGCCTTACGAACTGGGGGCTGACGCCGTCGTGATCATCTCCTGCGCGGACGGCGAGTGCATGTACCCCACGGCCGAACAGCGGCTGGCCGGACGGGTGCGGCGGGCGAAGGCGCTCCTGGACGAGATCGGTCTGGGCGCCGAACGGCTGGACCACTGGAAGACCCACGAGTCCGCCGAGGTCTCCTGGACGGCCTTCTGGGAGATCTCAAAGCGCAAGCTCGCGCAGACTGCGGTCAAGGAAACGGTAGGGTAAGCGCATGATCGTCGCCGAGCAGAAGCCGTTCGGGCAGGTCAAGGAGTTCGTCGAGGGCTACCGCAAGATCATGGTCGCCGGCTGCGGGGCCTGCGTCACCGTGTGTCTCGTGGGGGGCGAAGCGGAGGTGAAGGTGCTGGCGTCCGGGCTGCGCATCGCCCACTTGCAGGAGGGCAAGGCGACGGAGGTCCTCGAGGCCTGCGTCACCCGCCAGTGTGAGCCGGAGTTCAACGACCCGCTCGTGGAACGCATCCGCGAGGAGGGCGTGGAGGCGGTCATCTCGTTGGCCTGCGGCGTCGGCGTGAACTTGCTGGCCGAGGCCCTCGAAGACGTGCCGGTCTTCCCCGGAGTCAACACCACCTTCTTCGGCGGCGTGAAGGAAGCCGGGACGTGGCTGGAGCTGTGCGCCGGCTGCGGGGAGTGCATCCTGCACCTCACCGGCGGGATCTGCCCGGTAGCCCGTTGCGCCAAGTCGATCATGAACGGCCCGTGCGGCGGCACGAACGACGGCAAGTGCGAGCTGGGCGGCGAGACGGCCTGCGCGTGGGCACTGATCATCGAGCGGATGAGTCGGCTGGGCACGCTGGGCCAGCTCGAGACCGTACAGCCGGCTCGCGACTGGTCCACCGGACACTACGGCGGGCCGCGGCGCATGACCGTCGAGGCCGTGCAGGCGGTCGCGAAGGAAGAGTAGACGGTCCACGATTACAGTCCCCGGGGTGAGTGCATGAAGAGCGGAAGCAACCTCGAACGAGTGCTGGCGGCCGGCGAGTTTGCGGTCACGGCGGAACTCGGGCCGCCGATGGACTGCAACGGAGACGTGGTCCTCGAGAAGGCCCGGCTGCTCAAGAGCTGCGCCGACGCCTACAACATCACCGACAACCAGACCGCGGTGGTGCGCATGTCCAGCATCGCCTCGGCCGTCCTGATCATGCAGGAGGGGCTGGAGCCGGTGATGCAGATGACCTGCCGCGACCGGAACCGGATCGCCATTCAGGCCGACATCCTCGGCGCGGCGGCTCTGGGCATCCGCAACTGCCTCTGCATCGCGGGCGACCATCAGTCGTTCAGCGCGGCGGGCCGGCTGAAGGGGCACCCGGGCGCGAAGAACGTCTACGACGTGGACTCCATCCAGCTCGTCGCCATTCTCAAGGGCCTGCGCGACGACGGCCTGCAGCAGGGCGGTGACCCCATCGAGTGCCGCCCGCCGCTGTTCGTCGGCGCGGCCTGGACCCCGATGGGCGACCCGTTGGAGTTCCGCCCCATCCGGCTGGGCAAGAAGGTGGCGGCCGGCGCCGATTTCATCCAGACCCAGGGCGTGTACGACATCGACCTCTTCCGCATGCAGATGGCGAAGATCGTGAAGATGGGCCTTCACGAAAGGACCGCCGTCCTTGCGGGGATCATCGTGCCCAAGAGCGGCGCGATGCTGAAGTACATGGATTCGAGCGTCGCCGGCGTGACGGTCCCCGCGGCCCTCATCGAGCGGATGAACCGGGCGAAGGACGAGGCCGGGGACGACAAGACGCAAGCGCGCATCAACCAGGAAGAGGAGGGTGTGCGCATCACCGTCGAGTTGATCGAGCAAGTGCGGGAGATCGAGGGCGTCCGCGGCGTGCATCTGCAGGCGATCGAGTGGGAGAAGAGGGTGCCCGAGATCGTTGAGCGCGCTGGGCTGCTCCCTCGTCCCGTCGTATCGGAAGAAGCCGGTAGTTCCTGATTTGCGAAGGAGGTCGTGCGATGTCCGAAGCCAAGCTCAAGATTCTGGTCGTTGAGGACAACGCGGACGAGGCTCAGATGGTCAAGATGATCCTCGAGCCGGAGGGCTATGAGATCGCGCTTGCGGTGAACGGTCGCGAAGGGCTCGAGAAGGCGGAGGCCGACAAGCCGGACCTCATCGTCCTCGATGTCATGATGCCCGTGCTGGACGGCTTCGCGATGTGCGCGAAGCTGCGTGAGGACCCCGAGTTCCAGAAGGTGCCCGTCATCTTGCTGACGGCGGTCGGCGCGCACATCCGCGACACCAAGTACCCCATCAGCGGGGTGCTCCGCGCGCAGGCTGAGGAGTACCTGGAGAAGCCCGTCAACCCGGAGGAACTCGTCGCGACGGTCGCGCGCTGCCTCCACCGGTAGCGGACTGTGTTCCGGGCTGTAGCAGGTGCGCCATGGACGGCACGCCCAAGCTGAACTGCTGGGAGGCGCGGGGTTGCGGGCGTGGGCCGGACAGCCCGGACCCCTGCCAGGCTGCCACGGATGTTGCCAGCGACGGCGTGAACGACGGCGTGTGCGCCGGGCGGATCTGCTGGACGGTTCCGCGAACCGGCTGCCTGGGCGAGCCGCAAGGCTCCTTCGTCGATAAGCTCGACACCTGCCTGATCTGCGACTTCTTCGAGCGTGTCAAGGCCGAACAGGGCGACGACTTCCGCCTCCTCAAGCTCGGCCAGGGCGTGTCCGACGCCCCCGAGCTGCACGCCACCATCGCGCGCATCGAGTCCTTCCTGCGCATCCCCGAAGACCTTCACGCCCAGTTCGACCTGCGTCGGCTGCTGGGGCGGATCACGGACCAGGCCCAACGCACGGTGAGCGCCGAGCGCAGCGTGGTGTTCCTGGTCGAGGGCGATCCGCCGGTGCTCCGCGGCGAGATGCTGCGGGCGGGCGAGCGCGTTCCGATCGAGATTCCGCTGGCCGAGACCAGCGCGGTGGGGTGCGCGGCGCTCCGCAACCGGCCGGTCAACGTACGTGATCCCTACGGTACGGGAACGAACCCGGGCGACACGGTCGCGTTCAACACCGCCTTCGACGCGCAATGCGGCGTGCAAACGCGGTCCTTGCTGGCCGTACCCATTCACGGCTCCGACGGTCGGCCGATCGGCGTCATCACCGCGGCCAACAGCGAGCGGGGCGAGTTCGGGGCGGACGATCAGTGGTTCATGGAGCAGTACGCTCTACAGGCGGGGCTCGCGGTTGAGAAGGCCGGTCTGCTGGCCGACAGCGCGCTCGCCGGCCGGTTGGCGACGTTCGGCGAGGCGCTCTCGGGCCTCTCGCATTCCCTCCGGGGCATCACTCACGCCCTCAACGGGCTGGCCTACATCATCCGCCAGGCCGTGCGGGCCGGCCGCACCCAGGACGTCGAAGCCGCCTGCCAGATCCTCGACCGACAGGTCCAGCGGATCGTCCGGCTCTCCCGAGCGGTGAGCGAGTATGAGTCGCACCGGGGCGGTCCCGAGCGCGGTGAGCTGAACGAGGTCGTTGCCGATGTGGTGCGGACCCTCGCCGATGAAGCGAGTGCGCGGGCCGTCGTGTTGCAGTCGGAGCTTGATAGCAGCCTCGCCGCGGGCGAGTGCGAGCGCGTGCTGTTGTATCGCTGCCTGCTGAATCTGCTGGCCGACGTTCTTCAGTCGTCGCCTGCCACCGGCGGGCGCGTTGTCGTGCGGACCCGCAAGGGGGACAAGGAGGAAGCGGTCGTGGAGGTCCTCGCCGACGGGTGGGGGCCGCATCTGGAGCTCGCGTCCGGCGCGCCGAGCTGGCGCGATGGCTGCCAGGCCCACGCCACCGAGAGAATCGGCCTGCCGACCGCGCAGCACTTGCTGCGTGCCCTGGGTGGGCGGCTCGAGGCCGACTCCGGCCCGGGTCCTCAGGCGGCTTACCGGCTGCATCTGCCGGTTCATCGCTCAGACGATGAACATGCAGTCCCCGTAGGAGTAGAACCGGTACCGCCGCTCGACGGCGGCGCGGTAGGCGTCGAGGGTCAGCTCGCGTCCCGCGAAGGCCGAGACGAGCATCAGCAGGGATGAGCGGGGCAGGTGGAAGTTCGTCAGGAGGGCATCGACAGCCTGGAAGCGGTAGCCCGGGTAGATGAAGCAGCGCGTCCAGCCACTGCGGGGCCGGACACAGCCCTCTGAGGCGCAGGTCTCCAGCGTACGAACGCTCGTCGTGCCAACGGCCACGATGCGCCCACCGACCG
Organism: Armatimonadota bacterium; assembly: GCA_016869045.1. Classification (GTDB taxonomy): domain Bacteria; phylum Armatimonadota; class Zipacnadia; order Zipacnadales; family VGFC01; genus VGFC01. The sequence continues at coordinate 13,386 of VGFC01000175.1, forward strand.
GGCGCACGGCGTTGACGAGGTCCGCGGCGGCGGGCAAGACCTCGTAGTACTCCTCGTGCATCACGTGGTCCTCGACCTGCTCGGCGTCGATCGGCTGGAAGGTGCCCCAGCCGACGTGCAACGTGACGGTTGCGGTCTGCACCCCGAGGTTCGCCAGGCGGCCGAGGATGCCAGGGGTGAAGTGCAGCCCGGCCGTCGGAGCGGCGACGGCGCCGTCGTGCCGGGCGTAGACGGTCTGGTAGCGCTCGCGGTCCTCGGCCCGAGGTTCGGGGCGCTTGATGTACGGCGGCAGCGGCGTGCTGCCTAGCTCGTCCAGCAGGGCCTCCCAGCGCCCGTGGCCCTGGAACCGCGCCCGCCGCAAGCCTCCTTCGCTCTCCTCGGTGATCGACACCGTCAGCTTACCTTCCCCGAACGACACTTGCGTGCCGGGCCGCAGCTTCTTGCCCGGCTTGGCGAGGACTTCCCATTCCCATTCGCCGAGTCGCCGAATCAGAAAGACCTCCGCCTTCCCGCCGGAGGGCATTCGCCGACCGACCAGCCGCGCGGGGATGACCCGCGTGTCGTTCAGCACGAGGCAGTCGTTGGGCCGGAGGAGGCCCACGATCTCCTCGAAGCGCCCATCGCGGAAGGAGCCGGCCTCCCGGTCCACGATCATCATGCGTGACTGATCGCGCCGCTCAGCCGGCTCCTGAGCGATGAGTTCGGACGGCAGGGCATAGTCGAAGAGGCTGACGTCCATCGCTCACCTGGCGGGCCTGGTTCGCCGCACAGTTCGCTGCGAGCGTCAATGTGGCCTGCGCCTACCCGCCATCAGGCCCCTTGAGCACGACGAACCGCGTCGGGCGCAGCCCGAAGTCGCGGGCACATTCTGCCCGCTCCGAGCTGGCCAGCCACTTGGAGTAGGTTAGCGTATCTGCGGTCGAGGGTGAGGCCAGGTCGAACCAGTACGGGTCACTGCTCTCGGGGAAGCTGTCCTCAACGTGGCAGAGGCAGTA
>VGFC01000176.1 GCA_016869045.1 Armatimonadota bacterium
CACCCGACCAGCAGGCCATCCTCATCGCCCTGGCCCTTCCAAACCCAACGTCCTATCTCATCCACCAACCCTGAGTCCAAGGCCAACCGACCATCGGAAGACTGCATCTGAATCTGCGGAAAACGGGACCTGTCACCCATCACCAAAGACAGAGGGCGCGGTAGAAACCGCGCCCTCTGTCTTTCCGTCACGACCCCCCGATGAGCCCCAGGCGTCGGTCAGGCTCCGTTGATGGTCTATGGGTATCCCTCTTTGACCAGTTGCGCGAACAGCGCGGGCACCTTCCTCACGTAGGCTTGCGTCTCGGCGTACGGCGGCACGCCTCGGTGCTTGGCAACTGCCCCCGGCCCGGCGTTATAGCACGCGAGCGCGAGTACCGTCTGCTCGTAGTAGGACTTCCCCTGGTACTTGCGCAGGAACTCGGCCAGGTGCTCGACGCCGCCCCGGATGTTCTCGGCGATGTCGAAGGGGTCTTTGACCTTGAAGTCCTTCACATTGCAGTCCATGAGCTGCATCAGGCCCATCGCCCCCGCGTGAGACACGCAGCGTGGGTTGAAGTCGGATTCGTGCTTCATCACGGCGAAGATCAGCCGATGGTCCACCTGGTTCGTCGCGGAGTAGTAGAGCGTCCATCGGACGATCAGGTCGGCCTGCTGCGCGGTGAGCGAGGAGTTGAACTGGCGGACCCAGTTGGTCCAGACCCTCACGGCTTGCTCGTAGGCCGCGCTACTGGAGGTGAACTGCACTCGCGGGGCGTTCCGAGGCGGCGCGCTGGCCTGCGCGCCCGTGATGCCCGAGAGGCTCGGCATGCCGCGCATCTCCGGCGGGAGCGCCGCGCCAGGGCCCGCCCCCGTCGCAGCCGGTTGCGGGACCACCGTGGGCGCCTGCATCATCATACGAGGAGCGGCACCACTCGTCCCCGAGTTCGCCGCCTGATCGCGCACGCCGTAAGCGGCCTCGCCGATCTCGAGCCGTTGCCCCCCATCCTGAGGGCGCACCGGCTTCTCGCGCTCATAGCCCAACGGATCGTCGATGACGGCCTTCACCGGGCAGTCGTCGATGTCCGTAGCATCATGCGGGACCTGCACGATCAGCCGCACGCAACGCCCCGGCTGCATTTCGGACACGTCGGGCGGGCACGCGACGAAGCAGCTGTCGTCCCCGCACCTCAGGTACATGTCCACGAGCCCGGAACGCGACAGGTCACCATGCGCCTTCCCAAGGACCCTGCCGCGAATCTCGACGTACTTGCCCCCCAGCGAGGGCAGGCTACTGCGAATCTCCTCGACGCTGCGGCCCGTGACCGCCTTCCACTCCCGGCACAGGCGCCCGTACTCCTCGGGAGACGTGCCCGTTGACGGCTCGGCGGCCCAAGCGGCCGCAGCAAGACTGAGCAGCAGCGCTCCCAGCACCATCCCACCGAACGTCCTCATAGGGTCCTCGCCTTGTCAGCCGTCGAGCGCCGCCGACGCCGCCCGCTGGAAGGCCAGGCAGGCTGCCTGCCCGTACAACACCAGCGCGACGCGCCGCACGCTCTTGGCTCGCGTTGCGAAATCCACGACCTCTCTTACCATGATCGTTGCGCAATCATCCAGCCCAAAGCCCCCCACGCCCGTCCCAAAGGCGGGCAGCGCCACCGACCCCAAACCCAGGCTATCTGCCAAGTCCAGGCACGACTTCGTGGTCTGCGCGATCAGGGAGGCGTCCGTCTGCAGGTCCTGGCCCATGATGGCCCCGTGGATCACGTACTGGTGAGGGAGGTTGCCGGCTGTGGTCTCCACCGCAGTGCCGACGGGAATGGGCCCCTTCGCGACCGCCTCGCGCTCGACCTCGGGCCCGCCCGCGCGCTTGATGGCGCCCGCCACGCCGGCGCCCATCCACAGATGCTTGTTCGCCGCGTTCACGATGGCGTCCGTGTCCGCCCGGGTGATGTCGCCCTCTATCACCTCAAGGACGAGCGAGCCGATCTCGCGGTTCACCGGCGGCCCCCGGGCTCGGCGGAGTGAACTGGAGCTTAGACTCGCAGGCGGCAGACCAGTTGCCCCGGCTGCCGCCTACGGTTGAGTGCATCGGATTGGTACCCCCACGGGGATTCGAACCCCGGCTAGCGGGCTGAGAACCCGCCGTCCTTACCGCTAGACTATGGGGGCACCCTTGCGGCCCAGAGTATACCGAAAGCTACGCGCGGATGTCAACCCTTCGACGCGGTCAGCACGACGAGGTTCCACCCGGCCCGGCCTCGAACTGCCCGCCAACCCCTCCCATAGGAGGCGCCCGCCATGTTGCCCCTGCTGGCCATTGCTGCCGCCTCTGCCACGGTCGCACAGGCTCAGACCGACCTCGTCCGCGAGGGTCGCCCCGTCGCCGTGATCGTCGATGGCGGCACACCGGAGGGCTGCCTCTCGGCGGCCTCGGAGCTGCGCTCGTATGTGCGCAAGATCACGGGCTCGGAGCTTGAAATCGTCCCCTCACCGCGTCCGAACGGGCCCAACGTGTTCGTCGGCGGCGATACCGCCTTCGCGCGCCTGGGTCAGACGCCAGAGCAGCTCAACCTGGGCCGCGATGGATTCGTGATCCGGACGGTCGGGGGTGACCTCGTCCTGGCGGGCGCCCGCAACATCAGCACGCTCTTCGCCGTCTACGACCTCCTCGAGGATGACTTCGGCTGCCACTGGTTCTGGCCGGGCCAGACCGGGGAGGTGGTGCCCGCTCGCGCCACGCTCACGGTCGGGCCCCTGGACCGCGTGGAACGCCCCTCTTTCGCGCTGCGCTGGATTGGGTCGGGTGAGTGGGCCCTGAAGAACCGGATGAACGTCAGCACGGGGCAGCCCGACGGGTACAACGTCCGCTGGTTCGTGCACACCTGGCTGCAGCTTGTGCCTCCCGAGCAGTATGCCGACACGCACCCCGAGTTCTACAGCGAGATGGGCGGCAAGCGGCTGGACCCGCGCGGCGATCGGCTCGTGAACCTCTGCACGACCGACCCCGCCGTCGCCGAGGCCGCCGCAGAGACCATCGACCGCCTCGTGACCGACGACCCGTCCATCGACATGATCAGCGTCGATCCCGAGGACACCCAGGAGTTCTGCCACTGCGCCGCGTGTGATGCGCAGTACAACGACCAAGCCCTGCCCTACGAGCTGCGCAACTCGCGCCGCGTGTTCGACTTCACCAACCGCGTCGCCGAGTTGGTGGCCCCGAGGCACCCCAACCTCACCCTCAAGACCATCGCGTACCATACATACCTCCGCCCGCCACCCGACCCGAGGTGGCGGCCGCGCGAGAACGTGGCCATCCAGTTCTGCCGCTTCATGTGTCACAATCACGCCCTCGCCGATGCGTCTTGCCCGCCGAACCGGGGCTTTGACGCCGCCTACCGGGAGTGGCTGGGGCGCACGAACCGCGTGCTGTTCTACGAGTACTACTGGAAGGTCTCGTGGGTGGGTCTCCCGTGGCCGATCAACCGCATGTTGCGGGCCGATCTCCCGCGCTTCCGGGATAATCACCTCCCGGGAATCGCTACTCAGTTCTCCACCAACTACGCGACGAACGGGCTGGGGTACTGGCTCGCCGCGAAGCTCCTGTGGAATGCCGATGCGGATGTGCACGCGCTGCTGGACACCTACTACAGCGGCTTCTTCGCCGAGGCCGCCGCGCCGGTCAAGCGGTACTACGAGGACCTCGACCATGGCGCGCAGGCCTCCGGCGTGCACTTGGCCGAGCAGAGCCCGTACCCGGAGATTCTCGCTCTGTTCACTCCCGCCCTCATCGAGCAGCTCAACGGTGATCTGCAGGAGGCTGCGAAGGTCGCTAGGACCGACGATGTTCGCCGCCGCGTCGAGATGCTGCAGTCGGCCGTGAGATATGCGGACCTCGTGCGCGACTACCTCACGGCGGTCCGCGACTCGGTCGGCTCTCGCGAAGTGTACCCTTGGTCCGGCATGAAGCCCGAGGGCGCGGAGGTCGCCACGGCTGCTGCGACTGAGCGGGCGCAGGCCATTCGGCACTTCCTGGCGCTTCCCGAGAACGCCGAGGCGCTCGACCAACCGAACGAGTACACGGAAGTCCTGCTGAACCCGAAGACGCTGCCCCGGAACCTCCTCGAAGGCAAGGCGGGCGAGGTGGTCCTGACGCGGGCCCAGTGGCTGAAGGACCGGGGCCTTCCGGCGAAGGCGGTCCAACTGCCGCCCACGTTCTCGATCTGGGTCTACGGGAATGACCTGGACTTCATCGACGGCAAGCCCGAGCACACGATCTCGCTGAAGGGCCCGGATGGGGCGTGGGAGGAGGTCGGCGGGGTCGGCAACACGGAGGCCATCGGCGATGGGCACAACGCCTGCTTCGTGGTCTCAGGGATCGACTCAGCCCGCTATCTGCGGGGCGACCGGATCGAGCTGCGTTTCGAAAACAGGCCCGGCGGCCCGTATGCTTCGCACGTCTTCGGCTTCTGGCTGCTCCCGGATGAGACGGGTCTCACCCCGACCGAAGCCACGCGTCGCCTGGAGTCCGACGTGAACGCCATCCGCGCGGCGTCCTTTGCCTTCACGGAGTACGGCTACAGCGGATTCCTGAGCGGGGAGGAGGCGCCGGTGGTCGTGCCCATCGACCTCAGCCGCTGAGGTACTTCAGCAGGTTCGCCACCAACCTCGCCGCCACGGGGTCGGTCGCCGCGGCGGCGTTGATCTCCGAGACGATGACCTTCCCCTTGCCCACTCGGGCCTCGAAGAGGACGACCGCCTGGTGCTGGCGCACGTCCGTCGGCTTCTGCAGGTAGCTGTGCGGGCGGATCGCGGTTGCGAGGACCGTCACCTCCGGCTGATCGGCCAGCCGGAAGCCTCCGGTCGCCGCGATGGGCGCGCCCGTGCCCGTGTAGAGCCAGCACACATCCCAGGGCTGCAGCCCGTCGAGTAGCGGCGAGGCCTCGTCCTCGAAGTTGACGATCTCCGGCTGCCACGTGACCGTTTCCCCGACCACGTCCGGCAGCAGGTCCCGCACGGCCTCGCCCGCATTCATCACCAGGATCCTCCCGCCGCCCTCCACGAACGCCTGCAGCTCCGGCCTCGCACGCAAGGCCTGCACCCCCGCCAGGCCATTGGCGATGAGCGTCCCGCCCTCGCCGGCGGTCAACGGCTGCGCCGTCGCGGCAGTCGCGGACGCCACGCCCGCCCACTCCCGGGTCGCCCCGAGCAAGGGGCACTCGTTGCGGGCTACTTCCACCCCGACCGCGGTCAGCCGCAGGACGAGTCGGTACTCCGCGCGGCTCTCGGTTGGCAGGACCGCGGGCACCTCCAGCGACAGGCGGACTGAGCGGTTCTCGTAGTAGGGCACCGGGGCTGCCTGCACCGCCGTCCGCGCGAGCGGCGCGCCGGCTGCGTCTACCAGCTCCGCCTGCAGTGCCGTCGGCGGAAGGTCGGAGCCATCGACTGAGTCGTTCACGATGTACGCTTCGAATGCCAACGCGTCACCGGCGAAGAAGCGCCGTTTGCGCAGATCGGCCGACACGAGCACCGGCGCCATCGCCGTCTTCATCGCCTCGTAGGCAGGGTACGGCTCGATCGCCTGCGGATCGTAGGGGAAGCGGAACCAGTTGCAGTTGCAGAAGTGCAGCAGGCCGCACAGCTTGCTGCGGTGGCGGCGAGCGAGTTCCGTCAGCTCCTTCGCCATCCACGCCTGGCGCTGCAGGTAGACGCTCGGGTCGCGGTCCTCATAGGCGTAGTCACCGACCCACGCCTGCGCCACGTGGTGGTCGGTGATGTACTTGCGCGTCGGATGCCCCGTGTCGTTGTTGGGGTAGCCGGTCGAGAACTCCTGGCTGATCGCCGGGCGCGTCCCGCTGAAGAGTCGCTCCAGCGGCGGCTCGGCGTCGGGCGCCTGCGGGTAGAGCGACCACGGCCCGGGGCTGTACCAGCCGTGGTACCAGTGCGCATCGTCCACGTCGCCATCGTCGAAATCGTTCGGCTTCAGCTCCTGCTCGTACGTCTCCGGCTTGCGCACATATCCTGAGTCACACACGACCGGCCGCGTCGGGTCAATCGCCCGCATCGCCCGGATCATCCGGGTCGCGATCTCCCACTTGCGTTTCCGCAGCTCCGGGTCCCGCGCGCGGTACCAGTAGCTCTCGTTGTTCAGCGTCCACATCAGGATGGACGGGTGATTGCGCATTCGCCGCACGACGCCCGTCCACTCGTCCTCCCACACCTTCAGCAGCTCCTCCGACGGTGGCGGGGTGTCGTCGATCATCACCCACGGCCAGATCCCCTCCATCGAGACACCGATCCCCAACTCGTCGGCCGCGTCGAGCCAGACCTCTGTGAAGGACGAGGCGTGGGCGCGCAGCACCACCGTGTTTCCCTCGTGCATCCGGCGCAGGAAGTCCCGCGCGACCTCGCGCGAGTTCGGCGCCAGGCCCGAGGGGGCATGGTTCGCGCCGCGCAGCCAGTAGGGCCGCCCGTTGAGGTACAGCCGGTTCCCTCGCACCCCGAATGTGCGGAACCCGAGTGCGCAGTCGTAGGTGTCGAGGACCCGCCCGTCCGCACTCAGCAGCTCCACGTGCAGGCCGTAGAGGTTCGGCGTGTCGGGGGTCCACAGCTTCGGCGCGAGCCCGCCCTGCGATAGCGTCGCCTTCCCTCCGTCCACGGCGCCCGAGACCTGCGTCAGCGCGGTCCTGTCGAGCCGGTCCGTCACGGTGGCCGTGCAGCGCAACCCCTCCGTCTGCTCGCCCGCAACGGTCACGTCGAGGTCCAGCCCGTCGGTCCGCGTTCTTGCGAAGACATCCGCGATGTACGTGCGCTCCGTCGCCACGAGTCGGACGGGCCGCCAGATCCCCGCCGAGCGTGAGTACATCCCGCGGGGCAGGCTGTTGAGCATCTCCCGCGTGACGTCGACGCTGACCTCGGTGCCCAGGACCTCCTTCGGGTCGCCCTGGCCGCGGTACGCACCATCGGCGACGTAGACCACCAGCAGGTTGCGCTCGTTCCAGCGGATGGCATCCGCCGGCACCTCAAGCTCGAAGGGCCCGAACATCCCAACATGCCCGCCGACGTGCGTCCCGTTCAGCCAGACCTCGCAGGTCATCGCAACCCCGTCGAACTGCAGCACGAGGCGCCTCTTCTCGTAGGTCTTCGGGATCGTGATCCACTGCCGATACCAGCCCGCATGGGTCTGTTCCGGGTCGAAGCTCAGGGCCGCCAGTCGGGCCTCCTCCCGCTCAACCCACAGGTCGGACGTGCCCTCACCTGGCCCATAGATCCACCACCACATGGGGGGCCAGAACTGCGGCACGTCGAGCCCGTGCCAGTTGCCATCCCCCACCTTCCGGTCGCGCGGGTCCTTCCCCGGCTCCCGCTCCTGGTCAGGCAGGAACAGCCACGTGCCGTCCAGCGACACCACCTGTCTGCCCGTGACGACCCTTGGCAGCATGACGGGGCGATGCTGTGCGCGCGAGGTGCCCCGGGGCGGCCTGCGGGACTCAGCCAGCGCCTTCGGCAGCGTGCTCAGGGCCGCTTCCGGTTCGACGCTCAGGTCCGCATACTCCGCCTTGCGGTAGCCTCCCCCGACGCCGACCAGCCCGCCCGCGAGCGGCGACTCGTCCGTCGCCGACAACCGGGGCTCGCGCTCGTTGTTGACGTAGACCCGAACGTCCACGCCCACGCACTCGATGCGCAAGCCATACCACTGCCCCACCACCGGCTCGAACCCCAGCGGCTCCCGCCCGAGCAGCCGATCCCCTCCGCCCGGCCCAAACCGGAACAGGAACAGGTCATTGCACGGCCAACCACGCATGGCCAACGCGTAGTGCTCGTGGTTGCTGCGGTACCGGAACCGAATCCACACCGCCCCATCCTTCACGCCCTCCGTAATCCTCGCCCGACAGCGCAACTCGAAGTCCCCGAACTCCTGCCCCTTCCACAGGGCCATCTTCCCCTCGGTCACGAGTGCTCGGCGGGAGAACTCGACCGTGCCGCGACGCTCGACACGCCAAGCGTCGGAGGAGCCGAGGTCAAGCTGACCGCCTGCCGCGAGAGCTGCGTGTGCCAACGCTGCCAACGCAATGGGCCACATGGGCAATACCTACGTTCGATGGGCTACAGCGGCCACCCGTGCTCTTCGCCGCGACCGAGGCGGCGTGTTGTCTCCTCGACAAGCGCCGCCGTTCGGGCACCCCGCAGCGGCATTGCGGGAGGTTTGACAGTCCACACGACCAGCAGTATGATCCGTCTGTCGGCCGCCTATGGAGACCCTCATGCAACCGCGCAAGTACCGCGTAGACATCTACTGGTCCGAGGAGGACGAGTGCTACCTGGCCGAGGTCCCCGACCTCCCTGGCTGCGTCACTCACGGCGAGACCGTGTCTGAGGCTGCCCGTAACGCTGAGGAGGCAATGGAATGCTGGCTCGAGGCAGCTGAGGAAGCAGGGGACCCAATCCCCCTTCCCTCCACGGTGAAGCAGTGGAGTGGTCGTTTCCTCGCCCGGATTCCTCGGGATCTGCACGCGGACCTCGCCCTCGAAGCGCAGCGTCAAGGGGTCTCCCTCAACCAGTACGTCGTCGCGCAACTGGCTGCAGCCTCCGCCGTCACACGCGCCCGCCGAGCACCGCGGCGCACGCGGCCCGCAGCCGGTCAGGCCCGAGCCTCCCGGAAGCCAGCCAAGGCTACCTAGCTCTCCTCGTCTGCCCCTTCTCCCACGTTGCGCGGCGGAGGCCGCGGTCGGGGCCGTGCTCGGCGATGCGGAGCAGCTCGGCGAAGTCGTCGGGCTGCGCGGGGTCGTCGGTGGCGGCCTTGTTGCGGCGGATGAGGCCGCACTTCGCGCACTCCTGGATGATGACCCAGCCCTTCTTCGCCGACCGCTCCACCGCGATGGGCCGCATGATTCCGCCGCAGTCCGCCGCGCGATCCCCCGGTACGGGACCGTCCACGTGCTGCGAGCAGAGGCAGCGCGGGCAGTGGTTGCGCTGGCCCCCGTGCACGAGCGGCTGCACCGCGAGCCCGCAGTTCACGCACACGAACGGGTCGTTACCCCCGTGGTAGGGGTTCTTGCGCTCCTGCGTCATGGGACGTATTGCCCCTGATAGCGGAGGACCTCCCTCACCTTCGCCACGTTCACGTCGCGCACTGCGCACCGCCCCTCGATGGCTAGCGCGGCGCCGACGCCGGCGGCCTGTCCAGTGATGAAGCAGCCGGGCATGACGCGGATCGAGGACTGCACCTGCCGGTCCGCGCTCATGCAGCGCCCGGCGACGAGGAGGTTGGCGAAGCCCTTCACGACGAGGCTGCGGTACGGGATTCCGTAGCTCTCGCCCTTTCCCAGGCGCGTCGCGCGCAGCTCCTCCTCGACGTGCTTCTGGGCGGCCGGGTCGGTGGTCGCCGAGTGGATGTCTACCGGGTACGCGAAGCGGCCGATCTCGTCCTCAAAGGTCGCCCGCGACCGGTAGTCCTCTCCAGTCAGCACGTACTCGCCGACGATCCGGCGCGTCTCGCGCACGCCGAGGAGCGCCGCCGTGGCCGACAGCTCCGCGTTCTCGAAGCCCGGCACGTGCTCCCGGTAGAAGTCCAGGTAGACTCGCGCCAACTTGCGGCCCTCGACGTAGCCGCGCGTCAGGCTCTCCTCGTCGATTCCATTGACACCGTAGGTGTGCCCGAGGTTGTTGCCGGTTCGCGTCGGCCCGGCCCTGAAGGCGCCGACGAAGTGGTATTCCGGCAGAGGCGCCTTGCCCTCATCCATCATCCGCAGCCAGATACTGCGCGCATCCTGGCTGGCCTTCGCGGCAGCGTGGTACCGGTCCCAGTCCACGTTGCTGAAGGTGGAGCAGAGCGTCGGGCCCATCAGCTCGCCGTGGTCCCCGCCCAGCTCCCACTCGGCGTCGGCCCATGCCGACACGTTCCCATCGCCCGTCGCGTCGATGAAGACCGTGCCCGTGATCGCCTGCAGCCCGGCGCGGTTAGCCGTCACGACCGCGCGCACGCGGCCGTCCTCCACGATGGCGTCCGCAAGGGTGGTTACCAGGAAGAGCCGCACGCCAGCATCGAGAACGATCTCGTCATACAGGGCTTTCAGGATCTCGTAGTCGAAGGGGAACCAGTTGTAGCTGACCTCGACGCCCATCCGTCGCGCGAGTTCGTCCATGACCTCCTGGCAGATGCCGGCCGCGAGCACGCGCTCCCCGTCGGTCGCCGGGCAGAACACGGGCACCATCCCCGCCGTGCCCAGCCCTCCCAGGCAACCCGTCTGCTCGACTAGAATCACGCTGCGCCCGATCCTCGCGGCCGCGACGGCCGCAGCGATCCCCGCCGGCCCTCCTCCGCAGACCACAACCTCCCCATCTGCGATCACGTCCAGGTTCCTCGCTGCCATCGAGATCGTCATGGCCGTTCGCTGTCTCCTGTGTCGTTGCCGTTCTCCTGCTCTCCTGCTCTCCCTCCGTTCCCCTCTTGCCAAGCTCCGGCCTCTATGCTATAGTCCGCGCGTCGGCAGTGGGCCGACGTGACCCATGATGACGAATGTGGTTCTGCGGACTGCCATGTCGGAACGTGCCAGGAGGCCTCTGCGCTAACCTGTTGCCGCCGCCCTGCGTTCAGGCATTGCCTTACTGATGCCGCCCGACGACCTCGGGGGGCATTTTCCGTTTGTGGGGGACGGGAGTCGCCGTCAAGGAGCTACTGCGATGAACGTCGGCATCTTCGGAGTATCCGGCTACGGTGGCGTGGAGCTGTGCCGGCTGTTGCTCGGCCATCCTGAGGTGAAGATTACCTACGTCGGCGGCCACGCGACGGTGGGCCAGCCGGTGTCGGAGATCCACCCGCAGCTTCGCGGCCATCTCGACATGCAGATCGAGGAGTCCGATCCACAGGTCGCCATCGAGCGCTGCGAGTTCCTCTTCTTCTCGCTGGAGCACAAGGTCGGCGTGCCATGGATTCGCCAGGCGCTGGAGGCGGGGCGGAAGGTCTTCGACTTCTCGGCGGACTTCCGGTTCACGAGTGCGGAGGCGTACGCGCGCAACTACGGCGAGCACCCGGCGCCCGATCTGCTGGCCCAGGCGGTCTACGGTCTGCCTGAGCTCCATCGCGACGCCGTCCGCAAGACGAAGCTCGCGGCCCTGCCCGGCTGCTACCCGACGAGCGCGATCCTGGGCCTCGCGCCGCTCGCGCAGGATCGGCTGATCCAGACCGACTTCGTCGTGATCGACAGCAAGTCCGGGATCTCCGGCGCGGGCCGGACGAAGTGGACGCTCAACTACCACTTCCCCGAGGCCAACGAGCGCGTCGCCGCGTACAGCCCGGGCGTGCATCGGCACGCGGCGGAGATGGACCAGGAACTCAGCCTGCTGGGCGAGCCCGTCAGCGTGACCTTCACTCCGCATCTCATCCCGATGACGCGCGGCATCCTGACGACCGCCTACGCGCTGCTGAAGGAGGACCGCATTGCCGCCGACCTCCTCGCGCGGTATCGTGAGTTCTACGCGGGTGAGCCGTTCATCGAGGTCATGCCGGAGGGCGAGTTCCCGGCCTCCAAGTTCGCGTACGGCTCCAACAAGTGCTTCATCGGCCTGACCGTACAGCCCGGCACTCGCAAGGTGATCGTCGTCAGCGCCATCGACAACCTCATCAAGGGCCAGGCGGGCGCGGGCGTGCAGTGCATGAACCTGATGTGCGGCTTCGACGAGACCGCCGGCCTCACCGGCGCGCCCGTCTGGCCGTAGGCCTCAGAGGAGACATCGCCATGTCCTACACCGACATTCCCGGCAACGTGACCGCTCCACAGGGCTTCCGGGCGGCGGCCATGAACTGCGGCGTCAAGCCCGACAAGCCTGACCTCGTGCTGATCCACTCGGACCATCCGGCGGCCGCTGCCGCGACGCTGACGACCAACCAGTTCCGCGCGGCGCCCACGTATGTGACCGAGAGCGTTGTCGCGGATGGGGCGGCGCGGACCATCGTGGCCAACAGCGGCAACGCGAACTGCGCGACCGGCGCGCAGGGCCTCGCGAACGCCCAGCGCATGGGGCAAGCCGCGGCGGCGGCGACGGGGGTCCTTCCTGCGGAGGTCGTCGTCTGTTCGACGGGGGTCATCGGCCATCAGCTTCCCATCGAGAAGATCGAAGCCGGGATCGCGGCCTTGGGCGGGCAGCTCGGACAGACCGACCCCGAGACCATCGCGCGCTCGATCATGACTACGGATACGTACCCCAAGGCCGTGTCCATCGAGTTCGACCTCGGCGGCACCCCGGCCCGCATCGGTGGCATCTGCAAGGGCGCCGGGATGATCCACCCCAACATGGCGACGATGCTCGCGTTCTTCACGACGGATGCGCCCATCGTGCCGGAGCTGCTGCGCAAGGCCCTGCGCGACGCCGTGAACGTGAGCTTCAACTGCATCTCGGTGGATGGCGACCAGAGCACGAACGACACGGTCGCGATCCTCGCCAACGGCGCGTGCGGCGCGCTGACCATTGAGTGCGAGGATGACCCGCGCTACCCCGTCTTCGCCGACGCTTTGCGCTACTGCTGCACGGTGCAGGCGCAGCGGATCGCGTGGGACGGCGAGGGCGCGAGCAAGCGAATCACGATCGACATCACGGGCGCGCGCACGTGGGACGAGGCCCGGCAGATCGGCCGGCACCTGGCGAACTACACGCTGCTGAAGGTCGCCTACTGGGCGCGGGACTTCAACTGGGGTCGCATCGCGGCGGGAGCGGGAGCGGCCGGCGTCCCGATCGACACGTCACGTGTGAACATCGACTGGTGCGGGATCCGCACCTTCGCCGCAGGCGAGCCGCAGGCGTTCGACGTTGCCGCCGGCCGCCAGGCCCTCGCCGCCGATGACATCGCGATCACCGTTGACCTCGGCCTCGGGGACGCCTGCTGCACCGTCTGGACCTGCGACCTCACGCCCGCCTACATCGAGTTCAACGCCATCGACGAGCTGTAGCCGTTGTGGGAGCGGCTTCAGCCGCGAAGGAGCTACCTCATGGCCTCCGCACCCGAGATCGCCCGAGTCCTCCTGGAGGTCCTGCCCTACATCGAGCGCCACAGCGGGCAGACCTTCGTCATCAAGATTGGCGGCAGCGCGATGGACAAGAGCGACTGCCTGGCGAACTTCGCCACCGACGTCGTGCTCCTGCAGCATCTGGGCGTCAAGCCCGTCATCGTGCACGGCGGTGGGCCGGAGATCAGCGGCTACATGAACCGCCTCGGCATTGAGCCGCGCTTCGTCGAAGGCCTACGCGTCACCGACGAGGACACGCTGTGTGTCGCGCAGATGGTTCTCATCGGCCTCACGGGCAAGCGGATCGTCACCGCGCTGCATCAGGCCGGCGGACGGTCTGTCGGCCTCAGCGGGATCGACGGGGGCCTCCTCGTCGCGGAGAAGCTGTGCAGAGAGGGCTGCGACGTGGACCTGGGCTGCGTGGGCGATGTCACCGAGGTGAACGCGACCGTGCTTCACCAGCTCCTCGCCGACGGGTACATCCCGGTGGTAGCGCCCCTCGCCGCGGACCGCAAGGGCAATCACTACAATGTGAACGCCGATCATGTCGCGGGGCAGATTGCGGCGGAGCTGAAGGCCGCGAAGATGCTCAACCTCACGGACGTCAAGGGCTTCCTGCGGGACCCCGATGATCCCGCGTCCCTGGTCAGTGTCCTCTCTCTCGAGGACGCCAAGGCAGCCCTGACAGACGACTCGGCGAAGGGCGGCATGCTGCCGAAGCTCGAAGGCTGCGTGACGGCGGTCGAGATGGGCGTCGAGCGCGCCCACCTCATCGACGGCCGCGTGCCCCATGCGCTGCTCATCGAGTTGTTCACGGACGGAGGGTGTGGAACGATGATTGCCAGGTGATGGGTGATCGGTGATGGGTGATGGGGTACGGCAACGACAGGGAGGCTTGCGATGACGACCAACGAGATCATCCAGCTCACCACGCAGTACGTGATGAACACGTATGGCCGGCAGCCCGTGGCGTTCGTGCGCGGGAAGGGGTGCCGGCTGTGGGATGCCGAGGGTGAGGAGTACCTCGACTTCCTCGCGGGGATCGCGGTGTGCGGTCTGGGGCACGCGCCGGAGGCGGTCGCCGAGGCCATCGGCGAGCAGGCGAAGCGCCTGCTGCACACTTCGAACCTCTACCACATCGCGCCGCAGTCGCTGCTCGCCCGCGAGCTGTGCCGCATCTCGTATGCGGACAAGGTCTTCTTCTGCAACAGCGGGATGGAGGCCAACGAGGCGGCGATCAAGCTCGCGCGCAAGCACTCGCTGAAGAAGCACGGCGAGGGCCGGGCCGAGATCATCACCGCCGAGCACTCGTTCCATGGGCGCTCGCTGGGCACGCTCGCCGCGAC
>VGFC01000177.1 GCA_016869045.1 Armatimonadota bacterium
GTGACCTCCGTCCGGGATGTCCGGCGGTGTTTGGCCGGCTTCCGCCCCGACGCTGTGATCCACTGCGCCGCCATGACCGATGTGGATGGGTGTGAGACCGACCCCGACAGCGCCCGGCGCATCAATCTCGAGGGCACGCGGAATGTGGTTGAGGGCTGCGGCGACGCCCGGCTGATCCACCTCAGCACGGACTTCGTGTTCGATGGGCGCCGAACCACGCCATACGCGGAGGACGATCTGCCCGCCCCCATCAGCGTGTATGGCAGCACCAAGCTGGCGGCAGAAGACTGCGTGCGCGAGGCCGCGCCGGACCATGCCATCGTGCGCACGGCCTGGACCTTTGGGCCATGGGGGCGGAACTTCGTGCTGTCGATCCTGAGGGCGGCGCGCGAGCAAGGACGCCTGCAAGTCGTCGCCGATCAGGTCGGCTCGCCGACGTACGCCCCGGATCTCGCCGCGGCCTTGTGGCGGCTGGTTGCGACGGACCGGCGGGGCGTGTTCCACTTGGTCAACTCGGGCGTCGTGTCACGCTACGACTTCGCTCGCGAGATCGTGATCGCGGCAGGCATGGGCGACGTGCCGGTCGAGGCAGTCACCAGCGCTGAGCTGAACCAGCCTGCGATGCGCCCGCCGTACTCGGCGCTCGCGAACACGAAGCTGCCGGCTCTGAGACACTACCGCGAGGCACTCGCGGACTGCCTGGCGCGGCTGGGAGGGTCGAACGTTGAGGCTCACTGACGACCTGTACGCCTTCGTCTGGGAGGGCTACGAGAACAACTGCAACTCCTTCTTCCTCGGCGGGAGCGTAGGTGCGCTGATCGACCCCGGGCATCTTCGCTTCGCTGACAGCCTGCTGGACCGTATGTCTGTCGATGGGATCAGCCTCGGCGACATCCGGCTCGTCATCGTGACGCACTCGCACCCCGACCACATGGAGGCCGTACCGCGTTTCACTGAGCAGGGCGTGCCGGTGGCGATGCACCCGGCGGCGCTCGAGTACCTCGACCAGATCGGTGCAGCGATGTACCAATGGATGGGGAGCGACCTGCCCGGAATCGATGGCGTCATCCCGATCGAGGAGGGACCCGTCGGCGCGCTCGACGGCCTGGTGAGCGTCTACCACACGCCCGGACACGAGCCCGGGTCGCTGTGCGTGCACTGGCCGGAGAGGAAGGCTCTGGCCACGGGGGACCTCGTCTTCTCGGGCAGCGTCGGGCGTACGGACTTCCCCGGCGGCGACCACGCGCGTCTGATGGCTGAAGTGGATCGCATGAGCCGGCTTGAGGTGGAGCACCTGCTGCCCGGACACGGGCCGGTGCTTCAAAGCGAGGCCGCCATCGCCCGCAACTACGCCGACATGCGTGCCGTGTTCGGCTAAGGGGCGAGCCGGACGGACCGACGCGCCGACGACCGCACGAATGCCGACGGCCCGTCCGCCGAGGGGACGGGCCGTCTGAGTTGATCCGGGAGATCCGGAGGTGGGCCGTTGGTTAGCGGGTCACGAAGTCCTGCGTGATGAAGTACGTCCCGTCGGCCGACTGCGCCACGCCGATGGCGGACTCCACCAGCTTCCCATCGAGTACGTTCGCCGCATGGCCCGGGCTGCGCATCCAGGCGTCCACGACGGTGGCCGCGGGGTCGCTGTAGCCCTTCACCAACGCCACGTTCTCCCCGTAGCGCACCCAGCCGACCTGCGCTGCATCGAGCCGCGCCCCGGCGTTCCTGCCGTCCGCACTGACATGGGTGAGGATGTTGCGCCGGGCCTGATCCTCACTGTGTCGCCGTGCCACCGCGAGCAGGTCGCTCGCGAAGCGGACCGGCGGCAGCGCGTGTTCCTTGCGGACTGCGTTGATCTTGTCGAACACCGTCTGCTCGAAGGCCGTGGCACTGGCCTGCGGCGCCGGTTGCGGCAGACGGGTCGGGGTGGGCTTCGTCGCGACTTGCGTGCCGGTCAGATCGGCCGACCCCAGCGCCGCCAACACGCCGAGGGCGAGACAGCACAGGATGATGCGGGCTGCAGTCCGTGTGAGAAGGGAACGAGGGCAGCTCATCGGTCGGGCCCTTTCCGGGGTTTGTCGATAGGCAATCTCCCACGGAGGGCCCGCGAACGGGTGTATAATGGGTGCAAGACATTCGTAAACGAGAAGGCAGACGACCCGACAACTCCCGGTGGTCACACCCGGCCGGCGATCGGGGCTTCAGTTCGGCGCGTGTTTGGTGTACAATGAGGCCATGGCTCTCACGGACTTCCCCGAGTTCGCGCACGTTGACAGGACTCACGTCTCGGTGGTGAAGCTGACCGACTCCGACTCCGACCCCGACACGGCCTACTGGCACTCCAGGACGCCGCACGAGCGCCTGCGAGCTCTCGAGTTCCTGCGACAGGTGGCGTATGGATACGATCCGGCTACCGCCCGACTTCAAAGAGTTCTTGCAGTTGCTCGGCACGAAGGGCGTTAGGTATCTCCTGATCGGCGGCTACGCAGTCGGTTACCACGGCTACCCTCGTCCTACCGGCGATATCGACGTCTGGGTTCAGCCTGAGCCGGAGAACCTGGCTCGGCTCGTAGCGGCCCTCCACGAGTTCGGCTTCGCCATGCCGGAAGTCACGGTGGACCTCTTCGCAGGCCCGGACACGTTCGTCCAGTTCGGCTATCCTCCACTGCGCTTGGACCTGCTGACTGACGTCTTGGGAGCGACGTTCGACGAGTGCTACGCTGAGCGCATCGTGGATGTCCTGGATGGGGTGGAGGTCAGCATCGTGGGCCGGGACCATCTGAAAGCCACGAAGCGCGCCGCGGGTAGAGACAAGGACCGCGCCGACCTCAAGCACCTGCCTTAGGGGTTGGGTTCACCGCACATCCACCCCTCGCACGCCATCCACCGTCAGGTTCGGGTCGGGGAAGCCGTTGTTGGCCGGGAGGATGCCTGTGGCCTGCAGGTACTTCACGTGGCCATCGACGAAGAGGTAGCTGCGCGCGCCGCCCCATCCCCACCAACCGTCCTTGACTCCCGCCTCGTGGTTCGTGAGCCATTCGCCGCCAACCACCTTGCGTGAGGGGAAGACCACATCGGCGAGGCGCTGCGTCACGCACGGCGGCGGCGCGCCGGCATACAAGTCCACGGTCGTCATCGCGTTGGTCTGCGCGGGTGTGTGGTAGAACGCGGCGGAGTAGGCGTAGGAGGTGGAGTCCCAGCTCGCCGGAGCAACGATGTCGGAGGGGCAAAGCAGAATCTGCGGCGTGAAGCCCGCGGAGCGGTTGGGGTCGGCCGGTGCGTTCGGGTCGCGGCGGCCGACCATCGCCAGATACGGCTGCAGCGGCCAGCGCCAGCGCCGCCCCATCCACAGGTAGGGGTCCCCCGTGTTCGGGAAGCCCTCGTCGGCGTCGTCGGCGTACATGATGAACGCGACGCCGATCTGGCGCAGGTTCGAGAGGCAGACCGTCTTGCGGCCCGACTCCCGGGCGCGCGCGAACACGGGGAACAGCATCGCTGCGAGGATGGCAATGATGGCGATGACAACGAGAAGCTCGATGAGCGTGAAGCCGCGTCGATACATGGGAGCGCACCATTCCCCAACAGCCCCGAGAGGCCTTCACCCACGCGGAGCGGAATACCACCAACTCCGACCTCTGGACTCCGGACTGCCGTCAGGAGGACCTGATGATTGAGGCCTGCATCTTTGCCGATGAGGTATCGAAGGACTTCGACGAGGCGGTTCGGCTGAGCGTGGAGGCCGGGGCGCAGTGCATCGAGTTGCGTGGAGGAATCTGGGGTCGGTCGGTGCAGACCTGCACGGACGAGGATGTGGAGCGGATGCAGGAGGTGCTGGCGCGGCATGGGGCGAGGGTGGCGGTGATCGGCTCGCCGGTGGGGAAGTGTCACATCGACAACGAGGAGGAGTACGAGACACACCTCCGCTGGTTCGACCGGGTGTGCGAGTTGGCGCACGCGTTCGGGACGCGCGTCATCCGGGGGTTTGCGTTCTGGAACCCGAACAGCGATCACAGCATCCGGCCGGACCTGGACCACTACCTCCCGCTGATCTCTGAGAAGCTGGCGCCCATCGTGACGCGGGCGGAGGAACAGGGCGTCCTGTACTGCTTCGAGACCGAGAACTCGACGATGACGGGCACGTGCGCCGAGATCGCGGCGGTCATCGAGGCCCTCGGTGGATCGCCGAATCTGGGCGCGACATGGGATGTGAACAACGGCTGGGGCAGCGGGGAGCTGCCATACCCGGACGGCTACTGGAGCATCCGGGGGCGCGTGCACCACATGCACGTGAAGCCCAATGCGCACAAGACCCTCGAGACCGTCGCCGACACCGCGTTGAGCTACGCGGAGGTCCTGCGGGTGCTGAAGGCCGATGGGTACGATGGCTGTGCGAGCATCGAGCACTGGGGCTCGCCCGAGCTGATGCTCGAAGGCGTCAGGCAGCTCGTCCCGCTCCTGCAGCATCTGGCGTAGGGGTCGCCGGGATGTGGCGCAGGCTTCCAGCCTGCGGACCCGTCTGGCAGGCTGGAAGCCTGCCCTACATCGTTGTCGTGGCAGGATCGTTGCATCGTTGGCGTGCGGAGGCTGCATCCCGCGGCGCGCGAGGCTCGTAGGAGGCTTTGGGCGCTGCGATCGGCAGCCCAATCGCCACCGAACGCGGCCGGTGCGGCCGGCGGGAAGGTGAGACAGACGACGGGCGCGAATACGACCACGGCCCCTTCTGGGGAGCCGGTGGCCGGCGAGGCACTCGCGCGCCGTCATCGCTACGTTGGAGGATGAGCAAAGTGAAGGACACTCGCGATGTGATTGGCCTGAACGTGTTCTCGGTCGAGGAGGGGCGCATTCTGGGGCGGACGGCGGAGTGCGTCGTGGACCTGGCGACGGGCAAGGTGCTCGGCCTGGTCGTGGAGATCGCCGGCGGCGGGGAGTTGGGCATCGCGCGAGCCGACCTCACCGCCATCGGCAAGGACGCCGTGATGGTCTCCTCGGGTGCGGTGATGAAGACCGTCGGCGACATCGCCGGCCTGGCGGACCACCGGACCGTGGGCAAGGCGCCTCGCGTGTTGACCCGCAGCGGGGAGGTGGTGGGTACGCTGGGTGTGGTGCGGGTTGACGAGGCGTGCAAGAAGGTGGAGTCGTACGAGATCGTGGGCGATGTCATCCAGGCGATCGCCGACGGTCCGGCGACGCTGGGCATCGTCAAGGGCACCGTGCATGGTCGCGATGCGGTCGTGCTGCCCGACGAGGCGACCAAGGCCATCAAGCGGCCGGGCGGCCTGCGGGCGAGCCTGGAGAAGGCAGTGGGCACCGTCCGCGAGAAGGCCGGCGAGGTGGGGGAGAAGCTCACGGATGCCGCCAAGCGGGCGCGGGACGTTGGTGAGGCCGCCGGTGAGAAAGCGCTCGCCCGGGCCAAGGGCGCCGCCAAGGAAGCCCGCGAGGCGGTGGAGAAGCGCGTGGACGAGCTGAAGCACAAGCCGGCGCCGGCTGCCAAGAAGGCCCCTGCCAAGAAGGCGCCGACGAAGGCCAAGAAGGCCGCTCCGAAGAAGAAGGCGGCGAAGAAGGCGCCGGCGCCCAAGGCCGCCGCCGAATAGGGGCCCATTCCGAGCCTTGGAGGACAGGCATTCCTGCCTGTCCGGGCTCGGGGGGCCACACGACGACCAGTAGCCGCCCATGCGTGAATCATGCACCTGCGATGAGGGTCGGGCCGCTGCCGACGCGCCGCTCGCGGACCGCCTCACCGAAGCCATCCAGTGCCTGCGGCACGCGAGTGGGATGGAGCTGCGGCTCGACGAACCGATGGCCCCGCACACCTCTCTGGGGGTGGGCGGGGCCGCGGCCGTTTTCGCCATCCCCCACACGATCGAGGCCGTCTGTGCGGCCATGCGCGCGGCGCACCGCCTGGCCGTGCCCATCCTGTGCGTCGGTCGCGGCACGAATCTGCTCGTGCGTGAGGGTGGTTTCCCCGGCATCCTGCTCCATATCGGCGAGGCGTTCAGCGCGGTCGAGGTTGAGGGCTCCCGGCTGACCATTCAGGCTGGCGCCACGCTGGCCGAGGCCTGCGAGGCCGCAGCGAATGCGGGGCTGTCGGGGCTGGAGTTCGCCGCCGGAGTCCCGGGCTCCGTGGGCGGCGCGGCGGCGATGAACGCGGGAACGGGGGGCGGCCAGATCGGCGATGTGATCGAGGCCATCGATGTCGTGCATGAGGACGGCAGCCTCGGACGTTGCCTGCACGACTCGCTGGACTTCGGCTATCGTCGAAGCTGCCTGCGCGATGCGAAGTGCATCGTCGTCTCAGTGGTCTTCGCGCTGTCGCCGGCCGAGCCCGCAGCCATCCGCAAGGCCATGTTCGAAGCCGTCGAGAACCGCTGCCGGAAGCAGCCGCTGTCGCTGGGCAGTTGCGGAAGCGTGTTCAAGCGGCCGCCGAACGACTACGCCGGTCGGCTGCTGGAGCTCGCGGGGGTGAAGGGACTGCGCATTGGGGGCGCCCGCTTCTCCGGGAAGCACGCCAACTTCATCGTCAACGAGGGCAACGCCACGGCGCAGGACGTTGTTGAGCTGATCGAGACGGCCAAGCGGCGCGTATACGAGGTCACCGGCGTAATGCTCGAGGAGGAGGTGTGCGTAATCGGGGAGTCGCTTCCCCTGCAGTAGCAGACACCTTGCAGAACCTCGCCGTACACCTCCTTGGTTGAAACCTCTTGCGCGCCGAATCGTCTATATGAACTAGAGTCCTATCGCCCATAGTAGATAGCAGTTGGAGGGTCACAAATGAGCCGCGTGACGTTGCTTCTCTCAGCTCTTCTGGCGCTGGCGCTCGCAAGTCTCCCGCTGTCTGCAGGGGCGGTGACGGCTAGCGATGTGGCGAAGCGCTTGCGGGATCGCATCGTCAGCCAGTGGGAGGTCCAGAACCTGGAGGTCTCCGTCGTCCCGTACTCGCAGGCCGAGACGGATCGAGGGCGCTTCCAGTCGGTGAGTGTGCGGGCCGAGTCTGCGACGCGCTCCGGTCTGGCCCTCAAGCCGATGTGGGTCAAGGGGACGGATGTCATCTTCGACCTGCCGAAGCTCTTCGGGCCGGAGATGAGCGTCCAGACGAAGTACCGCGGCGCGACGGAGATGTACGTGGTCATGTCGCAGCAGGACCTGAACGAGGGGCTGCGGATGGCGCAGAAGGTCGTGCCCGACCTTGCCGCGACCCTGCAGAACGGGCAGATCACCCTGACCGGTACGTACAAGTTCGTCGTTGGGAACAAGTTCCGGATGGCCGGGAAACTGACCGTGCCGGACGGCTACAAGATCAGCTTCGTGCCCACCTCCTGCAAGGTGAACGGGATCCCGATCCCCGTGAGCGGGGTGAAGATCCTGCTCTCGAAGCTGAACCCGATCCTCGATCTGTCGGAAGTCGTGATGAAGCCGCGAATCACGTCGATCACAATCGAGGAGGGGAAGATCGTCGTGAAGTAGTCGGCGTGCCCGCTACCCGACGCACGCCGCATGTCCCGCGGCGCACTTCTGCGGGCAGTGGGCGTGCCCCAGCAGGTCCCCCGTGGCCGGCCAGGGGAGCAGCACATCCTCAGGGATGCCGTCGATGTACTTGCGCCGGAACTCCGGGTCCTGCATCCGGCAGTGGTCACTGCGCGTGCAGTAGGCCGGATGGGCGAGCATCCGCTCCCAGATGGCTGCCAGAGACTCGTCGCGGATGTTGCCGAAGGTGAGCGGCGTGAAGTCGCAGGGGTTCACGTCACCAAACGCGGTCATGTAGAACTGGATGTAACCCGCGAAGCACCCCGCGCCATCCGGGCCGTTGATGAAGGCCTGGGTGATGACGTGGGGGTTCCCCTCCCGCGCGTTGTGCTTGCGTTCCAGCTCGATCAGGCCCTGCTTGTCCTCCTCGGAGAGCAGCTGCTCATCCTCCAGCGGGAGGAGCTTCCCGGTTGGCACAGTGTCGAAGATCGTGATCTCGTGCACCCCGATGTCCCGCGCCAGCTCGATCATCTGCTCGGCGCGTCCCTCGCGCACGTCCTCCGGCCCGACGTAGGTGGAGATGCCGACCAGCAGTCCCCCGTCCAGGGCGCGCCTCATGCCCTCCACCGCCTTCCGGAAGCCGTCCGGGACGCGCCGGAGTTCATCGTGCTTCTCAGGGCGCACGTCGTCGAGGGAGACCATCATCGAGAACAGCCCGGCCTCGCGGAGCCGCGCCACCCGCTCATCCGTGAGCAGAAGACCGTTGGTAAACATGGCCGCGTTCGCCCGGTCGTGGTTCACGGCCCGGATGAGGTCGTAGATGTCCTTGCGCAGCAGTGGCTCGCCGCCGGTAAGCACAATGTTGTTGACGCCCAAGTCCTCGGCCTGGCGGACGACGCCGATCCACTCGTCGGTGGTCAGTTCCTCCCGCTCGGCGGACTTGAACCGGGCGGCGCTGCAGTGGTAGCAGTCCAGCTGGCAGCGAGTTGTGACCTGCAGCGTGCAGGTCGTCGGCCGGACGAGGTCGCGCCCCTGGACCAGGACGCGGGAGAAGTGGTTGACCATCCGCGTCGAGGGCACTGGGGGCTGGTAGAGGGTGTACACAAACCCGTCGTTGTGTGTGGCAATCGGCCGTCCGTAGGCATTGATCCGTTGGACGAGCCGGTCGAGCTGCCGTCGGAAGAGAGGCGCCAACAGCCCGGTCGGGCGAACGGAGATCTTCTGCGTCTCGGGGTCAGCCGCCATCTCCAGCCCGAGGAGCTGCGTCTCCCCACGTCGGCGCAGGCGCGTCACGGCGGTGGCGGCGCGCATCAGCCACGGGTGCTTCCGGCACAAGTCCACCTTCTGGTCGGCCAGGAAGCCGCGAGCCCGCATCCCAAGGGCCGAGCCGTTCCCGGTCTCCACCGTCAGCATGTCAAACGTCTTCGTCGTCACCGGCCGTACCTCCGGTCCAAACCCTCGTGCTCCCAAACCCGTCCCCGTTCGCAGCCCGGTCCGGCTCGCGAACGAGACCTCAGGATAGCCCGTTCGGCCTCACCCGTCAATCGCTCGGGCCTGGACAGGTTTGCTCAACCGTGACCTTGCCGAGGCATTGCGGTGCGTTGTTCCGGTTGCCAGCGCGGGCGGGAATGTGTTACGATTCCTTGGAGTGAAGCGCTAGCGGCATAGTTCCATGGAAGCCATGCTGGAGCCTGTCCAGCCCTTCGGCGATGGCGTGCGCACCGAGCGCATCCTGATCGTGGATGCCGATCCGCACGTGCGCCACGCCGTCCGGCAGGGCTTGCTGCGCGAGGGCTTCGACGTACTGGAGGCCGCAGACGGCTACGATGGGATCGCGAAGGCGCTTGCCGAGTCTCCCGCCGCCGTGGTGCTGGACCTCGTGCTGCCCCGGATGAGCGGACTGGAGTTGTGCCGCAAGCTCAAGTCCGGCCTCACCACCCAGCAGGTCCCCGTCATCGTCCTCACCAAGCGCGACCGCGTCGAAGACACCCTCCGTGCCATGGAGGCCGGCGCCGACGAGTACGTCGGGAAACCGTGCGATGTCCGCGAGCTGTGTGCGCGGGTCCGCGGGATCATCCGCCGCTCCAAGCGCGACCTTGGTGCCAGCCCGCTGACCGGCCTTCCGGGCAACGCCGTCCTGGAGCAGGAGATTGCGCGGCGCGTGCAACAGCCGGGCCGCCTGGCGGTCATCCACTTCGACCTCAACAGCTTCAAACCGTACAACGACTACTACAGCTACCAACGCGGTGACGAGGTGCTGCGGCTGACGGCGCAGCTGATTGTGGAGGCCGCGCGAACCGGCGGCGATCGTGAGACGCTCGTGGCTCACCTCGGTGGGGACGACTTCTTCGTCGTCACCTCCCCCGAGCGTGCCGACGCCATCGCGAACCGCGCGCTGCAGTCCTTCGATGCGCTGATCCCCCTGCACTATGACGAGGCGGACCGCCGGGCCGGCTACATCACGGCGGCCAACCGGCTCGGCCAGGCCCACAACTTCCCGCTGATGACGCTCTCGGCGTGCATCGCGACCAATGAGGCCGAGGACGTCACCCACCCGGGGCAAATCTCCAAGACCCTGGCCGAGCTGAAGGGCGTCGCGAAGCGCGCCGGGCGCAGCACGTGTGTCCGTGATCGGCGCGGCAAATGCCCCAGAACATTCACGCCCGGCGAGAAGGATTCAGCGGTCGAGCGTCGTACAGCAGAAGACGGTCGCCCCGACGTGGACGCCGCCATTGCGGCCGACGAGGACGACCGGGAGGTCTGATCCACATGGCTCACCGGATCCTGATGGTGGATGACGAGCGGGACCTGGTCTTCGCCACCAAGCTGTACCTCGAGGCCGAGGACTACGAGGTCCTGGCGGCCTACGACGGGCATGAGGCGCTCGAGGTTCTCGAGGCCGAGCCCCGGCTGCCGGACCTGGTGATCCTGGACGTGTTCATGCCTCGCATGTCGGGGTGGGACGTGCTGCGCATGATCCGCGGTCAGGATCGGACGCGCTCGCTACCGGTCATCATGCTGACGGCCGCCGGCCAGGACGCCGACAAGGCGCGCGGCTGGGACCTCGGCGTAGACTGGTATCAGACCAAGCCTTTCGACCCCAAGGACCTCCTCGTCGTCATCGAGCGCGTGCTCGCGGTCTCCCGTGAACAGGCGGACGAGAATGGCTTCCTGGACCAGTGCTGACGCCCGCCGTATTCCGTCTGTCGGGCTACCGGGCCTCGTAGGTCCGTGCCGCCCGCCCTCGTTTTGCAGCGCAAACACCCCAGAACGTTTACATCGGGATTAGAGGAATCCAGGCCCCTCGTTGCGTATTTGAGAGTGCACTTCCGTGGGGGACGCCGACTACGGGCGTACGGAAGGGAGGCCTGCCTCCGATGCCACAGCGGATCCTGATGATCGACGACGAACGCGATCTCGTGTTCGCGGTCCGGCTCTTCCTCGAGGGCTACGGCTACGAGCTCCTGGCAGCCTACGAGGGACGCGAGGCCATCGAGCTTCTGGAGACCGAGGACCCGTTGCCCGATCTGGTCATCCTCGACGTCTACATGCCCCGCCTGTCGGGTTGGGATGTGCTTCGCATGATCCGCCGCTCGGAGCGCACCCGCTCTCTGCCGGTCATCATGCTCACCGCCGCCGACAAGGAGGCCGACGTAGCACGGGGCCACGCGGAGGGCGTGACGTGGTACCAGACCAAGCCCTTCCCGAACGAGGACCTGCTGCTCATCATTGAGCGCGTCCTCGCCATGCGGGGCGAGCTTCCCGAGTCACCCGAGCCCTAGTTGGGAATCCGCGGTTCTCGTCCGAGCCGTTCCCGTGTAGGGGCGCGATTCATCGCGCCCGCCCATGTAGGGGCGCCATTCATGGCGCCCAAGAACCCCTATCGCGGGTTCCCATATAGCCGGAGCCGGCCGCGTCCCGTTCGAGAGCCAGCAGCGAGGCCTTGAGAGCCAGCGCCCGCGACTTCCCCGCGAAGCCCACCAGAGAGCCGTCCGAGCCGATCACGCGGTGGCACGGGATGATGAGGCCCATCGGGTTGCGGCGCATGGCCTGCCCCACGGCGCGCGCGGCGTGCGGGCTGCCGACCTCGCGGGCAAGCTCCCCGTAGCTGCGCGTTTCCCCCGGCGGTATCCGGTGGCAGGCCAGCAGCACCCGTTCCGTGAACTCCGGGATGCCCGACAGGTCGAGCGGGAGGTCGAACGTCACCCGTTGCCCCGCGAAGTGTGCCCGGATGAGATCTGCAGCGCGCTGCAGCAGCGGGTCGGTGCCGGGCTCAACCACCCTCCAGCCCTCACCCAGCGTCGATAGGGCTTCGGCACGCGTCTCCAGCGAGTGCACGCAATGGCGCAGCCCGAGTTCGGTACGGCCGAGGGCAACCCAGCCGCGTTCGGTCTGCACAACGGTCGCGAGACGTGTCGGTGTCGTCATGGCAGGCTCCTCACTTGGCGGGGCCATCGGGTTGGATGTGCATGTCCAACAGGTCCTGGTAGGTGCCGGGCATTCGGTCGCGGGGCCCGATCGAGCGCCAGTGGCCGACCCACCACAGGGGCTCGCGCGCGTTGAGATCGACCTCCGCCCAGAACACTCCGGCCTTCCCCTCATTCGAGGCCAAGATGCGCCCCAACGGATCGATCACCATGCTGCTGCCATCGTAGACGCTCGGCACCATGTACACGCCATTATCGCGCGCGCGGACGCGGAAGACGGTCTCCCCCTCCGCCATGCCGTCCTTGTCGGGGAACGTCGTGCCCCACGTGGGTGCGAAGATGATCTCCGCCCCCTCGCGAGCGAAGATGCCCGCGACTTCGGGGAAGAACCAGTCGTAGCAGATCTGGATTCCGATCGTACCGAAGTCAGTAGTGAACACCGGGTACTCGCCTCCCGGCCTGACGCCGCTGCGCCACTCTTCTCTCGGCAGGTGTACCTTCCGGTACGTGCCGGCCAACCTGCCCTCGCGGTCGATCAGCACAGCTGTGTTGTAGAGGTCTGCGCCCTGCCGCTCCATGAGCCCGGCGACCACCCACAGGTGATTGCGCCGCGCGACCTCACCGAGGCGTTCGGTGGACGGGCCCGGTATCGGTTCTGCGATGTCGGCGCCCTGTTTGCCGGTGCCGATCTGCAGGATCGCCTCACAAAGACAGACGATGTCGAGCCCGAGCCGCCCGGCGGCATCGACCTGCTGGCACCAGAGGTCGAGGTTCTTCTCCGGGGTGCTGTCCGACGGGCGCAGGTACACCGTCCCGATCTTCACCTTCCGCGGTGGCGGCGGCGTGGTGGGCTGAACGCTGACCTGCTTCCACAGCACCGATCCCCCCTGCGGCCAGCGCACCTCCAGGGCGATGCGCGCGCTGTCGGCGCTATCTGGGGCGATCAGGACGTCGCGGAAGGTGCCCACCCCGCTCACGCGCGTGCCGCGCGTGCCACCAGGCAGGAACGGCCCGCGCACCAACTCGCCGGCCGGGTGCGTCATCTGCCCAGCCGCGAGCCAGTCCACGCGGATGCTCGCGGCCTGGTACGGGAAGCTGATGCGATGCAGCTCGCACTCCGCCTCGACGGCGTAGGCCTGCCCGCCCACGATGCCGGAGACTGTCTGCTGTGCGCCGCCCACCGCGAAGGGCCGGCGTGGCGCGGAGACACGCAGCCCCTCGTGGGTAGCCTCCAACGTGCAGCGCGCCCCCTCCCAGTTGGGCAGCCACGCCGTCCAGTCGGGCGGCAGCTGTTCGCCCGCCGGAGAACTGAAGCGGGGGTTGCGGATGAGTTCGGCGGCCGGTGCGGTCGCGGCGATACCGGCCACGACCAGGCCAAGAAGGAACACGACGTAGGGGCAGGGCATAGGAGATGAGCTCCCTCCACGGCGGTGCGGCGGTACGGGAGTTCGCCCGGAGGACGCCGGGGGCCTTCGCCCGTCCCCGACGCGTGAGGAGTGCTGCGTCATGCCAGCGGTCCTGATCCTCGCAGTCTTCACCTCGTCCACGGTGGCTCAGCCGAACCTCCTGCAGAACCCCGGCTTCGAGCAGGCGACGGACCGCAAGCCGACGGCCTGGAGCTTCGAGAACTGGAAGATGGGCGGCGTGCCCGCGGTAGCGGAGGGCGTCGCGCACGACGGCAGGGCGGCAGCGTCCGTTACCTGCGCGAACGACCAGGAGCGCGGGGCGTGGCGGCAGATCGTGCCCTTCCAGGGGCCGCGGTACGTGTACTTCTCGGCCTGGTACAAGACCTCGGTGGGCTCCGCACTCACCGGCGAGAAGGGCCCGGTCGTGCGCTTCCTGTTCTTCCGCGACGCAGCGAAGTGGGATCATCCGTGGATCCCCTCCTTCGCCGCGCCCCCGAGCGAGGAGTGGAGGCAGTTCGCCAAGGTGTTGCCCGCGTCGGCGGAGATCACGTCGCTGGGAATCGAGCTGTTCAACCTGAGTGCCGCGGGCACCGTGTGGTGGGACGATGTCGTGGTGCGTCCCGCCACCGACGAGGAGGCGCAGATGGCCCGCCAGGACGAACAGGCGCGCATGGACCGCGCACCGCAGCCCGGCG
Organism: Armatimonadota bacterium; assembly: GCA_016869045.1. Taxonomy (GTDB): domain Bacteria; phylum Armatimonadota; class Zipacnadia; order Zipacnadales; family VGFC01; genus VGFC01. The sequence goes on from VGFC01000177.1 coordinate 13,987, forward strand.
AGACCGGCTATGCGCCCGAGGAGGGCACGCGCGCGCCCCTGAACCCGCCGGTGTTCGTGTGGCTGCCGGTGGAGGGGGTGAGCGAGTACGCGCTGCAGTGGAGCCGCGACCCCGCCTTCCCGGAGGGGCAGACGGAGACCGCGCGCTGCACCCTCACGATCTACGTGCCGCGCAGTATCGTGACGCCCGGCCGCTGGCACTGGCGCTTTGGCCGCGAGCTGCCGCCGCCCGTCGGCATGGTCTGGAGCCGCACGCGCAGCTTCATCGTGCCCGAGGACGCGCCCAAGATCCCATTCCCCGATG
>VGFC01000178.1 GCA_016869045.1 Armatimonadota bacterium
TACAGGTACGGGTCCCACGCGGTCAGCCCGCGCAGCTCTCCGTCCACCACCTTCGCTCCCGAGAGGTTGGCGATGTTGCCGACTTCGCGCGCGGAATCGATGTCCCAGCGCATCTCGGCGGCCTGACCAAGTGCAACCGGCGAGCAGAGCAGTAGACACGCGATCAACTCGATCACCTCTCAAACCGTGGCTTCCCACGTCCTGGCCCCGTGACCTCCCGCAGGCCTTCCGGGGACTAGCGACGAAACCCGGCCGCATCGGGTTTCGTTGCCTGTCCCCGAAGTCGCCGGCTCCCAGGACCCACACCATGCTCCCCGACACTCAGCGCCTCAAGCTCAGCCCCGACATCCCCGCCAAGATGGTCGGCGGCATCGAGCGCTTCCTCCGGCGGCTGACCACCGACTCCGTCGGGCCCCGCCGTCGCCGCTGGAATCGCGACTTCAGCTCGCCCGAGGCCTACGTCGCCTCGGTGGCGCCAAACCGCGAACGCCTACGCCGGATCATCGGCATCGTGGACCCGCGCCCCGCGCCTCGAATGGAGTTGGTGGCGACCACGGACTGCCCCTCGCTGATCGCGCGGGGCGAGGGGTACGCGGTTCATGCGGTTCGCTGGCCGGTGTTCGAGGGCATGCACGGCGCAGGCCTGCTGCTCCAGCCGGACAGCGCTCCCATCGCCCACATCATTGCGCTTCCCGACGCCGACTGGACGCCGGAGACCCTCGTCGGCCTCGATTGGGACGCCCCGCCGGGTAGCGACTTCGCGCACCGGCTCGCCGCGAGTGGGTGTCAGGTGCTCGTCCCCGCACTCATCGACCGCGACTACACCTGGTCCGGCAACCCGCAGATCCGGCTCACCAACCAGCCTCACCGTGAGTTCATCCATCGTATGGCCTTCGAGGTGGGCCGCCACCTCATCGGCTACGAAGTGCGGCAGATCGAGGCGGCGATCGACTGGTTCGTGGCCGGCTCCTTGGGCTTTGCAGAAACACGGGAGCAGTGGGGCGGGCATTCCTGCCCGCCAGAGGCAGTGGCGGGCAGGAATGCCCGCCCCACTGTTCCCGTCTCTATCCGGGACTCAGTAGGTGAGGCCGCGCCCGTCGGCATCATCGGCTACAGCGAGGGCGGCCTGCTGGCGTTGTACGCCGCCGCGCTGGATGAGCGCATCGACGCGGCGGTCATCAGCGGGTACTTCCGGGAGCGCGAGAACCTCCACGAGGAGCCCATCTACCGCAACGTGTTTGGCCTGCTGGCGGAATTCGGCGACGCGGAGATCGCGAGCCTCGTCGCCCCACGCACCCTCATCATCGAGGCCTGCGGAGGGCCCGAAGTACCCGAGCCGAAGCCCGGTCCTCTGCGTCACCCGTGCGCCGCCCCGGGGCAGCTGGTGAGCCCGCCCCTCGAGTCCGTCCGCCGCGAGTTCGAGCGCGCACAGGCCTTCTACCGAGAGCTGGGCCTCGAGGAACGCCTGCTGCTGGTTGGGCGGGATGGCGATCCGGACTCGGACGAGGCGCTGCAGGCCCTCCTGACTGCTCTGTGTCCCGGCGCGGCGCTTGCGGCCGACTGCCTCTCGGCGGAGATGGAGGACCTACCCCACGCGCCTGATGTGCGTGCCGAGCAGCAGCTCATCGAGCTTCGCGGTTTCTCACAGGGCCTGCTGCACCGATCCTCGCGCGTGCGGGACAGCGAGTTCTGGGGTACGCTCGACACGTGCTCGCTAGAGGCCTATCGGGAGAGCACGCGCGCCAATCGAGAGCGCATGTGGGACGAACTGATCGGGCGCCTGCGCCCCGCCGGCATCCCGCCGAACCCCCGCGCACGCCTCTTCCGGGAGGACGAGTGCTGGATCGGCTACCATGTGATGCTCGACGTCTGGCCGGGGGTCTTCGCTTACGGCCTCCTGTTGGTGCCTAAGGACCTGCGGGAGGGCGAGCGCCGCCCGGTCGTCGTCTGCCAGCATGGGCTGGAGGGGACCGCCCAAGACGCGGTCGGCCCGAGCGAGAACCCGGCCTACCAGTCCTTCGGCGGGCAGCTCGCGGACCGGGGCTTCGTGGTCTTCGCGCCCCAGAACCCCTACATCGGGGGCGACGCCTTCCGTCGGCTGCAGCGGCTCGCGAACCCGCTCGGGTTGACGGTGTTCTCGGTCATCGTCCGGCAGCACGAGCGCATCCTGGAGTGGCTCTCGACGCTCCCGTTCGTCGATCCGGCCCGCATCGGCTTCTACGGCATCTCCTACGGGGGCGTCACGGCCATGCGCGTGCCGGCGCTGCTGGAGCAGTACGCGCTGTCGATCTGCTCGGCCAACTTCAACGACTGGGCGCTCAAGGTCGCGTCCGTCGATGAACCCTACAGCTACATGTTCACCGCGGAGTGGGAGATGCCCGAGTGGAACCTCGCGCATACGTACAACTACGCGGAGATGGCGGCCCTGATCGCGCCGCGTCCGTTCATGGTGGAGCGCGGCCACTCCGACGGCGTGGGCGTGGATGAGATCGTGGACCGCGAGTACGCCAAGGTCCGCCGCCTGTACGTGGCCCTCGGCATCCCCGACCGCACGGAGATCGAGTACTTCGACGGCGCCCACGAGATCCACGGGGTCGGCACCTTCGCCTTCCTGGATCGCCACCTGCGCTGGCCGGGCTCATAGCCTTGCCCTCAGGTAGAGCCCCCACAGTCTCGTCGCGACGGCCCCCGCGTCAGCAGGTCGCGCGCACGGTGGCATCAAGTCACGCCGCTTGACGATTCTGCGCAGTGTATATATAGTAAGCACAGCACGTAGTCTGTGGAGACGACCATGACCACCATCACGGCTACTCAGCTTCGCAACGTGATCGGCTCGGTCTTGAACGAGGTCCAGTTCAAGGGCGAACGGATCATCCTGAACCGACAGGGCAAGCCTGCCGCCGCGCTCATCCCCATTGAGGACCTCCGACTCCTGGAGGAGGCGGAGGACCGGATGGATGCGGAGACCATCGAGCGTGTCCTCAGCGATCCGGCGACCAAGTACTACACCCTCGAGGAAGCCGAGGCGATGCTTGACCTGTGAGGTACACGGTCGAAGTCACCGATGCTGCGCTCAGGACCCTGACCCGCCTCCCGAAGCGCGTCCGCACGCGGCTTTGGCAGCGGATCAGGTCCCTGGCCGAGGACCCGCGCCCGGCCGGCTGCAAGGCCCTGCATGGCGGCCTCAAGGGCTCGCACCGAGTGCGCGTTGGGAACTACCGCATCATCTACCGCATCGAGGACGAGCGGCTGGTCGTGGTTGTGGTCGAGGTGGGTACTCGCGGCGACGTATACGGCGTTGCCGGTCGAAGGGCCTGAGCGTGGCACACCCCGTTGACAGGCCCCCCGCCCTCTGCTACATTGTGCGCAACGAGGAGAGAGCCCGATGCGAACCGACAGAATGACGGTGATCGTGGTCTGGGCTTGGCGGCGCATGGACTAGCGTGGGCCGCCCTCTTCGTCCTGCGTTGGCAGGACAGTGTCGGATACCAGGCCGTGGGCGTCCCCGCAAGAGCCCACGGCCTTCGCGTTGCCTTGGGTCTTGCGACGGGACCGGCCTCCGGCCACTCGGGAGGAGTCAGCCATGAGATCGCTTTCGGGAATCCAGCCGTCCGGCGCTCTGCACATCGGCAACTACTTCGGCGCCATCAAGCAGTATGTGGACATGCAGGATCGGCACGAGGGGTACTACTTCATCGCGAACTACCACGCGATGACGAGCCTGCGCGACCGCGAGGCTCTGCGCGCCAACTGCCTCGACCTGGCCACCGACTTCCTCGCGCTGGGGCTTGACCCGGGGAAGTCGGTGCTGTTCCTGCAGTCGGACGTGCCCGAGGTGACCGAGCTGACCTGGCTGCTCTCGACGGTGACGCCGATGGGCCTGCTGGAGCGCTGCCATGCGTACAAGGAGAAGACGGCCGAGGGTCTCCCGGCGGACCACGGGCTGTTCGCCTACCCGGTGCTCATGGCCGCCGACATCCTCATCTACAACTCGGATGTGGTCCCCGTCGGCCAGGACCAGAAGCAGCATGTCGAGGTCACCCGCGACATCGCCGAGAAGCTGAACAACACCTACGGGGAGTTGCTGAAGCTCCCGGCGCCGCTGATCCTGGACACGACGGCGGTCGTGCCGGGCGTGGACGGGCGGAAGATGTCCAAGAGCTACGGCAACGCCATCATGATCTTCGAGGAGCCGAAGGACATCAAGGCGAAGGTCATGCGGATCAAGACGGACTCCACGCCCGTCGAGGATCCGAAGGACCCCGAGCAGTGCAGCGTGTTCGCGCTCTACCGGCTCTTTGCGACCGACGAGCAACGGGAGGCGATGGCTGAGCGTTACCGTAAGGGAGGCGTCGGCTACGGTGAAGCCAAGAAGGAGCTCGTGCCGCTGATGGCCGACTACTTCGCCGCCGCGCGCGAGAAGCGCGCTGCGCTGGCCGCCTCGCCGGACACCGTGCTGGACATCCTCCGCGAGGGCGGCCGCAAGGCCCGCGCAGAAGCGCAGGCGACGCTCGCCCGCGTCCGCGACGCCATGGGCTGTCTCTGACGTTGCCGTTCACTTAGCACTTCGCACTCAGCACTTCGCACTGATGTCAGAGACCAAACTCCATCTGGCCGGGCCGTTGGAAATTGCGACCCCCGAGGCCGTGGCGGAGGCGCGCGACCGGCTGGTGGAGCAGGTCTCGCGGGTCATCGTGGGGCAGCGGGAGGTCATCGAGCAGCTCCTGATCGCCCTGTTTGCGCAGGGGCACTGCCTGTTCATCGGCGTGCCGGGGCTGGCGAAGACGCTGCTCGTGCGGACGACTGCGCAGGCGCTTCACCTGCGGTTCTCGCGAATTCAGTTCACGCCCGACCTCATGCCCTCGGACATCACGGGCACCGACTTGGTGGGTGAGAACCCCGAGACCGGCCGGCGCGAGTACTGCTTCATCCCGGGGCCCGTCTTCGCGAACGTCATCCTCGCCGATGAGATCAACCGGACCCCGCCCAAGACCCAGAGCGCGCTGCTGCAGGCGATGCAGGAGCTGCAGGTGACCGCCGGCGGCGCGACGCGGCCGTTGGACCCGCCGTTCTTCGTCCTCGCGACCCAGAACCCCATCGAGCAGGAGGGCACCTATCCCCTGCCCGAAGCGCAGCTTGACCGCTTCATGCTGAGCATCCATCTGGACTACCCGAGCGGGGACGAGGAGATGCTCATCGCGCGGGCGACGACCGGCAACGAGATGCCCGAAGCCGAGCCGATCATGACCGCCGACGAGATCATCCGCTGCCAGCGCCTCGTCCGGGAAATCCCGATCTCCGACCATGTACTGAACTACGCGGTGCGGCTGGTGCGCTCCACGCGACCGAACGATCCCAGTGCGCCGGCCTATGTTCGGGAGTGGGTAACGTGGGGGGCAGGGCCGCGTGCGACTCAGTGCCTTACGCTCGGCGGGAAGTCCGCCGCCGCCCTCCGCGGCGCGCCCAACGTGAGCTGCGAGGACATCCGCGCCCTGGCGAGGCCTGTGCTGCGCCACCGCATCATCCCCAGCTTCGCCGCCGAGGCCGAAGGCCTGCGCGCCGACGACATCGTGGGGCGCCTGCTGCGCGACGTGCGCGAGTAGAGCCTGTCGTTCGGTGCCTGCGGCTCACGACTGACAGAGTTAGTCGCCGGTTACCGGCGGCGGCTCGCTCTGCGGGGGAACGTCGGGTGCGGTTGGGGGCTCCGGGGGCCGGGGAGGCGTGGTAGGGGGTTCGGGAGGGGTCTCGGGACGTGGTTCGGCGTCGCCGCCGCGCCGGTGAACCGGGCAGGCGGCGCCGGGCGCTTCGCCAGCCGCGAACTCACGGGTCTCCGTGTTTGGGCAGTTGCTCGTCGCCCGCAGGCCCGACTCCGCGCACACGGTGACCTCGACCCGCCCCCCATCGTCGATGGCCGGCTCATCCGTCGAGCCGCCGTGGATGGTGCACGGCTTGGGCTTCGGGTCGGTCTTCTTCCGCTTGACTTGCTTGACATTCGGGCACTTCTCTGTGGCGAGCCCACCGCTCTCCTCGCAGACGGAATAGGCCACCTCTCCGGGGCTCTCCTCGTTGTCCCCGCGACGCCAGCCCGTGACACCCGCCCCCTGAGGGAAATGGCCGTGGCAGCCCAGCGCGTCGATGGCCCGTCGCATGAAACGCGCCCAGACCGGCGCACAGAACCCGCCGCCCGACGCCCCGTACACCGGCGTGTTGTCGTCGTTCCCCACCCACACCGCGGCGCACAAGTCCGGCGTGAACCCCACCCACCATGCGTCTCGATGCTCCGAGGTGGTGCCGGTCTTGCCGCCGGCCTCGCAACCCACTGCGGCGGCCCGCCGCCCCGTGCCGTAGCTGATCACGCTCCCCAGCATGCTGACCATCGAGACCGCGGTTTCCTGCTTGATGACCTGCTCGAGTCGCGGCTTCGCAGTGAAGAGTACGTTCCCCCGGTAGTCCTCAATCTTATCGACATACGTCCGCTTCGCCCGCTGGCCGCCGTTGGCGAAGACCGCGTAACCCGAAGCCTGCTCGAGCGGGGAGAGGTTCACGGTGCCCAGGGCGAGGGAGTAGTAGCGGTGAGGGTCGAAGCGCGCCTCGGGGATGTCCATGATCCGCGAGGCATAACGCACCGCCTTGTCCACTGTCACCTTCATGATCAGCCGGACGGCCACCAGGTTCACCGAGACGGCCAGCGCCCCCCGCAGCGTCCACATGTGCTCCTGGCCGCTGTTGTAGTTCACCGGATGCCACCCCGGTAGGCTGATGCTCTGGACGCCGCTCACCGCCGGGCTGTCGGGACCATAGCCCGATTCCAGTGCCGCCGCGAAGAGGTACGGCTTGAAGGAACTGCCCGGCTGGCGACCCCAGGGCTTGATGGTCGGATGTGCACGGTTGTACGAGGGCTTCTTGCGAAATGGCCCCACGCCGCCGGTGAGCGCCAGCACGCGCCCTGTCCGCACCTCGACGCACGCCAGCGCTCCCTGCCCGATGGGCGCCCCCTTGCTCGTGTAGCCTGACCGGAGGTTCCCATAGCTGCGCAGGGCCTTGACCTGTCGCTCAAGCTCCTCATCCGACGCCTGCTGCAGCCGCATGTCGAGCGTGGTGTAGATCCGCAGCCCGCCCTTGTAGACCACGTCCGATCCGAGCTTGTCGGTCAGGTCGCGGATGACCAGGTTCGTGAAGTACGGCGCCGCCAGGATTCTCGCTCCCGGCGGGCGCATCGTGACGAGGTGGGACTGAATCTGCTCTTCGCTCGCCCCCCGCGCCTCCGTCCGCGAAATGTAGCCCTCCTGCACCATCCAGTCCAGCACCGACTTGCGGCGCTTCTTCGCCTCTCCCGGGTTGGTGAAGGGGGAGTAGTACGACGGTCGCTGCGGGAGACCCGCCAGCAGCGCGCACTCGCCAAGCGTCAGGTCCTTGGGTTGCTTGCCGAAGTAGAACTCCGCCGCTCGCTTCACCCCGTAGGCGCCGTGGCCGTAGTTCACCTCGTTGAGGTACATCTCAAGGATCTCGTCCTTGGAGTACCTCCGCTCCAGCTCGATCGCCAGCAGTATCTCCCGCAGCTTTCGGGTGATCGTCTTCTCGGGCGACAGCCACACCGCGCGCGCGAGCTGCTGAGTGATCGTCGAGCCGCCCTGCGTGTACTCCCCGCCCCTGGCGAACACGGGGAGGTTGGCGCGGACCGCCCGCAGGAGGCCCTTCGGATCGACTCCGCGATGGTAGGGGAAGCGGCGGTCTTCGCGGGCGATCGTCGCCTGGCGAAGCGCGAGAGGGATGTCCTTCAGCGGCACCGGCGTGCGGTCCTGGCCCTCGTGGCAGACGCGTGCCAGCAGCGTGTGCGAGACCTTGCCGTCCGCATGGCGCTCGGTCGAGTAGATCTCGGTGGTGGCGCTGGGGCGGTAACTCGCGAGCTTGTCCGGCGGCGGGAGCGTCTCGCGGATGCGGTCCACCGCGCCCGCGACAAGCCCCACGCCGCAGACCGTCGCGACCAGCACGGCCGCGTTGGCGTATCCGAGGAAGCGCCTCAGCCGCGTGTGGAATGGGTACGTGCGCATCGAGAGGAGGTCCTCCGCCGCCCCGATTATACTGCATCCGAAGCTGTCGTCAAAGGGCCGGCGGAAGGCCCACTGCAGTAAACGCTCGTCACCCGCTGCCGGTTGCCGCGCGGCCTCTACCGCGGCGGGTTCCCCGTGTGCAGCGTCGCGCGGGAGGCCCACACGGTGTCCCAGTGGTGGTCGGTGTCAGCGCGCCAGGCCTCGGCAGCGGCCTTGAGCTCGGCAGTGACCGCGGGCTCTCTTTCGGCGAGGTTGACGCGCTCGCCCATGTCCTCTTCGAGGTCTGAGAGGTGCACGGCGTCTTCAGGAGGCGCGCCCTCGACGAGCTGGCCGTTCAGCACGAGCTTCCAGTTGCCCTGACGCACCGCGGTCTGGTTGCCTTGCTCCCAGAAGAGGCGCTGGTGCGGGCTGGGCGCGCCGTTGGTAACCATCGACAGTACGTCCTGCCCATCGACATGGTAGCCCTCGGCGCCGACACCCGCCGCCGACAGGAGGGTGGGGAAGATGTCCATTGCCGCACCGACCTCGCCGATGACGCGGCCTGAGGGAATCCGCGCCGGCCAGCTCATGAGCGCGGGCATGCGGATGCCGCCCTCGTAGAGGCTGAACTTGTGGCCCTTGAGCTTCCCCGCGCTGCCGCCGTAGTACGGGTCGGGCGTGCCATCGAGCCAGTTGCGCGTCTCGCGCGAGGGGCCGTTGTCGCTCTGGAAGAAGGCCAGCGTGTTGTCGCGCAGGCCGTGTCGGCTGAGCGTCTCCAGAATCTCGCCGACGCTGTCATCGACCGCGCTCAGCATCCCGGCCATGATCTGCCGGTCCCACGGGAGGTCCGGGAAGCGGTCGAGGTAGCGCTGGGGTGCATGCATGGGATAGTGCGGCGCGTTGTACGGGACGAAGAGGAAGAAGGGGGCGTCGTCGTCGGCCACGCGGTTGAGCCACCGCACCGCGCGCTCAGTGATCATCTCGGTGAAGTAGCGCCCGTTCTCCCAGATCTCCACGCCGTTCTCCCACAGGTCGTGGACCGGGTCCTGCTGGCCCGACATGCCCCAGTAGAAGATGTGCGAGTAGTAGTCGATGCACCCCGCCAGGAACCCGAACCACTCGTCGAAGCCGTGGTGGTGCGGGCGGCACTCCTCCGCGACGCCCAGGTGCCACTTGCCGAACATCGCGGTCCGGTAACCGAGCTTCTTGAGCGCCCCGGCGATGGTGGGCACCTCGGGCGTCAGGCCGGTTGCCTGCCGGTGGCCGGCGAGGATTGAGCGGACGCCCGCATGGACGGGATAGCGCCCCGTCAGCAGCGAGGCCCTCGACGGCGAGCAGACCGGCGAGTTCGAGTACCAGTCCGTGAACCGCACCCCTGAGGCCGCCAGCGCGTCCAGGTGGGGCGTGCGGAAGTCCGTCGCCCCCATGCACGACAGGTCGCCATACCCCTGGTCGTCGGTGTAGAAGATCACGAAGTTGGGCCGCTCATGTGCCATGCGATGGGTTGCTCCCGTTGTGGCCGAAATTAGGGACAGGCCCCAATTTCCGACAAGACGTCCGTCGGAAATTGGGGCCTGTCCCTAATTTCGGCCTCCCTCGAACACGTACAGGTAGATCGAGCCGGGCGGCATGCCGGTTGCGAGGCCGCCGGTGTCGGTGCCGACCTTCAGCGTCCCGTTCGCGAGCGCCTGCGGGGGGATGTCGAGCGACTCTATCTGCACCTTCAGCTCCTTGCGGTTCCCCTCGCGAGGGTCGCCGGTCATGCGGTGGAGCGTGATCTTGCTCGCCTGGCGGAAGGGCAACGAGAGCGAGACGGGTGTTGCGCCATCGCCGAAGTCCACGCCGTCGTGGCTGCCGTCGAGCTTGCGCGACAGCACGAACACCGACCACCGGTCGCCCTCGCGCAGCGCATAGACGCCGATCAGGGGGTACGTCCTGGCGCCGAACTGCATGCTCGGCTCGGAGGTCGCCTCGACGGCCATGTAGTCACCCCGCGCGAAGCGATTGCGCAGCTGCAGCGCCTGCCAGCCCGGGTAGGGCCGGAAACCCTCGCTGAACCACGTGTGGCTGTTCCAATACTGCCCCTGGCCGTAGCCGAGGAAGTTCTGGTAGGTCCAGCCCTCGCCGTAGGCGCCCAGCCACGCATCGAGCGCCGCCACCGCCATCGCGAGGCTCTTCCCGTAGCGCTCGTTCACCTCCACCTGCTGGGGAGTGCCCTGGCCGGGCAGCTTGTAGCCGCTCGGCCCGCTCTCGTAGGCCGCGAGGTCATAGGCGTGCCCGGCTGCCGCCATCGCCTCCCGCGTGGCGTGCGACTCCCGGAAGTCCGCCTGGTTGCCAGTGAGGTAGGCCAGTAGCGTCGCCTGGACGCCGTGGTCGTCGAAGTTCTCGCTGGACGAGTCGCCCGTCTCCCACTTGGGGCCCACGTAGTTGGCGTGGACCAGCAGGTCGGCCTCCGGGCAGCGCTCCATCGCCTCCTCGCCGTACGTCAGGCGCTTGCCGCCGCCTACGTCGCGCCGCAGGTACCCATCGCCCAGCGCGAACCGCAGACGCCCGTCCAGCTTCTGTGAGGCCCAGTACGGGCTGCGCTTCATGTTACCGATGAGGTACCGGCAGAAGAGGCCGTACTCCGGACCGCCCTGCCAGACCGCGTTGCGCGTGCTGAAGCCCAGCCAGTCGTCGAACACGCCGTTGTGCCAGGTCTCGTTGCCGAACTCGACGACCAGCTGCCAGAACTCGTCGATCCACGGCGTCCCGATGCCGCGCTGCTGATAGCGCCGATACGCCCACGGCTTGGCCGCGGGCGTGTCCGTCCTCGGGTCGTAGGGCGCCGCGAGGTACTCCACCAACGCGAGCCATTCGTCCTCCGTGTGGAGGATGTGCTGGATGACCAGCCACGGCACGACGCGGTCGGCGGGGCGGTCGCCGGTGCGCCGGCAGAACTCCAGCGCGCACGGCACGGTCATCTCGACCGTGTCACCGACGGAGGTGGACCAGTCGGGGCGGACTTGCGAGTTCCCGTACCAGCTCAGGAGGTCGGCCATCTTCGAGTCGCGCTTCAGCACCCAGCACCGCTGCGCGCCCTTGGGGCCGCTCTCCGGCGAGCTGGCCAGGAGTTCGCCGAGGACGGTGGCGCTCGGGACGTAGAGGGCCGTCAGGTCCTCAGGCCGATCCACCCGGAAGATGCGGCAGTTGTCCATCCACAACTTGCCGGGGCCGGTGAAGCTGAACTGGTGGCCGAAATGCCAGAGCTTCGTCGGCCGCTCGCCTCCCGTGAAGTCGTAGGTGAAGCGCCGCCACTCGCTGGTGACCGCGAAGGTCTGCTGGATCTCGGGATAGCCCCGACCGTACGAGAACGTCACTGCGCCGCGGTTCGCCAGCCCCTCCTGCCGCAGCCAGACATCGAGGTGATACTGCTTCCCAGGCTCCAGCTGGCCGTACCAGATCGACTCGTTGTTGCCGAGATCGGTGCCGATGAAGACGAACTGGTTGATGGAGGTCTCGTTCGGCCCGAGGGCTTCCGCCTGAAGGCAGGTCTCGCCCGGGTCGGTCATCTCCTTGGGGATCGGCTGCGGATGGGGAACGAGTGCGAACCGGACCTGTTTGGGGTCGCCGCGCCAGTGCCAGTTCGGCGAGTCCATCGGGTTACCGATCCCGCGCACGCGCGGGTGGACATAGCGCATGTCGAAGGGGTCGAACTTGCGCTCCAGCACGATGTAGTCCATCCGCTCCAGCTTCGGCCCGTCCTCGGGGAGGTAGACGCGGTTCATCTGCTCGGCAAGGGGCTTCGTGGAGCGCTTGAGGCGGTACGCCTGGACATTGGGAGACGGGCTGGGCTGCCAGGAGATGGTCACGCAACCGTTGCCCGCCACTGCCGAGACGTTCGTGGGCGGCTGTGGCGCCTCGTCTCCCTCACCCTTCGCCGGCGTCGCGTTGAGGACCCATGTGCGCGCGTCGGAGCGGCCACGGGCGTCACTGACGGTGATGCGAAGTGGCGTATCTGCCGGGGGCTCCTGCGTCGGCACGCCGTCGATGACGCCGGTTGCCGGGTCGAGCTTCAGCCCGACGGGCAGCGCGCCCTCCGCAATCGACCACGTGAGAGGTCCGGCGCCGCCGGCGGCCCTCAACTCAAACCGCAGGCCCTGGCCGGAGCGGGTGTCCGGGAAGCGATCCTGGTCGCGGGCGATGAGGAGGTGCGGGGGCGTGTCGATGTCGGCGCGCGGCCCCGCGCTGACCTCCGCCGACAGGGCCGACTCCTTCCCGTTCGCGCCGATGGCGGTGACTGCGTACCAGTAGGTCCGTCCGTTCTCGACCGCCAAGGCGTCGGTCACCGTGAGGTTCCTGCCCCGGATCCATGCGTTCGGGTGGACGTCCCCGTACTCGGTGACGACCCAGCCGCCGTCCGGGAAGCCCGGGCTCCCCTCCGGGAGGACCTGCGTGCGGCCGACGAAGGCCACATGGTCAGCGCGCGACATGTCCAGGCCGTTGTCCCCGACGACCGGCTTGCCGTCGGCGTCCACGATTCGGTAGATGCGCACCTCGGCGCCGCTCAGGAAGCCACTCGCCCACAGGTCCCACCACGAGACGCCGCCGCCGTCGATCTCGAACCAGTGATCCCCGCAGCGGATCGCGCGGTGCAGGTTCTTCCAGTAGATCGGCTCGTTGCCCGCGTTCTGCACGAAGTTATTGCGCGCCCACTCTACGGCTCCGCACCGACCGTAGTCATTGGCCCCCAGCGGCGGCACCTTGTCGGCCGGGCGCAGCACCTGGTTGGTGATTGTGAACGCAGCCGCCGCACTCGGATCGGCGCCGGGCGGGGGCGGCTGAGCGCACTGTGGCACCGACAAGAAGGCGATCAAGGCCGCCACGGCCAGTCCTCTGAGTGTGTGGGTCAACGGGGTGCCTCCATTCGTTGCTCGCTGGGTGTAGGTACGAGTCTGCGCCCCCGAATCCCTCCTGCCATTCGGCACGGGAACTTCGCCGGAGATGCCAGTGATTAGCATTACGGGAGGGCGCACCTTAGAGGGTGTATGAGAAGCACGGCATCGGGCGTGATGAATCACGCCCCTACATGACGGCGATACACGGTCGTTTGTGACGTAGGGGCGCGATTCATCGCGCCCAATCGTGTAGGGGCGCCATTCATGGCGCCCGGCCACCCTTCTCATACACCCTCTGAGGGCCTGCGCCCATCCCACCGCGCGAGAAGCCGCGGAGCATTGGCTGCCCGATGAGGGCGGCGCGAGGAGGCCTGAATGGCACTGAAGGGCACGCAGACGGAGAGGAACATCCTGACGGCATTCGCCGGCGAGTCGCAGGCGCGGAACCGCTACACGTACGCGGCGAGCCAGGCGAAGAAGGACGGGTTCGAGCAGATCGCAGCCGTCTTCACCGAGACCGCAGACCAGGAGAAAGAGCACGCCAAGCGGCTGTTCAAGCTTCTGGAGGGCGGCGACGTGGAGATCGCGGCAGCCTTCCCCGCCGGCGTCATCGGGACGACGGCCGAGAACCTGAAAGCCGCCGCGGGCGGCGAGAACCACGAATGGACCGAGATGTACCCGGGCTTCGCGAAGGTCGCGCGCGAGGAAGGCCTTGACGCCGTCGCGGTGATCTTCGAGGCTATCGCCGTCGCCGAGAAGCAGCACGAGAGGCGTTACCTCGGGCTGCTCGCCAATGTCGAGGCTGGGACGGTGTTCAAGAAGGACCAGCCGGTCGTCTGGCGCTGCCGCAACTGCGGCTACCTGCACGAGGGCCCGGAGGCGCCCGGCGCCTGCCCGGCGTGCGCGCACCCGCAGGCGCATTTCGAGTTGCTGGCGGAGAATTGGTGAGACCAACACCACGGGCGAGCCGCCCGTGCTACCGAAGGACAAAGGGGGAATCCCGAGTGAAGCAACTGCAGGTGTACAAGTGCGAGATCTGCGGGAACATCGTCGAGCTGTTGCACGTCGGCGGGGGTGAGTTGGCTTGCTGCGGCGAGCCGATGAAGCTCCTGACGGAGAACACCACCGACGCGGCCGTCGGGAAGCACGTGCCGGTCCAGGAGAAGACCGAAGGCGGTCTGAGGGTCAAGGTCGGCGAGGTCCCGCACCCGATGACCGAGGAGCACTGGATCGAGTGGGTCGGGATCATCGTCGATGGCAAGGCGTACCGGCAGTTCCTGACGCCGGGTGAGGCGCCGGAAGCCGCGTTCTGCGTGAAGGCCGAGGGGGTCGTGGCGCGTGAGTACTGCAACCTCCATGGCCTCTGGA
>VGFC01000179.1 GCA_016869045.1 Armatimonadota bacterium
TATAGCATACTATCTCAACCCTGTCAAGCATAAACTTATACTCTACATGGGTACCAAATCGCAGGCCAATCAGCCCAAAAGCCCCAGATCACAGGCCAAACACCCCCTCAGATCGGGGAACTTCGGTCTAGTGGTGGCGATGCTGGCTCAGGACTCCGAACTCGGCATTCCAGGAGGCTCATCATGGAGTACCGACAGCTTGGCCGTACGGGCGTCCGCGTCTCGAAGCTGTGCTTGGGCACAATGAACTTCGGGGGCAGCACGAAGGAGGATGAGGCCCGACAGATCATCGACGAGGCCATCGCCGGCGGGATCAACTTCATCGACACCGCCGATGTGTACGCGCGCGGGGTGTCCGAGGAGTTCGTCGGGCGCGCCCTGGAGCACAACAAGCACCGCGATAACGTCGTGTTGGCCACGAAGGGCGTCGCGGCGATGGGCGACGGGCCGAACGACCGCGGGGCGAGCCGCTACCACCTCACGCGCGCCGTGGAGGCCAGCCTGCGCCGCCTACGCACGGACCGCATCGACCTGTACTACCTCCACATCACCGACATCGACACACCCATCGAGGAGACACTCGACACGCTCGACGTACTCGTGCGCCAGGGGAAGATCCTCTACGTCGGCACCTCGAAGTGGCCGGTGCCCCTGATCATGGAGGCGCTCTGGTTGGCGGACAAGCGCGGCTGGCCGCGCGTCGTGGCCGAGCAGCCGCCCTACAACCTCACCGACCGGCGCATCGAGCTGGAACTCGTGTGGACCTGTCTGCGGCACGGGATTGGGATCGTGCCCTTCGGTCCGCTCGCGGGGGGCGTGCTCAGCGGCATCTACCGCAGGGACCAGCCCGCACCCGAGGGCCATCGCTTCCACACCGTCGGCCAGCGAGACGGCCACAACCGCTACACCGAGCAGAGCCTAAGCCTGGTGGAGGCGCTGATGCCACTCGCCCAGGCGCACGGAGTGACCCTCGCCGAGTTGTCCCTCGCGTGGCTGATGCAGCGCCCGGGGATCACCGCGCCGATCTGCGGCCCGCGCACCGTCGAGCACCTGCAGTCGTCGCTCAAGGCCTGCGACATCGCGCTCACACCTGAGGACCTCGCCAAGATCGACGAGATCATCCCGCCCGGCACGAACGTCACCAACTACTGCACCCTCTACGAGCGCATGTGTCGCGCCGTGAACAAGCCGGAGCCGCTGGGGCCGTTCTGAGCCCGGTGAAGGCGCGCTGGCCAGTGGGGCATCCCCTCGGCTGGCGCCCGCGCGCTTCCTGGCAGTCCCAGGTCAGCTACCGCTCGCGTGACTGACGGCGCATGCTCTCGACGGCTGCCACGAGGTCTTGCTCGGCCTCGTCCTGCGACCACCTACTCCAGAAGTTGACGGTGCTGCTTATGGGCTCCACGGAAGGGGGCGCAAGCCGCACGCGCGTGGGCAGGAGGATTGCGTCGCCAACGATCACCGCTTCCCCTATGTCAAGGGTAGGCAGTATCTCAAGTATGCCCTCGAGGCTCTCCGGCATCAGGCGGCGTATGACGGTCTGGTCTTCGCCGTTCGTGAGCCGCAAGCTGATGAAGTTGTTGCACTGGCTGAGGATGGTGGGGCTCACGTCCGCTGGCCTCTGGCTGACGATCAGGAGACCGACCCCGTACTTCCGCCCCTCCTTGGCGACGCGGGTGAAGTTGTGCAAGGCTCTTCTCTCGAAGCCAGTGGCCTCCGCCGAGAGCCGGGGGAGGTAGAGATGCGCCTCATCACAGACCATCAGGACCGGGTGCCGCTTCTCACCCGCAGGCCCGGCTTCGGTCCAGAACTGGATCTGAAACACAAGACGAGCGACCAGACTCACGATGACGGGCAGCACGTCGGACGGGACTTCCGAGAAGTCGATCACCTTGACGCCTTCGTTGATGCCTCCCCCGGACGGTGCGTGGCCCAGGAGCGCTGCAGCGAGCTTCTCGAGAGCAGTATGAACGCCCCACTGAGAGGGAGCCTGGAACATGAACCCGTAGCGGCGATCGCTTGCCTTGCTGTCCAGCCTCGCAAGGAACCGACTGAAGTGGCCGTGGAAGTCGCCTTGTCTGGTCGCATCGCCCTTTCCGGTCGGTACGCGCTCCGTGTTGAGCTCCTCGATTCGCTGGCGTACGTCACGCAACTCGAACGGTACGGGGCTGTCGATCGTGTAGCTGCTGAGTACGGCGTCATGCCCCCCTGCTTCCAGAGCGCTGCGCTTTGCCTGGGAGACGGCGTCGTGGAAAGCCATCACCTGGTTGTGAGCACTCGTCTCTGACCGATCCACGAAGAAGTCCTGCATCTCCTCGTAGTTCAGCAGCCAGTAGGGGAGGAACAGCACCTCACCCGAGGGCGCCCCCAGGTCCCCTGGGCCAGCCACCCGGAGCTGCCGGGCAAATGTCAGGGATGCGTACTCTCCGTGCAGATCGAAGAGGATGACGTTGGGGTGAGGCAGCTTGGCGGCTTGCTCAAGAAGGGCCGCGACGGTCCAGGACTTGCCCGAGCCAGTACTCCCGACCAGAGCCGCATGCCTCTGGAAGAGCTTGTTTGCGTCCAGGAAGGCGGTCGCTTTGAGGTCGAGGGCGAACTTCCCGATCGCCAGAGGCTGAGCGGCCGTCTCGGCACCCGTCTGCGAGATGATGGCCATGAAGTCCTCGAGCGCCTTCCCCTCTATGGGGAACACCTTCTCGTCTATGCTGGGGAGCGCCAGGACCGCACGGGTGAAGACGTTGGGGCGACTGCCATCGAGGGCCCGGTAGGTGCCCACGAGGGCCAGCTGCACCCCGTTGTCCTCGAGGGCGTCGGCACCGCCAGGCAGGTCTGACTCCCCAAGACCGCCGGTGTCTGCGGCTGCCTCCTCGGCCTCCGCTCGGGTGCGCCATATCTTCTCGATCATCCCGATCAGCCATTCGTTGGCGTCACCCCCCTTCACCGCCACGAGGCGCCCCACGCGAACCGCCCGCAGTTGGTCGGGGGTGGGCACGCGGACCCAGACCCGCGCCGTGTCGATGCGCTGGCACTCGCCTATCGACTGCTCGTCGCTGAACTGGAAGATACTCATCGCCCGATCACCTCCCGGAGGAAATGGTCCAGGTCCCACAGATCACCGTCGACCCGCAAAGGGCCACCTGGGCAATGGCAGAGCGTTGCACCTGGAGCCTCGGCCTCCAAGGCCAGGAGCCGCGGATGGTCCGCCACCATCCTCCGGGCTGCGCTGGTGAGTTCGCGGGACAGGACGGCCCCCGGCAACCCTTGGCGAAGT
The DNA here is from genome assembly GCA_016869045.1 of Armatimonadota bacterium. Taxonomy (GTDB): domain Bacteria; phylum Armatimonadota; class Zipacnadia; order Zipacnadales; family VGFC01; genus VGFC01. The sequence goes on from VGFC01000179.1 coordinate 3,269, forward strand.
CGTGGCAGCAACGCCGTTTCCAGGTGGCGGTCATTGAACCCGTAGCCGCAGAACACGACAGCCGACGCACGCCGCAGTGCTTCGCCAGCCTTCTCGCGGTGGTACACCAGCGCCGGCTGTGTCATGCAGGTCTCATACTTACCCACGCCCGGCGTCACCATCACCCGCTCAGCGCCTGAGGGGCGCTCGCCTAGCTCTACCGTGGTTCCGTCCGCCTCGAACCAACTGAGCGAACCATGCGGCTTCCACAGCGCCACATGGCGCAGCGGGCGGGGCTCTCGTCGGGACCTTCCGCGACCACGCGAGACGGCGACGGCCTGCAGGTTGCCCTGCTTGTTTGGGTCCGGTTCGAACGAACCGACTACCGAACCCCTGAACGAGGTAAGGCACAGCGCGCGCGCCGCGAAACACGCGTACTCCACAACGTGGTCGTAGTTCGGCGTCACAACGTGAACGACCGGGTTCACCGCGTCGACGCTGTCGAGCAGGAAGCCCAGCGCTCGCGCGAGGGCCAACCCCGTGCCGCCACCCGAGAGTACTGTCTCACGAACGACGCGGTCTGCGGTCCCCACGAGTTCTGCAGTGGCGTCCACGATGGCGCGGAGTAGCCCACGATCGCGCACCGGTTGGTCGGTCAGGGCCTGCTCAAGACCTACGGCGTCCAACAGGGCGGCGCAGCGACCCCATTGCTCAAGAGGACCGGGCTTGCCACCGACGAGTTCTGGAACGCGGCCTCTGAGATGATCGGCCAGCTCGCCCATGCCTGGGAACTGAACGCCCAAGGACGCGCCCATGGCTGCGGATGCGCCACAGCCGAGGACGAGCACCGGCCTGCGACGGAAGATGCCCTGCAGTTCAGCGAGCAGCTCGTCGCGATCCACGCGTGAAGGTCCTTGAGGCCCTCTCTGCCTGTCCAGTCTCGTGCAGTTCGGCACATGGCAGCCGTCCCCCTCCCCATGTGATCGGTTTGGGGACACGCATGGCAGAGCACGGCAGAACCCAGGTCCGATGGTTACAGAGCCGCCTCGCCTCAACGGGCAGGACCCCGGTCCTGGCGGAGGGAGCGTCTCGGACGCTGACCGCCCGCGGGCCGTTGGCCCCTGGTCATCGCTCCTGCTCGCCCATCCACTCCAGCGCCTCAGCCACCCCCGTGCCCCTCATGACCCTCAGCGGCCGTTCCGCCGCCAAGGCCTTGACCTGCGGGATGTCCGCCACGCTGAGGATGTTGGCCACGCAAGCCATCATCGGGATGCCCGGGCCGAAGGCGTCGAGGTAGGAGTTCGGCACCGGCCCGACGGCCGCCGCGTCGAAGCCGTTCCACATCGCCTGCGCGAAGAGCCCGGCCAGCCCAGCTTCCGGGCCGATGGCCAGCAGACTCACCCTCGCGCCTTCTCCCAGACGCACCCGGAGTGCCCGCCCCGCAGCCGCGAGGTCGAAGGCGCGCTGGCCGAGGATGGGATCGCCGAGTAGCAGGTTGTCGGTGCAGATGACGTGTTCGTCCCACGTCGTCTCCCCCCAACCGCGCGGCGAGACGTACAGCGCCGTGAAGCCTGCATCGCGCGCCTGGCGGAGAAGCGGCGCGGCGGTCATCGGGTCAGGCGAGGCGTCGGCGATGACGACCGTCGGCGCGCCCGGTTCGCCCGCCACGAGCAACGCCGGCAGCGTGATCCCTGGCTGAACGTGCAGCTTCAGCTTGCGGACCGAGAGGCCGTTTGCGTCGAGTTCGCCAACCTGTTCGAAGCTCGGAGGGTCGGCTGGAGTTGGGGGGTGAAGGACCTCGATGAGCGAGCGGCGCGTGCCATCGACATCGAGCGCCTCCGGCTCTGGCAGCCGCGCTATCGCCGCCTTGGCCCATACCTCCGCAAGCTGCCGCACGGTCCTGCTGGTCGGCAGGACCTTGCCATCTTCGAAGCACCAGAGCTGCTCAATGCTCGGCGGAGGCGTAACGTCCGGCGGCTCAGGGACGGGTGAGCCGTCCCCCTTGCCGCCCAGGTGCTGCTCCACGAAGCCATAGAGCGCTTCCCGCATCGGCTGGCTGTAGTCGTGCCCGCCGGGGAAGATGAGGCAGCGCAGGCTCTCGTCCGCATCGAAGAGGTCGTACACGACCCGCGCCTGCGCCTCGGCCCGCCGCGCGCCGCGCGGAGTGAAGTCGGGGTCCTCTTCCGCGCCGATGTACATCTGCGGCTTCGGGGCGAAGAGCGCCGTCATCTCCCCCATGTCGGTGAACCGGCCCAGCCCAGGTACGTGCGAGCAGGGACAGTGCGCGTGGCCCGTGCCGAGGAAGTCCTCCCACTGGGTGATGTAGACCACCGGCACCGCCACGTCCAGGCGTTCGTCGGCCACGGAGTAGTACAGCGTGTTCAGCCCGCCGCCCGAGGCCCCCGTGCAGGCGATTCGCGTTCCGTCCACGTCGGGGCGCGTGAGCATGTAGTCGAGCGCGCGCACCGTATCCCAGATCATGAGGCTCATGTTGCAGTGCCCGGTCAGCGTCAGGTTCCAGGCCTCGGTGTGCGCGTTGCCGGGCACGCTCCGCTCCTCCTGGCCGAACGGGTCATAGGTGATCGTGATGTACCCGAGCTTCGCCAGACCCCGGTTTCGCGCCGAGGGAGCGACATCGTTCTTGCCCCGGCCCCAGTGGCCCACCGGGCAGAGCACCAGCGGGAACGGGCCCGGTCCGTCGGGCACGTAGACGTTCGCGGTCACGACCAAGCCCGGGCGGCTCTCGAAGGTGACCCGCTGGATGCGGTAGCCGTCGCGCGGGACCTCGCCCAGGACCTTCGCGTTGAGCGGCGTGCGCTCGGGCAGCGGGTCAAGGCCCAACGCCCGCAGAACACGCGGCCGAATCTCGGCCGCACGGGCCTGCCACTCGGCAGGGCTCTTCGGCACAGGCATCGCCGCTGCGCACGCGCGCGTGCGCGCCATGATCTCCTCGACGACCATCCTCTCCGCCTCGTAGCGCGGAAGCACCCGCCAGCGCGCCTCTTCCTCGGTTGGGTCAAGGTTCGGATCGGTTGTCAGCATGATCGCATCGGCTACCTCGAAGGAATCCCCGGCATCCACGAGCCGGACCTCTACGTCGCCCGCCGGAAGCTCAACCTGCCCGCATCGCTGCCACGTGAAGCGGTTCGCATCCCGCCCCGCGTGAGTCGGCTCCAGCAGCGTCTCACCCACCTGGACGCGCCAGCGCCGATCCGTCCCGCCGCCCTCCCATCCGCGCGCCCACACGTGGTACGTGCCCGCCTCACCCACGCTCACGGTCTTGGCCATCACCGTCGTCGCCACGCCTTGCGCGTTCGACACCACAAACCCTCGTCCCGAGTACCCCGCGATGTTCGTCTGCTCGCGCCATGGCCCGCTGAAGTCCTCGCATTCGAGGCGGAGGGTCTGGGCACGCAAGAGCCCGCCGCCAGCGACGCAAAGCACCCAGCAGATGATGGCGAGGGACGACGTTCTGCGCTGCATGGCGTGCCTCGATGGGGTGATGGACTCGCCGGACATTCGTCGGCACCCCTCACTCATCCTCGTCGAGCGGCGGCCTAAGCTCCGATTCCGGCGAGAGCCCTTGACGCAGAGGCAGGTAGGGAGTAGCATGGCTCCACACGACGAAAATCTACCAGTAGATGGTAGAATATCCACCATGATCAAGCGCCATATTACGCCACAGATACTGGAGGCCCTGGGCGACACGCCGGTCGTGTTTCTGCAGGGCGCGCGCCGAACCGGCAAGAGCACGCTGGCGCGACACATTGCGGCGACCGCCCACCCGGCGCGGTACATCACACTCGACGACGTCCGCGTCCTGGCAACCGCGACGGAGGACCCGATGGGGTTCATCGTTGGCCTGGACGGGTCGGTGGTCCTCGACGAGGTCCAGCGGGTTCCGGACCTCCTGCTGGCCATAAAGGCGGCCGTGGACCGCGACCCCGTGCCAGGGCGGTTCTTCCTCACCGGTTCGGCGCAGGTCCTGGTGCTGCCGCGGGTTGCCGACTCCCTTGCAGGTCGGGTCGAGTTCGTGACTCTGTGGCCCCTGTCGCAGGCGGAGATCGAGGGGCGATGGCCGGGCTTCGTGGACGCTCTGTTTGAGCCCGGCCTCCTCGCGCCCAAGTGCCGTCTTGAGGAGCCCTCACAGGTCATGCAGCGTGCGCTGGTAGGTGGGTACCCCGAGGCCGTCCAGCGCGCGTCGCTCGACCGGCGGGAGGCCTGGTTCCGCTCCTACATCAGCGCGATCATGCAGCGCGAGGTCCGCGAGCTGGTCCGTATCAACGGCCTATCGACGCTGCCACGGCTCATGGAGCATGTCGCCGCACGCGCCACCGGTCTGCTGAACCGGGCCGATCTCGGGCGCGACGCGGGGCTGCCCCGCGCGACCCTCGACCGCTACCTCGCCCTCCTCCAGGCGGTCTTCCTCGTCCACGTTGCCCCAGCCTGGGCGGCCAACATTGGCAAGCGCCTGGCCAAGGCGCCCAAGCTGTTCCTGAACGATACGGGGCTCCTGAGCCACCTGCTCGGGCTTGAGATGACCGGTACAGACTCGAGCTGGCTTGGGCGGCTGATCGAGAACTTCGCCGTGTTGGAGTTGCTCAAGGGGATCCCCCAGAGCGAGGCGCGGCCGCGCCTCAGCCACCTCCGCACGCATGCCGGCCAGGAGGTTGACGTGGTCCTGGAGACCCTCAACCGGCGGATTGTCGGCATCGAGGTGAAGAGCAGCGCCACGGTGCATCCCCGCGACGTGGCCGGTCTGCGGGCATTGCGCGAGGCGACCGGGAGCCGCTTCGTGAGAGGGATCGTCCTGTACCTCGGCACGGAAGTCATACCGTACGCCGAGAACATCCACGCCGTGCCGATCACCGCGCTCTGGGAGGCGTGACGGCTTCCCGCCCAAAGGGGTGCCCCGCGATGCTGATCAGCCCGACCCTCCTCGCTGTCATGCCGCTCTGCGCTCAGACCGCGCCCGACCTCCCCTGGCGCCCTTTCTACGAGAAGGGTGAGTGGGCCGGCGGCGCGAGCGCGTGGCTCGGGGATGGGACGCACTCGAAGCGCACCGACGAGGGGCTGGTGGTTGCTGACACCTCGACGGAGAAGGGCAGCGGGCGGCACTACATGCTGGACTGGCGGGCCGATCCGGCGCGGGGCGCGGCGCTGGAGGCGCGGGTGAAGGCGGTCTCGTGCTCGCAGCCGTGGGGCTGCGGGATGTCGGTGGCAGACGGCGTGCACGAGGAGTCGCTGTCTATCTTCCCCGACAAGCTGCTGCTTGTGAATGCGAAGCAGGAGTTCCCCTTCGACGCCGCGGGCGGCTTCCACACGTATCGGCTCGAGATCAAGGGCGAGGACATCCGGTTGTTTGCGGATGACAAGCTGCTCTTCGATGGCGCGGGGGCCTTTACCACGGCGGCGCCGCTCAATCCCCCGCGCAACCAGTGCGGGTTCGGTTGCGGGGCCTCCTCGGCGACGGGTGAGGCGATCTGGGAGTGGGTGCGCTTCCGCAGCAGCCTGCCGGAGAAGGAGGCGCTGAAGGTGGAGAAGGTGCCCGGTCTGCAGGTCGAGTTCGGCCAGCCCTTCGAGATCATCCCCGGAGCTATCTACACGAGCCTCTTCCGCTTCCGCGACGGGCGGTTGGCGGTCGGCGGGAAGCACTCGGCCGACGGCGGCAGGACGTGGACGGACGGGCCGGGGCTGGGCACTCATTTCTTCGAGTTCCCCGATGGCGAGGTCATCGGGCTCGGCTTCAACACGAAGAAGGTGGCGGACGGCGTGTTCGAGGTGCCGCTCAGCCGGTCGCGCGACGGCGGCAAGACCTTCGAGGGCGTGCCGGCCCGCCTGAACATCCCCGAGGGCACCGGCGGCACCGGCGACGACGGGAAGTACTACGAGGGGCCGCCCGTGGATCATGCGATCGTCCAGTGCCGGGACGGGTCGCTGCTCGCGGCGGTGTACGGCTACTTCAAGACGGACACGGTGCTCTGCGAGGCCTTCCCGCCCGAGTGGAAGGTCTACAAGTACCGCACCTGGGTCATGCGCTCCACGAACCGGGGCGAGACGTGGGACTACTGGGCAACCGTCGCCTGCGATCCGAGCATCGGTATCGAGAGCTTCTGCGAGGCCGACCTGCTGACGATGCCGAACGGGGACATCCTCTGCTTCATGCGCACCGGCGGGAGCGGACCGACGTTCTCGCCGTTGTACCTGAGCGTCTCGCATGATGACGGGAAGACCTGGGAGAAGCCCCGCCCGATCGCCGACCGCGGGGTGTGGCCGAACGCGTGCCGCATGGCCGACGGCGCCCTGGTGGTCACCTATGGCCGTCCCGACAACTGGCTCGCCTTCAGCCTCGACGACGGCGCGATGTGGGTCGGCCACTCATGCTTCTACCAGGGCGCAACCACGAGCTACAACAGCATCGAGGAGGTCGAGCCGGGCAAGCTGCTCGTCGTCTACGATGGGCGCCGACTCGACGCCGACGGCAACCTCGCCAGCGGGATCATGGGTCTCTTCGTGCAGGTCTATCGGGGGTGAACCACATGCGTTCAACGGCCGTCGCATTGGCGGGACTGCTCGCCTCGCTGGCGACGGGGCAGACGATCCTCTCGCCTGAACTCCGCCACGTGAACATCATCGCGCTCGAGGTCCCGCGCGGCACAACGCTCAGCATCGACGCGCGCTGCGAGCCGCATGGCGACTACCAGGACCCGCTGCGCTGCCGCCTTCTCCGGCCCGATGGGTACGTCGCGGCGACGGTGGGCGCCGTCCGCGAGACGGGCAGCCTCCTCACGGCGCCGGTGGACTGGGACGGCCGCTGTGCGATCGAGGTGGTGTCCGGCTGGAACGTCGGGCGCCTTGCGATGCCCGCCGATATGCCCCACGCCTACCGCGCCCAGGTCGATGCGCCGCTGAAGACCGTCGGGCCGTGGGGGCCGCTCTACTTCAGCGTGCCGCCGGAGACCAAGGCCTTCGACGTGTTCCTGCAGTCCGACGTGACGGGTGAGGGCCTGCACGCGACCGTTCGCAGTCCACAGGGCGAAGTCGCTTCGGAACAGGACGGTGACTTCGACCAGCGTACGAAGGTCACGGTGCAGGTTGCCGACGGTCAGGCCGGCGCGTGGTCGGTCGAGGTCTCGCGGCCGCAGGGGGCGGGGCTCGGGCTGGACGACGTGTACTTCGAGCTTGGTCCCCAGGTGCCGCCGTTCCTCGCGCCCAAGCCCGAGTGGGCCGATCTGTTCGCGAAGGGGTGGAGCCCGGAGGCGGCGACCCAGGTCTCGACCCGCCTTCAGCCCGTGCCCCCCATGCGCGAGCCGTATGGCGGTGCAGTGGGTCCGGACATGGACGCCGCGTATGCGCGCATGGGAGGCAAGGACTGGCGGACCTCACTGCCGTTCACCTATGTCCTGGACTACGGATCGAAGCATCTGGGCAACCCCGACTACGTCCCCTCCGTCGAGACCGCTCCGCCGACATTGCTGCACCTCGGGAAGGACGTCCCGTTCAACCACGGGTGGGGGCCGATCAAGGCCTTGGGCGGCGAGAACCAGGCCTTCGGCACCGACGAGTTCATCCAACGGCTAACCCCGGATGAGGTGCGCGACAGGATCACCGGCCTGCGAGGGATGGTGGATTCGCTCCACGAGGCGGGGGTCCGGTGGGTGACGCCCTACGTGTGTGGGATGACGCTCGACGGCGACGAGCAGAAGCGCACCGGCTTCTGGGAGTTCTACGATCACTGGAACGAGTATCTCCCGCTCGGCCTCGCGCCGCGCCCCAAGCCCGACCCCTTCGAGTGGCTCCAACGGAATCCCGACGGTACGCCGCGCCAGTACTACCGCTACAACTACCCCGCCGAGCACTACCCGCCGTTCAAGACCAACCACCGCTATGCCGCGTGCTGGCGGCGCGACGGGTGGGCGACCTGGCTGAGTGAGGTCGTGCGCTTCGCGGCCCAGTGCGGCTGTGATGGCGTCTTCGTTGACAACAGCCTGTCGCAGCAGTGCCGGTGCGAGGTGTGCCTGGCGGCGTTCCGTGACTTCATCGGCGAGCCGGGCGCCGACTGGCCGGCCGAGCGCAGCGGGCCCCTGGTCGTCGCCGCGAACCGGTTCTGGTGCGAGACCCTCGCGCAGGAGCTGGCGACGCTCAAGGCGGTCGGCTCGAAGGAGCTGGGCCGCGAGTTCATCGTGTTCCCGAACGGCGGCTCACCGGCATGGATCCAGCGCGGCCTGCCGGACGCCGACTTCGTCATGTTCGAGAAGTCCATCGGCGACTACGGGACCAATCCCGGCATGGTCCTCAGCCCGCTGTTTCCAGGCGTGAACCTGCGCGCCTACAACGACAACCTCTTCGAGCACAAGTTCGTGCAGAGCCTCCACGCCCGGGTGCGGCCTATTATCCTGAGCCGCGGCGGCTACCCGCGCCAGCTGCCGGACCTCGTGATGAACCCGAACAGCGCCCGCCTCGGGATGGCTGAGTGCGCGGCCTTCAGCGGCGGCGGGGGGTTCCTGATCAGCCCCGACTTCCCGGTCTTCCGCGATCCCCTCAATGAGTACCGGAGCTTCTTCGAGGCCCACCCGGACCTCTATGCAGGCCTGGACACGTACGCGCAGACCGCCGTGCTCGCCTTCCCTGAGCAGTCCTGGCAGGGCAACGCGGCCCACCTCTCGGCGGCTGAGGCGCTGACGACTGCACTGTCTGAGGCGCATGTGCTGTTCGACCTTGTGCCGGAATCCCGCTTCTCCGAAGAGACCCTGGGGCGTTACTCCTTCGTCGTCGCGGCGGACCTGAACGTGCTGTCAGATGCCGACCTGGGGACCCTCGCCGCATACGTTCAGGGCGGGGGGCGTCTCATTCTCAGCGGCCGCTTCGCGGAGCAGGACGAAGCCGGGCAGCCGCGCGACCTGACAGCCGGCGAGTGGGCCCGGGTCGCGCTGCTCAAGGCGGGAGAGACGATCACCTGGGGGAAGGGCGCGGTGGTGAAGCGCGCTACCCTCGCGGACATTGTCGCCGATGTCGCGGCACAGGCCTCCGTGCTTACGTGCCCCGACGAGCGTCTCGCCCCGCACGTGAAGGTGAACGCCTTCTGCACGCCGACCGCCCCCCAACGCATCATCGTGCATGTGGTGAACTACAACGTCCCGCTCGGCGTGCAGGCCGACCCGCCGGAGGAGGTGGCCGGGATCACCCTCGCGATTCCCGTGTCGCTCCCTAAGGGCGGCGCCCAGCTCACCGTGAGCGTGCTGTCGCCGGACGGCGGCGCAGGAGGGGGCGCGGCCGCGGGCTTCGCGGACGGCAAGGTCACGGTCCAGCTCCCGCCGCTGGCGATCTACCGCGTGGTGGAGATCGCGCTATAGGCGCCTTCACCCGGCAACGTTGGCCTCCAGTCGTGCCACTGCGGCGCCTCGGTCTTGGTGTAACGCGCGACCATCGTCTGTGTGCCCGTCTTGGGATCGAGCACCGCGACGCCCATCCCTCCAGAACCGGGAGGCGACCAGCAGTCCATGGCCAGCAATCGCCCGTCCGCCGACCAGCTCAGACGCCCGGGGAGCCAGAAACCCGAGGCGATTACCCGTCTCGGGCGACCGGCCTTCTCGACGAGGAACACCGCGTCTTTGTCGTCCGCGTAGGCGATCGCGCCGCTCGACGACACGGCTGCCGCCTGGATGGTTCGCTGACCGCGCACCAGTAGTTCCCGGCGGGTGCCATCGGGACGCATCCGGTAGACCCCTTCTCGGTAGTCGAATCGCTCCTGCAGGGCCGCGATCTTGCGCCCTGTCTCTGTACTCTCGCTTTCCGTCGCGGGCATGCGCTCAACCGACGGCAGGCGCCTCGCATACTGCGCGTAGTTGCGCGCCTCGGTCAGTGCATCCGAGATGCAGTAGAGCCATGCTCCATCCGCCGACCAGGCGCAATGCCAGTAGGCATAGGGTCCCCGCGTGATTGCGTGCATGTTCGTTCCGCCAGGGGTGACGGTCCAGATGTCGCGCCCAGACCGCGGCAGGTTTTGGACCACCTCGAACGCCAGCAAGCCTCCCTGGGGCGATGCGGTGAGACTGTCGGTCAGCGCCCAGCGCGGCAGGTCCACCAACCGCTCCCTCTCGCCAGACCCAAGGTTCACCCTCCACAGTTGCTCGCGGTGGCCCGACCCCTGGTACCTCAGGACGGTGTAGTAGAGCGCGCCCTCCCTGCCCCACGTGAGGGGTTTGCCCGTCCGGCTATCTTCGTCCGTCACGTCTGTCACCATGCGGGCACGGCTCCCGTCTGGAGCGCACACCCACAGCTGGTTCCAGCCGCTGGAGTCTGGTGCCTCGTAGGCGAGCCACTGTCCGTCCGGACTCCACAGCGCCGGGTAGTACCCCTCGAAGGAGGCGATCGTGCGGGGCCTGTCGGCCAGGGCGACGATTCGCACCTCCGGCGGCTCGGGCTCCTGGTGGTACACACCGATTGCCAGCACGTAGTGTCTGTTCAGGAGGAGGAGCGCTTGGGCGGCCGGCACGTTCGGTTCCGGCTTCCTGGCTCGACACCCAGCGACTATGGCCGTGGCACTCAGGATCAGCGCGCCAGCCCAGATGAGCAGTCTCCTCACGCCGTCCCTTCCCATTGTCGGACAACCTCCGGTCCGGCTCCCGCCGCTGACGATCTACCAGGTGGTGGAGATCGGCCTCTAGGAGCGTGTGTGAGAAGCCTGGGAGGGCGCCATGAATGGCGCCCCTACACGATTGGGCGCGATGAATCGCGCCCCTACGCTATGGGCGACCGTGGACCGCCGTCATGTAGGGGCACGATTCATCGTGCCCGCGTGTAGGGGCGTGATTCATCACGCCCAGTGCCGTGCTTCTCGTACGCCCCCTAGGGTTGGCGCGTGACCTGACCGGACTCGGGCCCGAGGTCGATGGTCACCCCGCGGTCCTCGATGCGCGCCGGCCACGGAGTCGGGTTCAGCGCCACGACGCCCTTGTCGAAGCTCCGGCACAGCGTCCCGCCCGACTCTCGGACGCCCGACGTGGGTCGCCCGAGG
>VGFC01000180.1 GCA_016869045.1 Armatimonadota bacterium
GTTCTCCAGCACGCCCGTCGTCTCGCTGGTCGGGCCCTCGCCATCGACCAGCAGCGTATTGTGGAGGTACGCCGGGTAAAGGTCGCGGCTGACCCAGTGGTCGTAGCCCGCATCGACCGCGAGCAGTTCTCCGTACGCATGGAGCACGAAGCTGCCGACGTCGCCATGACTGTAGACGGGGTAGTTCCCAGCGACCCACGGGTCCTTGCCCTTGAACCACAGCGCGACGGCGTTACGTGACCACTCGTTACGGAGGGCGGCCTCCTGGCTGACGGGGAAGAAGCGGCTGGTCGGGAGGCCGGATATGGAGGGCTTGACGGAGTCGTCGAAGAGGCAGAACTCGCGGACGCCGCCGCTCAGGCTGCCCCACTCGTCGAGCGCCCAGCGGAACGCCGCCTGGTCCCGCGGATCGCCGGCACCGACGCAGAGCTTCAGCGAGTTCACCACGTTCTCCATGTTCGTGGTGCCCATCGCGTTGGAGTAGCCATCGGGCTGGGTCACGTACACCAGGTACTGCAGCGCATTCCTGAGCCGGGGATCGTCGAAGAGCCACTGACCCGTGAAGTTGCGGTAGTACCGCGCGAAGGGCAGCATGACAGACAGCGTGAAGGCCGAGTAGGTCGGCCCCTCGATGAACATGCCATCATCGCGCCAGAACTGCAGGTTCTGGTCTTGGTGAATGCCGTCCAGCGCGCGCTGCAGCCACTCCTGGGGCGTGTGCGCGGCGTCCTGATAGCCCGCGAGCACCATCGCCGCCGTGCCCAGCGCGCAGATTCCGCGCGTCCGCTGATTGCCCGGGTGCTGGCCGTTGCCGCTCTCCAGCGCTGAGAGGTACAGCCGCTCGCAGGCATTCGCGATCTTCGTGCGGATGACACGATGGTCCGTCTCGGAGAGGCCCGCGTAGTCGTAGATCAGGTCGTACGCCTCGGCGACGCCTTGCAGCGCATCGGCCACGCCGCAGCAGCAGTGGTAGCCGGTCGGGTTGCAGCGCAGCAGGCGCTCGCGCACCGCCTTGGCCTTCTCCTCGTCTCCGGTCAATCGCCACGTGAGGGCCTGGCTCACCATGTCATCGCTATGGGAGACGCCCTGCCACCAGGCGGAGTAGGGCGGTCGCTCCATGCGCTCCCGCATCACGGGGAGCTGCTCGGCGGTGAACAGCAGGCAGGGGTGATGCTCCGCAGGCATCCGGTCAACGCGCCACACGGTCGGCGGCTCCGGCTGACGCGGCGGCAGCCCCAGTGCCAGGAGCAAGCCCACGACGCCCATGGGAATCACCTCCGGAAAAAGAGGGACACCATACTATTTTCGCCGACGTCAGGCGAAAATAGTATGGTGTCCCTCTTTTTCCCGCTCGGGGAGAACACAGGGTTCACGCCTGTCTTCCCTTCAGGCGTGACGAGCTTCGTCTCACCAGACGCCAGGTCAACGAGGCGGACCGTGTAACGCGCGGCGTAGACGGCCTGGAAGGCCAGCGACTTCCCATCCGGCGAGAAGCTCGGCCAGCCGATGATGTGGGCGGGACTCACGTCGAGCCGCTGCTTCCCCGAACCGTCCGCGTCGATGAGCGTCACCCACGTGTTGTGGTACGCCTCGGCGCTCGTGTAGGCGATCCGTGTCCCATCCGGCGAGAAGCTCACCGGCGCGAGCGGGTAGCCGTCATCGGCCAGCAGCTTCGGCTCGCCTCCCGCCACCGGCATGACTGCCAGCCCGCGCGCCGCGCCGCCAATGTCCCGGCCATCGAAGCAGAACGCAATAGTCTGCCCATCGGGCGAGAACGCGGGGGGCGAGTAGAGCGCAGCCGCCTGCGTAAGGTTGGTGACCTTCCCGCTGCCGACGTCGATCAGGAGGATGTCGCCGGGGCCCGCGAGCCTCTCGGCCGCGACGATCGCGATCAGCTTGCCGTCCGGGCTCACGACCGGCCGCCCGTGGAACGCGGGCTTCTCGGTGAGCTTCGTCCTCGCGCCGGTCCCGAGGTCAAGCAACCAGAGGTCGCTGCGGTCCGGCCCTGCGAGGTACACGAGACGGTTCGCGTCAATCAGCGCGGGCGAGGACTCCCAGACGTCAGGCGTCTGCGTGACGTTGGTTCGCTGCGGGGAGCAGACGAAGATGTCGTTCAGGCCCTGCTCGATGGCCTCGAAGGCAAGGACCTTCCCGTCTGGCGACCACGCGGGCGACCGCGCCGACCAGAGGCCCTCGCTGACGTTCGCCGTCGCCCCGGTCGCAAGGTCATACACCACCATGTTTGCGCTTGGGGAGGGGGAGTGGACCGGCACGTTGCCGATGTAGGCGATGAAGGGCGCGGCTGAGAGCCGCCCGGCAAGGAGCAGGAGTACCGCGACCGGCCATCGGAGCGGGTGTGGGATCAACCGTAGCCCCCCTCAGGGAATCCGGGGACATGACCCAATTCAGCCGTATCGAATTGGGATCGTGTCCCCGAGTCCCCTACGGCGTCCGTTGCTTCAGCACGAGCGGCTTGCCGTCGGGGTCGGTGATGCGGACCGACAGCGACCACTGCGCGCCGCCGTTGATGACCTTGCACAGCACCGTGTTCGTGCCGGCCTTCAGGTGGGCCTTCACCGTGTCCTGGTCCTCGCCCCAGCCACGGTTGCCGTCCCACGCGTGAGCCCGCTCCCCGTTCAGCCAGCAGAAGACGGAGTCATCGCTGCCGAACTTCAGCAGCACATCCTGGTCGCGGTCGCTCTCGACCTCCGCATAGGCGTACGCGCCGCAGTTGTCCATTCGCGCGACGGTCCTCTCGAAGTCCAGCAGCCCCATCGGGTCATCAACGGGCGCGTACTTCCACGCGAGCGTCTGGTCGCCGTCCCGCACGGTCTTGGTGAGGTCGATTCGCTCACCCACGGGCACGAAGTCGTTCTTCGTGGCGCGCTCACGGTTGGGGAAGGGCCCGAGCACCCACCAGTTCGTGATGCAGCCGCGCTCGGCGGCGAGCCGCAGATCAATCCCCATCTCGCGAAGACACCGCGCGGCGTCGCGGAGCACCCTCCGGTCCCTGGTCGCCTCGACGACCTTGCGGCAGAGCGCGATGGCGCGGTCGTTGTCACCGGCGGCGCGGAGCTTCAGGGCGATGGGCAGAGCGGCCTCTGCCGCCGCCCCCTTCAGCCGGGCATCCGCGAGATAGGGCTCGACAATGGGGAGGGAGTCCACGTCGGCCAACCGCCCGATGCCGCGCAACGCGGTCTGCTTCTCCGCGGCGTCGATGTCCATTGCGAGGGCTTCCTGGTAGATTGCCAGGGCCGACGCCCCCTGCTCCTTCTCGGTGGCCTCGGCAATCGCCAGATAGCCACGCACCGCGGCCCGGCGTACGTCAGGGTTCTCGTCGTGAATGCGCGCCACGAACGCCGGAGCCGTCGCGGCGTCCTGGAGGCGCGACAGCCCCTCCAGGCCCGCCACCGCCACCGCAGTGTCCGAATCGGCCGCAGCGGTGCTGAACAGGTCGATCAGCGTCTTGTCCTCCCTCGGCGTCAGCGCACGCAGGATGCCCGCCCGCGCCGTCGGCGAGCTGTCGGGGTCCTTGGCCGCCGCCACGAGGTCCGCCGTCGCGGACGGATCGGTGAACCGGGAGAGCGCCTGTTGCGCGGCATCCGCCACGGGGCCCGGCGGATCGAGCAACGGCACGAGCGCGAGGACCGTGTCCGCGTCACGCAGTCGGCCCAGCGAGCGCACCGCCGCCAGCCGGACGCCTTCGTCGGCATCTCCGCGGGCCCTCAGGAGAACATCGATGAGGAGCGCCGCTCCGGGTCGGTAGCCGAGAGAACGCAACGCCAGCGCGCGGACCTTCGGGTCGGCATCGCCCGCGCTCGCGGCGATGGCCTGCGTCACCTCCTCACTCGGCATCCGCGCCAGCGCTCCCTCCGCGGCATCGAGCAAGTCATCGGAGCCGCCCGGTGCAGTGGCGAGGATGACGCGAGCCGTGTCGGCATCACCGGCGCCGATCTTGCCCAACGCGCGGAGGGCCTCGAGGTGCAGGTCAGCGCTGCCGCCCTCGAGTACGCCGACGAGCGCGGGAACCGCGGCTGGATCCCTGCGCTCGCCGAGAACGCGGATGAACAGGCCGACCGGCGGCGGCTGGTCGGGGCCCGTGTAGCTGAGGGCTTGGGCGAGGGCCTCCGTGACCTTCTGTCCGGGGAGGGCAATCAAGGCCTCCACGACGGCCCCATGGACGACTGGATCTGTCTCGAAGGTCGCGGGCATCAGGCGCGCGAGCGCGCCCGGGCCACCAGTGCGGCCCAGACCGGCGATGCCTGCGGCGCGCTTGCCGGCATCCGCCGAGTGACTCAGCTCCAGAAACAGGCTCTGCGCCGCGGAGGGCTGGTCGTTGGCCAGCAACGTGTGGCCGAGGTCGATGAGTGCCGCCCTCGCGGCGGCCTTCTCGGCCGGCGAGCCCTTCTGCAGCGCCGACCGCATCAGCTCCGCCCCGGCAGCCTCAGGCACATGCGCCAGCAGGTTGAGCGCTGCAATCCGCACGCGCTCGTCGTTGTCCTCGAGCCCCTTCACGCCGATCGCGTACATGTCCATCGACGCGCGCGCGGCGAGCGCATTGAGCAGGCCGACCTCCTTCTCTGGGTCGCCCACCTCGAAGACCGCGCGTTCGAGCGTCTCCACCGGCCCGCGGCCCGGCATCCGGATCAGCGCCGAGCGCGCGGCCTCGTGCATCTCCGGCTGGAACATGAGCATGTCCCATAGAAGCGGCAGGCTCTCATCGCCGCCGCACAACGCCAGTTGCTGCACTGCGAAGACGCGTGTCTGGAGCGGCTTGTTCGAGGTCGCGATCTCCCCGAGCGCCTTGGCCACGGCCTCCCGCTGTTCCGCGCCGTCCGGTCCAGCCGCATGGTAGGCGATGCGCTGAATCGCCAGCCGCGCGCACAGGTCGAGGCGCCTGTCCTCGCCGCCGAGCATCTCTGCCAGCGCGCCCATCACCTCCGGCCCATGCGGCGCCAGCGCCTGCGCCGCCTCCAGCCGGCGGTCGGCGTTGTCGTCACGGAGCTGCTGCAGCAGGTCCTGCGGGGTCTGGGCGTTCGCCGCCCACGCCGTACCCAGGAGAACGAGAGCCGTAATGATCCGACACACGGTCCGCGTCACCATGTCGCTCCCTCCATAGTGCCGTTGACGTTGCCGGGAGCGCCGGCACCCCTGCCGGCTGCTGTGGCGATGGGTGCGAACGGCCTGCCACCTCTGCCGGCAAGGGTGCCGGCGCTCCCAGCAACGGCCGTCTACAGATGCCACGGCGCCCGGTACGGCCGGCTGAGCCACCGGTTCGCGCCTTCGTGGTTGACGAAGCGATGGTTGACCGGGTCCCATTCGAGCTTGCGTCCGAGTCGGATGGCGATGTTCTCCAAGTGGCAGACGATCACGGAGCTGGCGCCGATCTCGATGTCGCAGATGGGCCGCTCGCGGGTCTTGATGCAGTTCAGCCAGTCCTGTTGGTGGCCGCCGTCGTGGTAGAGGCGGACATCGCCGGGGCCGAGCACCTCGTCCTTCAGCTCGGCGGGGAAGGTCTCCAGGAAGCCGCGGTCCACGTGTACCCAGCCATCGGGACCCTCAAACTTGATGCCATGGTCGCCCGTGCTGGCGGTGACCAGCGTCGTGCCGTCGGGGTACGTGCAGGTGATCTCGAAGGAGTTCACCGTGTCATAGAGCCCGTCGGTGGGGAACTTGCCCCACCCCCCGATCTTCACCGGGCCGCTGCCGTCCCTGTTGAGGCCCCACTGGGCGATGTCGTTGTGGTGGTGTCCCCAGTCGGTGAGGATGCCGCCCGAGTAATCGAGGAACCAGCGGAAGTTGTAGAAGCAGCGCAGCTTGTTGTAGGGCACCCACGGAGCGGGCCCGAGCCACAGGTTCCAGTCCAGGCCCGGCGGCGGCTCGCTGTCCGGCTCCCAGCCGCTGGTCGGTCCGCCGCCGATGCCCGCGTGGACGGTGTGCACCTTCCCGATGCGGCCGCTCCGCACGAGTGAGACCGCCTGCTGGAACTCGCGCCCGGAGCGCTGTTGACTGCCGGTCTGGAAGACGCGGCCATAGCGCCGGACCGCGTCGATCATCTTCAGCGCCTCGTCGATGGTCAGCGACAGGGGCTTCTCGCAGTACACATCCTTGCCGGCCTCGCAGGCGTTGATCGTAGTCAACGCGTGCCAGTGGTCCGGCGTCGAGATGACCACCGAGTCGATGTCGTCGCGGTCCAGCAGCTCGCGGTAGTCATTGTACGCCGCGCACTGACCGCCGACCCGCGCCTTCGCGGAGTTCCTCCGTTCCTCGTCCACGTCGCACACCGCAAGTACCTCGACCCCCCGATTCCCGACCATCCCGCCGAGGTGCCCACCTCCCATGCCCCCGACGCCGATGAACCCCATCGTGATCCGCTCGTTCGCCGGGTCCTTGTCGCCCTGACCGAGGGCGCGGGCGGGGACAACGTAGGGTGCCGCCAGCGCGGCGGCGGTGGTGTGGAGGAACGAGCGGCGGGTGATGGGGCGGGTCATGAGTCGCCTCGCTTTGGCTCGGGGTTCGGCGTTCGGGGTTCGGGGTTGGGCCTCCGTGGCCCTGCTGGCCTCGCGTTCGGCGTTCGCGGCGCGTGGTTCGGCGCCCCAGGCTCGCCGGGCACGGAGGCCGCACCGTCCAGGAAGCGCACACCTCGGGTGCCCGAACGCCGTAGGTATGCCATGAGGCCACCGACGACGCGGCCCACGCGCTCGGCGAGGCCACCCACTTCGCGGAACTGGTCGGCGGAGATGTACTCCTGGTCAAGGGCGGCGTACAACTGGGAGCGGACCTCGCTGGCCGACCCCTTGGCGGCGGCCAGGAACTGCAGGAACTCGTGGGTCGAGCCCCGGTCGAACCCTTCGGCGATGTTCGACATCACCGACACGGCGGCCCGCCGTATCTGGTCGCGGAGCGGGAAGTCCTTGGCGAACCGTCCCTGGCCCGAGACCAGGTAGACCGCTCGCGTCAGGTCCCTCGCCATCTGCCACGCCTCGATGTCCTCGAACCGCTCAAATGTAGGCATCTCCGAGCCCTCCGGCACCGAACCCCGAACCCCGAACCTCCGTTACGCCTCGAGCCGCACCCCCGGATTCCCCTCCCCATCCCAGCCTCGCTTCGCGTAGTAGATGTCGAGCAGCTTCTCGTAGTCTTCGCGGGTGGCGTGCTTGCCCTTCTGGGGACCCGAGGGAATCGGATCGTTGAAGACACGGTCGGGCGGGTAGTCGTCGGCGCGGGTGGCGCCGCGGGCGATGTTGATGGCGCGGGTGATGTCGTAGATGGCGCGGGACTTCGCGAGCAGGTCCTCGAAGGTCGTCTCGACTCCGGTGACGGCGGAGTAGAAGCCCGCGTACTGTGTCTCATCGAAGCCGAGCTCGATCCAGGGCAGGCGGCAGACGCCGAGCATGTCGAACAGCGGGCGCACGGTCTGATGGTAGATGACGATGTCGGCCTTGTCCTCCAGCGTCCAGTTCGCGCCGAGTTCGAGTTCCTTGGCGATGGGCCACGCGCGGGCGTGGTGGGCGCCGATGTCGGAGGTGCCGTAGGCCAGGGCCATCGACGCAGCCACGCGACCGTCGTAGGCCGACTGTTCGAGGCCCTTGACCTGGGAGATGATCGGCTTGAGCTGCGGCCAGGTCTCGATGACGCGCCGCGATCCGTCGGCTAGGATGTCGCCCACGCCCTCACGATGCGCCATCTTGTGGAGCAGGGAGACGATGGAGTCCTGATCGCCCCACTTCATCGCCAGGCCATCGACGTCGGCGGGCGTCAGCAGCCCGCGCTCGACCGCCTCCATCATCACGCCGGTGAGGTTCCCCGCCGAGATCGTGTCGATGCCCAGCACGTCACACAGGTAATTGGCCCGGATGACGAAGCTGAAGTCATCCACGCCGAGGTTCGGGCCGAACATGCAGGCGGTCTCGTACTCGGGGCCTTCGATGACCGTGCCCGCATATCGGCCGTCCTTCACGAGGCAGACGTTGCTGCAGCACATGGGGCACAGGTGACAGTTCCCATCGCCGATCTTGTAGTGGTCCTCCATCACCGCGCCGTTGACCTGATCCGCGCGGTCGAAGACGCCATCCATGAAGTTGTACGTGGGCATGACGCCGATGCTGTTCACATAGTCGATGACCGACATCAGGCCCTGCTGCTGCCAGAACTCGAAGAGCCGGTGGGCGCGCAGGGAGTCGAAGCCGGCCTTCGCCAGCGTGCGCAGCCTGCCGATGTCGGCAACCGGGATGTCCTTGGAGCCGCGCACCGCGACCGCCTTCAGGTTCTTCGACCCGAACACCGCGCCAACTCCGCAGCGCCCCGCGTTCCGCGACAGCTCGCTGGTGACGCACGCGATCTTCACGAGGTTCTCGCCCGCCGGGCCGATGGCCGCGACGCGCACCTCGTCGTCGCCGATCTGCTCGCGGATGAGTCCCTCCGCCTCGATGCTGCTCTTTCCCGCGAGGGCCTCGTTCGGGATGACCCGGACCTCGTCATCGTCTACGAAGAGGTACGACAGCTTCGGCGCCCGCCCGCGAATCGCGAGGCCGTCGAGTCCGGCCTGACGCAGCTCGGACCCGAAGATCCCGCCCATGTTCGAGTCGCCGTAGAGGCCCGTCGCCGGGGAGATGAACGAGAAGGAGGTCTTGCCGGCCGACGGCAGGTAGCAGCCGTTGAGGACGCCCGGGCAGATCGCCAGGAGGTTATCGGGCCCGAGCGGGTCGAGGTCCTTGCGCAAGTTGTCGGCCACCAGCTTGACGTTGAAGCCGCGCCCGCCGACGTAGGCAAGGGCGAACTCCTCGTCGAAGGGCCGGCGCTCAACCTGGCCGGTGGACAGGTCTACGTGGGCGATTCGGAAGAAGTACCCGCCTCTAATCTTCATCGCGCGGCCTCCCGGTTCCGATCTCAGCATAGCGCAGCCGCTTCGGCTCGCCGGCCTCCTCGTACACGACCTCCCTCATGTGCGCGTATCGCAGGACGGTGTCCCGGCGGTGCGCCTGCCCCTGCACGTGCTCGGGCTGGAAGACGAGCGCCGCCTTCGGGCACTCCTGCACGCACTGCGGATTGCCGCCGCACTGATCGCACTTGAACGGCGTCTCGACCCCATCGTGCACGAACATCGCGCCGAAGGGGCAGGAGGTCACGCACACCTGGCACGAGACGCACTTCTCCTCGTCCAGCACGACGAGGCCATTCTCCCGGTTGATCGCCCCGGTCGGGCAGTTCTCCGCGCACTTCGGCTCCCCGCACTGCAGGCAGACAATCGGCATCCGGATGACCGGGTGCGGATACAGCACCATGGCCCGAATGCGGGACTTCTTAGGGTTGTTCACGCCGAAGTGTTCGATCGCGCACACCAGCTCGCAGATCCGGCACCCCGAGCAGCGCTCGGGTATCACGATCAGTCTCCTCGTCACCTGGGAACTCGCCTCCATCCGGCGCACTGACAGAATTGGCTGCCCGACGGGCAAGCGGCGCGATCATAGCACAAACGACCCGCAGCGGCAAACGCGGTCCGCTTGGGGTGACGTTGCTGGGAGCGCCGGCACCCTTGCCGGCAGTGGTGGCAGGCCGTTCGTCGTCCGCCGCACCGTACGGCACAGCTACGGCAACAACCCTCGCCACAGCAGCCGGCAAGGGTGCCGGCGCTCCCAGCAACGGCACACCTGGGAAGGGCCTCCGGGGTCGGCGCGGCGAATGGGCCTCCGTCATGGAGACTTCCTGCGACGACGCCGTCATGGTTTCCGTCCGCGCCTTGGCGGAGGAGATCGGCCCGCGCCTCTCCGGGTCCGAGGGCGAACGCGCGGCGGCCGAGTGGCTGGCGGCCCGGTTGGGCGAGGCGGGGTACGAGGTCGAGGTGGACCGTTTTCGCGCCTACTCGACCTTCATGGCGGTCTATGCGCCGCTGACGGTTCTCGGCGCAGCGGCCTGGGTCCTCGCGTGGTGGTGGCCCATCCCGGGCGCTCTGCTCGCCATCGCGGCCGGCGCGCTGCTCGTGCTGGAGAACCGGCCGGTGCAGCTGCTGTCGCGCCTGGTGAAGTTCCGCCGGAGTCACAACGTGGTGGCGAGCCGCGCGCCGGTCGGTGAGCCCGCGCAGGACATCGTGGTCCTCGCGCACATCGATTCGCCCGTTGTCAGCGACATCCGCAACCTCCGCGTCGTGCGGGCGCTCTACCTCGGGATGATCGGCTCCTGCTTCTTCGTGGCGGCCATCGCGCTGGCCGTGACGTTCGGCGCGCCTGCGTGGGTCTCTCTGTTTGGGCTGCCGTTCGCGTTTCTCCTGTTCACGTGCGCCGCGATCATGGTGCACCAGGCGTTTGCCTCACCGGTCGTCGCCGGAGCCGGGGACAACGCCTCGGGTGTGGCCGCAATGCTGCAGGCTGCGAGGGAACTCCCGCCGCTTCAGCATTCGCGGGTCTGGTTCGTGGGGGACGGGGGAGAGGAGGCCGGGCTGCTCGGCGCGCTGAGGTTCGTCGAGACGCGCCGCCTGGCCCGCGACCGCACGTGGTTCATCAATGTGGACATGGTCTCGGCGGGCACGCTCCGCACGAGCGCGCAGGAGGGGATGCTGTTCCGCCATCGCTGCGACCCCGACCTGTGCCGCATCGCCGCCGAGGAACTCCCGGTGCCCTCCGAGGTCCTGCGTGCCATGTCCACCGACGCCTGCGTCCCGCTCTCGCGTGGCTATCGGGCGACAACCCTGAGCTCGACCAAGGGCTACTGGCACCAGCTCAACGATACGGTGGAGAACGTCGACCCGGCCGTCGTGGCGCAGGCGGCGGCTCTGATCCGACGGATGATCGAGCGACTCGACAGAGACCCCGCAGGAGGGCCGACACCATGACGACCATCGCGGCAGTCGCGCTGACCGCAAGTCTGGCGGCCGCCCAGAATCCCCTCGCCGACCTGCCGAACCTGGTGGCAAACGGGGGCTTCGAGCAAGGCGCCGCCAACTGGCGCGTCAGCATCGGCCCGCGCGACTGGGACGCCGCGAAGGGTGCAGCGGAGGTCCTGGATCGCGACGCAGACGCGGGCAAGGGCTGTCTGCGCCTGAACGCGCGGGAGCAGGACAACGAGGTGGACGCGACCAGCGACGTGATCTCCGTGCAGCCGAAGACCGCGTATCTGCTGCTGGCGCGGGTGAAGCAGCTCGGCGGCGAGGGCGGATACAAGGTCACCATCGACTGGCAGGACGCCGGCGGGAAGCACCTCGCCTATGACAACGACTGGAAGGGGAACGACCATCCGCGTGGCTTCGCAGACCACGGCGGCGTATTCACTGCGCCGGAGGGCGCGTCGAAGGCGGTCATCATCCTGGGCTCGAGCAAGGGCGCGGAGTGCCTCTTCGACGAGGTCCGGCTGTCGCCTCTGCCCGGCCCGCCCGGAGAGACTGTGCCGGAGGGCTCCGGGCGCGTCGAGGCCGGGATTCCGGCGAGCGTTGAGGCCGGCGCCAACTGCACGTTCCGCTTCGTCTATCACCCGGGGGAGACGGGCCTGCCGACCGGAGCCTCGGTCTACCTCCGCCGCGACAACATCGACCCGCGCTGGTCGGTCCCGCAGACATCCGACCCGAAAGGCCTCGGCTACCTCACGGTCAAGGCGTCGAACGGCTCCCTGTGCATGGTCCAACCCGGCGGCGCGCTCAGCGTGCCCTGCGTGACTCGGATCGCGGTCGTCTACCCGCCCCTGAAGCCCGATGACACGCTCACCATCACGTACGGCGACACCTCCGGCGGCGGCCTCGGCGCGGAGGCGCAGACGAAGGCCGAGAATGGCCTCCACTTCGTCCTCTCCGTCGATGGCGACCGCGACGATAGGCCGCTCGACCTCCCGGACACGCAGGCCTTCGATGTGGTGCCAGCCGCGTTCGCCCGCATGGGGTTCAGGATGCCGCCCGTGGTCGAGGCCGGCGTACCGTTCACGGTGTGGCTGCAGGCCCAGGACAGCTACGGGAACGCGGTGACGGCGGCGGAGGAGGTGGCTCTGGGCGAGTTCGCGGACGGCAAGATCGCGGCGCCCCAGACCGTGACGCTGAAGGACGGGCAGGGACAGGCGCAGATCGCCCTAGCCCGGCCGGGCCGGGGCGAGATCGGGGTGATACCCGCGCACGGTCAGAGGCAGAGGCTGGCGGTGGTGGTGACGCGCTCGCCGTCCCGCCCCGCGGACGCTCCGGCGAATGCCCGGGCGTACAAGGACAGCGACACCTGCATCCTCGCCAACCCGAACGTGCGCCTGCTCCTGCCGAAGAACGAGTCCGGCTACGGCGTCGCCTTCGTGGAGACGCGGGCGGGCGATGCGTGGAAGGCATTCGCTGTGCTCCCCGATGCCGGGGCAATCGCAGGCACGCAGAGCGCCCCCGACGAGTGGCCGACGCAGCTCTACCTCGCTGGTGCCTCGGTGGCCCAGGCGGGCCCCGACAAAGCACAACTGACCCTCAGCGGGCGGGTGACCGTCGACGGTACGCCGTGGGACGTCACCGTCGAGTACTCCCTCGGCGAGAAGGCGCGCCACATCGAGTATCGCTGCTCAGCGAAGCCGGGCGCGAAGGCCAGCGTTCGTGCGATCGTGGCCCCGATGCTCTTCGCCGGCGCAGGCAGCTTCGGGAGCCGCAAGGACGCCGCCCTCTTCCCAGGCCTGGAGTACCTGACAGCGAACGAAGTCTCGTCCGGCGAGTACGGCGTCATCGAGCCCTACGCCGAACGCAGCACCCCGGATCCGCTGAAGGTCACGCTGCCGATCATGGGTGTCGCCGCCGACGGTCTGGCCGGAGGCTTGTTCTGGGACGCGAGTCATGACCCCATTGACGGGCAGGGCCCGGCCCAGCCGACGTTCCTCTCGCCCGCCTGTCGCGGCGGCAGCGGCTCCGATACGCACGCGTTCGCGCTTCTCACCCCCGTGGTGGGTGAGAACACGGACAGCGCCCCCATACCTCTGACCATCGAGGCGGGCCAGACCGTAACGTTGAGCGCGTCATTGATGGCGCTCGCACCGGCGACGGACGTGACGGACGCGGTGCGCTACTGGTTCGACGTGAACGGCGTCCCCGATCCGCCGCCCATGCCGCGGTCGTGGGAGCAGGAGGACGAGCTGACGATACGCGGGTTCCTGGAGACGGCCTGGGATGCCGAGAAGAAGGGCTGGCACAACGCGCTCTCCGACCCGTGGGGCGCGGGCTACAACGACCAGATGGCCCTGCGCCTGTGGCACTACGCGCGGGCGAACCCGCAGTCGCCGTTGACGCCGAGGATCGATGCCGAGCTGCAGGAAGCCTTCGACGCGGCGGGCGGGATGCCCGGCTACGACTTCGCGTTCCACACGGGCGACGCGGCGAAGGCCTGGGAGGCGGAGCGCTCGGCGGGGCTGCGGGACGCGCTCGGGATGTCCGCCGACGGCTCCTATGCCTACCACCCGCACACGGGCAACAAGATGTTCACCCAGGCGCAGGCGAAGTCGCTGGGCACGGATGGCGAGGTCAACATCGGCACCTGTGTGATGGGCCTGGAACCGCTCATGCGCCGCGCGCTGATCACGGGCGATCCATTCCTCATCTCACAGGGCGAGAAGGGCCTGGCGTACATCGACCGCTTCACGCGGCCGCAGGGCGCCGAGAACTGGGAGGTGCCGCTCGCCTGCCCGAACCTCCGCGCGGCAGCCCTTGCGACGCGCTGCTACCTCTACGGCTACCTGCTGACCGGCAAGGAGCACTACCTGGAGAAGGCGCGCTTCTGGGCGACCACGGGCCTCCCGTTCATCTACATGTGGAACGCGGACGACCGGCCGATCATGCGCTATGCGAGCATCTCCGTCATGGGCACCACGCTCCATACGAGCACGTGGTTCGGCAAGCCCGTGCAGTGGGTCGGGCTCGTGTACGCCGACGCGCTCGCCGAGCTGGCCGCACATGACGACACTTTCCCATGGCGCAAGGTCGCCGAGGGCATCCTGACGTGCGCCGCGCAAATGCAGAAGACCGAGGCCGATCCGTGCGGCCACGTGGGCTTCTACCCCGATGCGTACGACGTCGTCGCAGGGAAGGAAGCGTACCACTGGTGCCTGTCGCCGCTGCTGATCGCGCAGGTCGCCGACGCCCTCCGCGGCCCCGACCCGCGGGTCTCGACGACGGTCGTGGGGGCGGGAATTGAGGGACACGATCCCAATTCGATACGACCGAATTGGGTCATGTCCCTCAATTCCCTACACATTACCGCGCC
>VGFC01000181.1 GCA_016869045.1 Armatimonadota bacterium
CGCGATCTGCCCCTCGTGCCGCACGAGCCCGCGCGCTCCGTCCAGATGGTCGCGCTCCCCCACTTCCGGCAGGTAGGCCCGCGCAATGCCGCTCGCATTAGTGACGCCGCCCGAGGTGAAGACGACCTCCCGCGTGCGTTCGCGCTTGGGTCCGGTGCCGTAGTGCTCGATGTCCAGGCGTACGTCCACCCGCGCACCGGGCGCCGCCAGCCCGGTCGTGCGATCTACCACGTACGTCAGCAGCTCCCCGTCGGGGTTCTGGGACTGAATCGCCACAAGGCTCGTGGCATTGATGGACCGTTGCGTCTGCGCCTTGCTGTCCCGGTCCCTGGCGATCAGCACATACGTACCGGGGCCATCCAGCGGAAACTCGCCCTGGAGCGTGGATGGCCTATGCCCGCGCCATTCCTCCACATCTGTCTGCCACTCCCGCAGGGGCTTATCCGACGGCCCGGGTGTCTCCGGGTAGGGGTGCCAGCGGTCGGTCTTCTCATCGAAGAACAGCGAGATCGCGTCCGCGCGGTAGAGCGCGAGGCGCGCCTGCCTGACATTCCGCGTCGAGAGCGAGTAGTGCACCGGCTGCCCGGGGAGCTGCGTGTAGTTCAGGTCGAGGCCCAAAGAGGGGTTGACGATCTCGGCGATGGCGTTGAGAGCGTACTTGGCCTCCTGCGACTTCGGCCACCGGTCCACCAGGAACCGATACGCCTCCAAGGCCTTCGCATGCTCCTCCCGCTGGTTGAGATCCCCCGCGATGCGCGACTGCGCCGGGGGCGCGAGTTGCGTCTCCGGCCACTTCGTCACGATCTCCTGCCAGATCGCCAGGGCCTCCGCCTTCTCCCCACCCTGCGCATGGAAGTCCGCGAGCCGCCAGGCCGCGTTCGCCGCGTCCTCGTGCGTCTGCGCGAGGTCCGCGAGGCGCCGCAGGAGAGCCCGGCGCCGCTCCCGGAGCTTCGCCCGCGCCTCTGCGTCGTCCGTCTGCTGGCCGGCCAGGAACGACTCGTACGTGGACAGCGCCCACAGAAGCTCCTTGTGCGCCTCGGGTTCTCCCGCATGCGCCTCCAGCCAGGCGATGGCCTCGGTCAGCAGCCTCTCATCGGCCTCCCGGTCGCGCTTCCGCCGACCCGAGTGCCGCTCGAACACCAGCCGTCGCGCCTTTGCCGCGAGCAGCGAATCGGCGTGAGTCGCGACGAACGCCTCCAGCCGCTTGAGGCCCTCCTTGGGCCGGTTCAGCTTGAGTTCGCAGTCCGCCGCTTTGTACTCAGCCTCGCTCGCCCGCGCGTCGCCGGGGAACGCCTGCACCAGCTTCGCGTACAGGTCCCGCGCAGTCGCGAACGACTTCTCCGCATACGCCCGCTCCGCGGCGGCGTAGAGCTGATCGGCTGAGTCAAGCTGCGCAACGACCGGGGAGGAGAGGAGGAGAACGACGAGGACGACATGCCACGCACGCGTAGCCATGCCCGCGGCCCCCTTCGCAGGTGTCTTCCTCCTTTGACTCCTGGCGAGGCCTGCCGGTTTCGCCGGCTACCACGGCCCCTTCTCGGGGCGGTACCTCCGCGTGACCTCGTTCTCGGCGGGGATGATCCCGTACAGCTCCGGCCGGCGGTGCGCCAGCATCATCTCTCGCCAACCGGGCTTCTGCTCGGGGATGTCCTCGGTGTAGTAGCTGGGGATGTCCGTCTCGCCGCGTGTGGGTTGCTGCGCCTTGCGGCCCTCGTAGTACACGCGCCGGTCGTCGAGGTCGATGTCTACGTGGATGATCCCCTCCTGCTGGAAGACGCTGGAGGCCATCACCTGCCCGTAGGGATCGATGATGAGCGACCGCAGGCCCGGGTCCGACGAGTTCCAGTGCGCGCAGGCCAGCCACACGCCGTTGTCCAGCGCCCGCGCGCGGAGGAGCGCCTCGTTCGACCGCCCGTCCGCGCCCCACATCTGGCTGGGATCCAGGATGATCTCCGCGCCCTTCAGCATCAGCGTGCGGTCGATCATCAGCGTGTACAAGTCCCCGCATTCGTGCGTGCCGATCCGCGCGAAGTCGGTGTCGAAGACCTTGATCTCCGGGAAGCCCTTCGTCCAGTAGATCGACTGCCGGAAGATGACCTCGCCCTTCCGATCCCACACGTACACGATGCTCAGGCTGTTCTCGTCCCGCAGGCCGCCGATGGCGATGTACGCCTTCTTGTTCCGCGCGCGCTCGGCGATCGCTTCGAGGGCGGCCTTCCCGACCTCATCGTCGACCTTCGCGCTGTTCTCCGAGATCAGCACCAGGTCCGGCTGCATCGCCGCCGCCTTGTCCAGCAGCTCCAGCATCTTGTCCGGCCGCTTGCCCGTCTGCCACATGTTGTGGTCCCACAGATACAGCACCGCAATCCGCGCGCGCCGCTTGGCGTATGCGGGCCGCTCCGGGGGCTGCCATGGTTCAGAAACCGGGCGGAACGCCGTCCGATCCCCCATGCAGTTCACGAAGAACTTGCCCTCGTTCTGCACCCACGGGTCGTAGGGGTCCTGTTTGCGCTTGTCCAGGTCCACCGTTGCCGCCGCCACCCCATCCGCGTAGCCCGTATCCGCAATCGGCACGCCCACGCGGTTCAGGACCATGCTCCTCCCCCACGCCGCGCCCTGCATCCCCATCGCATAGCGGTTCGTGATGTAGCAGCGCGGGTCGGCGTACATCGCGCCCACGAAGTGCGCATGGCTGTCGAACGCCCTCGCCGAGAGCAGCACCTCATGCCCGCTGTAGTCACGGAAGCGCTCCGGGAAGTCGTGCCAGATCAGCACCTCCGCGCCCTTCATCCGCAGCACTTCGTAGACCTCGGGGAAGTAGAGGTCCGTCGTGATCGACGCCCCGATCACCCCGAAGTCCGTCTCGAACACCGGCAGCTCATTACCCAGCGCCATCGCGTCATCCGGGAAGGCATGCGTCTTCCGGTACGTGAAGGCAACGTTGCCCCCTCGGTCGAGCAGCACCGCCGTCGCGTAGGTCTTGCTTCCTTCCTCCTCCGGCAGAGCCAACGCAACGTACGTCCCGTGCTTCCGGGCGATCGAGCCGAACCGCCTCACCGCTTCAAAGCCCAGGAAGGGCACGTAGGGCAGCACCACCAGATCGCGCTTCGCCCCTTCGCAGGCGTTCGTGAGGGCGTCGGCAACGTAGTTCCCCGTGCGATGCCTGTCGCCATCGAGCAGGCAGACGGATGCGAGGTTGACGATGCGCGCAGGCATGACGGACCTCCCAACCGGGGGTGTGAGGAGCAGTTCGTCAGACCCAAGGGGAGTGCCTTCGGCCTGACTCCGGAACCGTGTCTGCCCGGCGTCGTTCTGCCCTAGTGAGGAGCCACGCCTCGGGGGTGGTGCTTGTGAGATGGTCCGCGCTGCTGCTTCCCCTCATCGTGCTTGGGTGCAGGCCGCAACAGGGCGTCAGTCGCCTCGACCTCAAGCCTGTACCTGGAAGACAGCCTCGGACGCACTCCTCGGACTTCGTCACGTACGTGGAGGGCCCGCGCGTGGTGCGCTACGATCTGGATAAGGGACGCCGCCAAGTGCTTGCCGAGAGCTCAGATCTCAGCTTGCACCTTCGACCGCTCCCGGCCCGCGAGTTGAGGTTCGACCGCCCGCCCATCAGGACCGAGCGTGCGCTCACCAAGGCCGTACCCTTCGAGCCCGTCTATGTTGACGCGCACACAGGCGAGAAGGTGGAACCCGATCCGGCGCTGGGTCTGGGCGATGGGCGCACCGCGCTCATCGACATCGCCGAAGGGCGGGCGCTCATTGCGCGGCGGCAACTGGAGCACGAGGTTGAACCGCGCACCGCGGCCCTGGTCCTGTGGGACGCGGCGGGCCCCCACGACCTGGGCGAGGTTCTCTTGCAGAGCGTGGTGAACACGAACATCGTGAGGTACTTCGCGCTGAGCCCCGACCGCGACCGGCTGCTGTGGACCGGACCCAACGGCTCGTTCCTCGCGGACCTACGCACGGGCGAAGTCCACACGCGGACCCACAGGTGCGTGGTCGACACCCGCGCTGGCCCCAGTCCGAAGCTGCGCACGTTCCGCTGGCTCCCTGATGGCTCCGGCCTTGTCGAGCAGTGGTTGGCGGATGGCAAGCCGCGCTGGGAGCTGTTCGGACCGGATGGGGGGGACCCGGTCGCAGAGGGCGAGGGCAGGATCCGTCAGATCTCTCCCGACTCGAGCTACTGGGCAGTGGAGAGCCGTCCGCGCCAGCGTGGCCACTATCTCAAGCCAAGCGAGGCCCCGTGCCTCGTGCAAGCCGTGCCCGGCCACTCGCCTGCGCGGGACGCGCCGGTCGTGACAGAGGAGTGGGTCATTCACGGGCAGACGGTCGAGTTCTGCACCGGCCGACTCACAGGCCCGGAGACTGTCACGACCTTCCGAGTCACCCCGACGGGCTTTGAGATGCTCCCCCAGCTCGACCTCCGCGACACCGCGCGCATCTGGAACGTACTGGCCGTCTGCGAGCGCGTGCCGGGCCGCTGGCAGGTGAAGCTCACGGACCTCAAGACTGGACGCGGGACAGTCGTCCTCAAGGACCTGACGCTCCGCCCATACGCTCGCCCGGCCGGCCAGCGCCACTTCATCGCAACCGCCATGCGACAGGACACGCAGGCGCTGATGTGCGACCTGTACGTCGGTGGCGTCGGCCGTCGGCCGTGGAGGCTCCTCGCGGGGCGCGTCTGGGCCCCGCCGGTTGTGCCTCCGACACCCGGGGAGGACTGGTGGTAGAGGCCCGGGCCGCGACCTACGGCCCGTAGCTCCACAGATGCGAGCCCGACGCGAAGTACAGCCGCCCTCCGAGCACCGCAACGCCCGCGCTGATCCCGGCCGGCGCGTCGGCGAGCTTCTCGACCGCGAAGGTCTTCGGCTCGATGCGGATGATGGACTTGCTCAGGATGCCCAGCACGCGTCCGTCCTCACCGTTGACGAACACCTGCCTCGGCAGGCCGCCGTACTCCGCGAGGCTCGCGCGGTGGACGATCTCCCGCTTCGCGGGATCGAAGACGAAGAACTCCAAGTTGCTCGCGATGCCGTACACGAGCCCGTCCGGATCGACCGCCAGGCTGCAGACCTCCGCCGCTCCCGGCACGGGCACCGTCTGCCAGATCACCTTCCTCGTCGCCCAGTCCATGATGTACAGCACACCCTCCGTCGCCGTCGCGTGGCCGCCCCCGGGGGTCTGGATGCTCGTGCCGCCGACGAGGTCGCCGTTCGGCAGCGCCGCGAGCGCGATCGTGCTCTGATCGGGGATCACGTCGGTGTGCTTCAGGAGCTGCGTGTCGCCGGTCTCGACATCGTGGATCGCGAGGCCCCCTCCGCGCAGCCCGTAGCCCATGAACCCCGCCATGATCACATGCCTGCCGTCCGGGTGTGCGAGGCACCAGCGGGGCCTGTGCACGTCCTCGTTGAACTGCGCCATGAGCTTCGGGTTCGGGTCGTCGCCCGTCTCACCGTTCCACGGCTTGCTCGGGTCATACCGGTACAGGTAGCCGCCCGAGTATGCCGCGCCAAACAGATACCCCCCCTGCGTCGCCATCGCGCAGAAGTTGCCCCCACCCACGCGCGGAATGCCGCCCCAGTCGGTGAGCTTCCCCGTCGGGGGGTCGCAGACGAACAAGTGCATCGGGTGTGCGGACGATCCGTAGACCAGCCCCTCCGGCCCCGCGGTCAGCGAGGTGATCATCGCGCCCTCGGACTCGTAGTCGAAGGTGAGCCGCTTCACCTCGCCTCTCTTCGGGTCCTCGATCTCCAGGTACCGCTCCGGCAGGTTGTACGCCTTCAGCCTGCGACCGTCGGGGAACGTACCCGTAGTCTGGCCCCAGCCGATGGCCCCGGTCGCCTGCGCGGGCCCGCGCTGATCTGCTGGGGTCTCCTCCGCCCTGCCCTCGAACATGCGGAACCACTTGCCCCCACACTGGCCGTACGCCTTGCCGTCCTGCCCGAGGTACACGGACCCCGACCCCAGCGCGCGGTCCGCCTCGGCCACCAGCTGCCGAACCTCGCCCGTCTGCGGGTTGCATGCCACGAGGTTCTGGCGTGCCGTGCCGATCCCCGCATACAGCCAACCCGCCGAGTCGGCGACGAGCGACATCACGTAGTGCTCGGCCGGATCGAGCTGAGCGACATCCTTCATCGCCTTCGTCTCAGGGTCGAACGA
Source organism: Armatimonadota bacterium (assembly GCA_016869045.1). Taxonomy (GTDB): domain Bacteria; phylum Armatimonadota; class Zipacnadia; order Zipacnadales; family VGFC01; genus VGFC01. The sequence continues at coordinate 6,163 of VGFC01000181.1, forward strand.
AACGAGCCGGCAGTTCGGGTAGCCCCCTGCGTAGATGAGCCCGCCCGGTCCGTCGCACATTGCCGAGCCGCAGTAGCACTCCTCGCTCGCCGCGGGCGTGCCCGAGAAGAGCCACTGTCGCTTGCCCGGCTCGAACTCAAGCAGCACCTTCCCGGCGAACGTGTAGAACCTCCCGTTGGCGCTCATCAGCGATGCGAACGGCGGCGAGTTCGGCACGCCCTCGGGGAAGTGGACCTGCGTGGTCTCGCCGCTATCGGCATCCGTCACGAGCACCCACCCGCGCGGGCTCATATCGAGCGAGCAGCAGATCGCGACCGCGCGCCCATCAGCCTCCACGCACACCACGCCCCGGCTCTCCGCCGCCGGCGCGCCCACACCGTGATCGATGAACCCCTCCTGCGCCCATGCCGTCATCACCATGGCTCCCATCAGTGCAGTAACCATCGTCTTCTCCTCCCTCCGTGCCCACTCACAGGCCATTCCTCGCCTTCCCGCCGTCGGCCTTTGAGGCCGCTGGCGGGTTCCGGCAGGGGGCGACGCTCCGGATGACGAAGCCCCGGCGCAGTGACCGCGTTCCCGCACCACGGAGGGCATCCATGCTCTGCCGCACGCTCGGCCGTACAGACCTCGAGGTTGGCGTCGTCAGCCTCGGCTGCGAACACCTGATCGACAAGCCGAAGGGCCACGCCGTCTCGGTGATCCGCGCCGCGATGGACGCCGGGGTCAACTACCTCGACGTCTTCTGGGCCCAACCCGGGATTCGCGATGAGTACGGGGAAGCCATCGCCGGGAGGCGCGAGGAGGTGCTGGTCGCGGGGCACCTGGGCGCTTCCTGCCAGGACGGCCAGTATGCCCGCACCCGCGACCTCGCGCTCAGCGAGGAATACGTCCACGATCTGCTGAAGCGCCTGCGTACCGACTACCTCGACGTGCTCTTCCTGCACAACTGCGACGAGCCCGACGACTACGAGGTTGTGATGTCGCAGCACTACCCCCTCGCCGACCGCTTCCGCCAGGAAGGCAAGGCGCGCTTCATCGGCTTCAGCGGACACAACCCGCCCATCGCGCTCCGGGCGGTGACAAGCGGCCTCGTTGACCTCATCATGATCCAGATTCACATGCTGGAACACAGCCGCGAGGGTCGCCAGGAGCTACTCGACGCCTGCCTGGAGCGCAACATCGGCCTCATCGCGATGAAGCCGTACGCCGGCGGCCGGCTCCTGCGCGAGCACGCCTCTGAGGCCGTCACGCCCGTCTCCTGTCTCGCCTACGCCCTAGCCCAGCGCGGCGTGACGACCGTCCTCCCCGGCCCGCAGGACCACGCCGAACTCCGCGATGCCCTTAGCTACGTCGATGCGACCGACGCACAGCGCGACTTCTCGCAGGCCTTGCAGGACCTCGGCACCGTCGAGTCCGCCTCCTGCGTCTACTGCAATCACTGCCTCCCCTGCCCCGTCAGCATCGACATCGCCGCCGTCACCCGCCTCCTCGACATGGCGCAACGCGGCGCGCGTGAGATGGCGCGCGAAGCGTATGCGCGGCTGACGGTCAAGGCCTCCGAATGCGTGGAGTGCGGCGACTGCGCGGAACGGTGTCCGTGGGACGTCGATGCGCCCGCGGCGATAGCCGAGGCGGCGGAGGTGCTGGAGTAGGGCGCGTTCCGCCGCTCACGGCGGAGGGCTGATGCCGGTCGTGCCTGTGCGGATGCACTCGATGAGGAAGTCGAGAGCAGCTTCGAGGCGTCGGAAGGAGCGGCATCGCCGGGCCAGAGCGGGGTCGAGACGGGAGGTCATCGAGGGCTGGTGGGCGACTTCCCTGTAAGCCCGGTCGGGGCGCATTCGGCTGTCCAGCCACGCCTTCGACGACACCGCCTCCGGGTCGCCCTCATAGGGCGCCGCACCGGGCAGCGTAGTCGGCAGGCTTGCGATCAGCCAGCTCTCATACATCCGGTTGGCTATGACGACGGCCACCGGGTGCTTGCACCCGGCCTCCGTCGTGCGCCGCGAGTACTCCCTGGCCATCGCGGCAGGGCAGCCGCCTTCTCCGTCTTGGAGCACGAGGATCGCCCCACACCCCGGCCGCCAGTGGGTGAGTTCCAGGAAGTGCTCCAGGCGCTTGGTCAGGCCGCCGAAGCCGTGGGCGTTGACGGGCTTAGCGACGCCGATGTCGAGCGCATCCCGATCCCCCAGCAGCCTGCGCAGCAGCACAGGGACCGCCGCTACCTCGCCCTGGCCCTCCACGACAGGAATGATCGCGGGCACAGGCGCCTCACTCCCCAGCGGGCTCCATGTGGAGCCCCTCGATGCGCACCAACTCCCCGGGCGAGAAGAGCTTCTCGTGCACGACCTGCTTCTGCCAGTCCGCGACCGGGCCGATCTTGGTGCCCTCCTCCGTCATCTCCACGACCCGCAGCACGCCTACGTCGAACAGCGACATCAGGTCGGGACTGTGCGTAGTGACGATGACCTGCGTCCGCTTGGATGCCGCCTCCTCGATGCAGTCACGCAGCAGCGCCAGCATCCCCGGGTGGATCGTGAGTTCGGGCTCCTCAAGCACGATCAGGCCTGGAGGCGGGTCCTGGTACAGTGCGGTGAGCACGCCGAGCATCCGCAGCGTGCCATCCGACTCCTGGGACGCATCGAACCAGTGCCGGCACCCGTCCCCGCCGTTGTGGAGGAAGCGCAAGATCAGGTATCCGCCGACCCTCGCTACCCGGACGTCGCTGATGTACGGCACCAGAACCCTGATCGCCTCGACGATCTCGGGCAGGAACCCCGAGCGGCCACGGGCGATGTCCGCCAGGACAGAGGCCAGGTTCTCCCCGCGCCGGTCCAGTGGGCGCTCTGCCCCGGCCTTCTGGGGCTCGCGCAGCAGGTCGGGGGCGACGTTGTAGAAGCCGAAAGTGGCCAGGTGCTCCACCAGTCGCTGGGCCCACGGTATGGGGGCGAGGGGAGCGAGCAGGGCGGTGCTCAACGTCTCCGGACCGCCCCAGAAGACCTCACTGTGAGCGATGATCTGGCCGTCCCTGGTCGCGAAGTGCTGAGGGTCACCCAGATCGCCGGCAGCCACCAGCGACAGATCCTCGCTCCTGACCCTGTAGCCTCCGTTGTGTGAACTCGCGATCTCGCAGCCATATTCACCCTCGAGGTCCACCTCGACGTGAAGCTGCATGGGGATCCCGTCGAAGCTGAGCCGGAGCGCAACATCACGGGACCTCCCCCGTGCCCGCCTCTTGACCTCCGCCATGCCGTGCCGACTGGCGATCGCTGCATCGAGGCCGTGCGCAAACGCATCCCTGAGGAAGCGCAGAACATCGACGAAGTTGCTCTTACCTGAGCCGTTCGGGCCGACGAGAACGGTCAGGGGGCCGAGTTCGACCTCCACGTCGCCGAGGCTACGGTAGTTGCGTGCGTGGACCTTGGTGATCATGCCAGTCCGCCCTCATCCGCGTGGTGCGGCCATTATACCCAGCATAGGCCAGTACGCTCAAGTCTGCCAGAGTCCTCGCTGCGCCTACTCCTCCGTCAGCCTGTCCTCCACCCTCAGCCCCCCCGTCACGCCGTCCAGCTTCTCCTCCTCCACGTCGAACACCGGGCCCTTCGGCGGTAGAGGTTCGCAGAGGAAGTGCTCGGGGAGGCGGTCGTGCTCTTTGCTGAAGCCGGCGCGGCGGTTGAAGTCGATCTCCAGCTGGATCATGTCGTGGGCGAGTTCGAGGAGGCGGCGGAAGGTCCACTCCTCGTCGGTGAAGGCTGAGAGGATCTTCGCCCAGGTCTGCACGGGGCCGACGGCCGGGCCGGTGAACATGCAGACGCCGAGCGCATCGAGCGCGCCGGTGAGGATCTGCAGGTCGTAGCTCACGAGGTCCTTATCCTGCTTATCCATCGTGGCGAGTTCGAGTTCGCCGATGCCCGGGCGGTTGGGAATCGCGGCGCCGGCGGTGTGGTCGGCGCCCATGGGGCTGGTTGCGTAGGTGACGCCCATCCCCTTCAGGCCGCGCGGATCATAGGCAGCCATGCCCTGGCCCTTCACGGTGGGGGCACGCCGCACGCCGTAGGCCTTGGCCGCGACCGCGGCGCCCGCGCCGATGATTCTGCCCAGCGGCGTTCCCTCGCTCAACTCCTCCAGCAGCCGCAGCGCACCCTTCCCGTCGCCAAACTCAAGCACGCCGGCCTCCATCAGCACGCCGATCGTGTTCCCCACCTCGATGGTATCGAGCCCCACGTCGTCACACATGCGCTCCAGCCTCGCGAGGTCATCGAGGTTCCCGATCCCCAGGTTCGAGCCGAGCAGCACGATGGACTCGAACTCGATGTCATCGACGACGGTCCCGTCCTCGCATACGTAGCGGTTCGCACACTGGATCGGGCAGCCGGGCATGCAGGGGCGTCCGTGCGCGCCGCCGCGGGCGTCGATCAGCTCCCGCAGCTTCTCACCGCTGATCTCCTCGGCATGCTCGAAACTCCCCGCGCTGAAGTTCCGCGTCGCGAGGCCCCCCAGCTCGTTGATGATGTTCACGAGGTTCGCGGTGCCATACTCCCGCAGGATCCTCCGCGCCTCGCGGACCTCCTTGGCGAAGTCCGCGCACAGGCGGCCGAACTGCGCCTCATCCGCCGGCGGCGTGCCCTTGCCCGGCGTCGGCTCGACGATGATCGCCTTCAGACGCTTCGAGCCCATCACCGCGCCCGTGCCGCCCCGGCCGCAGTGTCTCGACGGCGGCCCCTCGATGCTGGTGAGCGCGATGCTCGCCGCACTCATTCGCTGCTCGCCCGCGCGGCCGATGCACAGGACGGTGGCCTTCTCCCCGAAGTCCCTGCGGATCGCGCTGACGGTATCGTAGGTGTTCAGGCCCACATACGCCTGCCCCGACCGAACGCTGACGCCGTCCTCATCCACATGCAGGACCTTCCACTCATCTCCCTCCGGCAGGCCCTCCAGCACAATCGCGCGGATCCCGTGCCGTGCGAGATACGTGCCTACATCCCCGCCGGTGTTCGACTCCTTGATGCCTCCGGTCAGGGGGCTCTTGCAGCCGACCGAGATGCGGCCCGAGCACGGCGCGTTCGCATGGCCTGCGAACACGCCGTTCGCGATCACGAGCTTATTGCCCGCCCCGAGGGGGTGACACAGCGGCGGCACTTCGTCGGCCACGATGGTCGAGGTCAGCAGCCGCCCGCCGTAGTGCCCTCGTTCTGCCTCCAGCATCTCCTCCCGGACCCCCCAGTCCCTCGTGTCTACCCGTATGATCTTCATGCCTTGCCTCGCCGTCTTCGCCGTTCTTCAGGTCTTCAGAGCTTCCCGCTTTCGTTCCGTCGCCTTCACTCGCCGGGCCTCACCACGACCTTGATCCTCTCCGCCGACCCCATGACCTCCAGCGCCCGCGGCATCTCGCTGAGCGGCACCTCGTGGGTGACGATGACGCTCGGGTCGACGAGCCCCTTGCGCTGCAGGTCGAGGGAGCGCGTCATCACCTTGGGGTTCACCGAGAAGGACGCGTCAACCCGCGTCTCCTGGAAGTGCACACGTGCGGGCGAGACGGGGATCGTGCCCGGCACGATGACCCCGAACATGTTCACCCGCGTGCCGCGGCGACACAGGTCCATCTGGAGCTCCGCCGCCGGCAGTGTACCTGCTGCCTCGAACACGATGTCGGGGCCCTCCGGGAGGATGTCATAGGCCGCCTGCTTCGCGTCGGTCGTCGTCGAATTGATGACATGGGTCGCGCCGATCTTGCGCGCGTAGTCCAGCTTGAAGTCCTCGATGTCGATGCAGATCAGCGTGCCCGCGCCGGTGGCGTGCGCGATAGAGCCCACGAGCAGCCCCATCCCGCCGCAACCGATGATGACGAGGTCCTCGCCCACGCGCATCTGCGTGTACTCGATCAGGCCCTTGTAGGAGCCGGCGAGCGGTTCGGTCAGCGCCGCGGCGGGGAAGGAGACGTTCGGCGGCTTCGGGTAGATCACGCTCGCGGGAGCGCGCACGTACTCCGCGAACCCGCCGTTCAGCACGCGCTCGAAGCCCTCACCGCCGATCACGAACCCGTCACTGCAGTAGTGCTGCAGCCCTGTCCGGCACCACCGACAGAGCCCGCAGAACCCCGCCGGCGACACGACGACCTCGTCTTCTTCCGTGCAGCTCGTCACCCCTGGGCCGACCTCGTCGATGACGCCGCTGATCTCGTGTCCGACGATCAGTCCGGGCGTCCAGTTCGTGCGGCCGCCCGTGTAGGCCAGGTAGTCGGTCTGGCAGATCCCGCATGCCTTGACGCGCACGATGACCTCGCCCGGCCCGGCCTGCGGCTTGGGTACCTCACGCAGCGGCATCTTCCCGACGGCTTCCAGAACGGCGGCAAGCACGGCGTCACCTTCCTCCGAGTTGCGTTGGCCAATCCCTTGCGTGCTTCACTGCGTCCAGCGCCACTTCCTCCCGACGGCCGCGCAAGGAGGATGGGCGCCCGGCCGTTTCGAATAGCAGGACGCACTTGCGCGGTCGCCCGCTCTGCGTGCCGGAGGAGGTGCAGGTGCGATGCGGTGCGCTCACTGCGGTCACGAGACACCCGCCGATTCGGCCTTCTGCACCCGCTGCGGCAGTCCCCTCGCCTCGCGGCCGCCTACGCGCTCGCGCTCGCTGACTGTGCGACAAGCGCAGTTGGCCGTGATCATCGTCCTCGCCTTGGTGCTGGTCCTGTTTGCGGTGCTGCACTGCGAGTCGCCCCGCACCACGGAGGCGCCGTGGGTCGCGGAGCCCCTTGGGCCGCCCGCCCCCGGGGGCCAGCCTCGGGAGTCATCGACTTCCGAGAGCCAGGCCCATGCAGAAGCGCACCCCCTCGCCTCGCCGCTCCTCAGCGCCGAGTCGTATGCCGTGCACAGGCCTGCTGGATGGCAACTCGTGGGAACGACGTCGGCGCGGAACACGCGCGGCTTCACCGCCAAGCGCCGACCGTCCGGCGACGACACGCTGGTGCTGACGGTCGTTGTCCACGAACTCCCGCCGGGCACGACGCTGGCGGACTTCTCCTGGGAGTGCCTGGACGCCGCCTTGTCCGCCGGCGCCCGACCTGTGGAGGATAGCTCTGACTTCACTCTCAAGCACAGACCTGCCCGGCGAGTGGTGGTGAAGGTGCAGAAGGGAGAGGCGGCTATCTGCTTCTTCCTGCACGAGAGCGTCGGTTTTGAGGTCTCCATGGAGGCTCCCACGGGGCGCTTGGCCGCACATCAGTCTGAGTTTGACAAGGCACTAGACGCGGTTGAGCTGCTCGACGACCCGTGGGTGCTGGATGGCGAGACCCTCGCGGCCCAGACTTTTGGCACCGACACGTATACGGTCCTCAAGCCCGCGGGGTGGCGTTACGATCGAGGTGCGGAGGCCAAGGCGGGCGCACAGCCACTGAAGAGCCTTGGTGGCGCGTTGGCAGGGATCCCCCTTCGAGTGGTGGACAACAGGAGAAGGCAGTTCTGGGCCTTCAAGGCGTTGCCGGATGGCGGAGCGCTGAGGCTCTACATCGGTGCCGCGGACCTGTGCAGCGACTACGCGTTGGCGGCATTCACTGACGAGCGTCTCGACTCGATCCACGGGATGCGCCGCGAGGCAGACGCGACGAACCTCACGCTCGCGGGCGAACCAGCGCGCCGCGTCCTGCTCAAGTCGGGCCAGCGTGACTTGGGGTGGTACTTCCTCGAGCACCGGGGGACCGGGTACGAGGTCTCCCTGGAAGCGCCCCCCAACTCCCTGGCCGCCCACCAGAGGGACTTCGACAGGATACTGGGGACCTTCCGGTTCCTCGAGGGCCGCTCCACGACTGCCCCCAACGGGGCCGCCAGCAAGGTGACGTCCGCGGCCACGCCACACTGACTGAGCTGTGGCTGGGTGAGTACGCGGCCCCGGCCAACCGCGCTCACCGGTACTCCCTCCCGACGGCCGCGCAAGGAGGATGGGCGCCCGGCCGTTTCGAATAGCAGGACGCACTTGCGCGGTCGCCCGCTCTGCGTGCCGGAGGAGGTGCAGGTGCGATGCGGTGCGCTCACTGCGGTCAC
>VGFC01000182.1 GCA_016869045.1 Armatimonadota bacterium
GACGCCGGAGTGGGTGCAACAGGCGGGCGCGAAGGGCCACAACTTCACCCCCGGCAAGGGTGTGCAGGAGGACGGCCCGTTCTGGGAGCCGGACTACGACGACCCGATCTTCCTGGAGAAGCTCGACCGCTTCCTCGCCGCCGCGGCCGCGCGCTACGATGGCGACCCGAATGTGGCGTGGATCGACGTCGGGTCCTTCGGCGTGTGGGGTGAGGGGCATACGTACCACAGCAGTGCGCTGCCCTACTCGGCGGACACGATCGAGCGGCACATCGACCTGCACCTGAAGCACTTCCAGCACACGCTGCTGGCGGCGAACGACGACTTCGTGCTGCAGGATCGGGGCAACGGTGCGATCGACTACGCGCTGGAGAAGGGCCTGACCTTGCGGGACGACAGCATCCTCGTGCAGGGCGGCGCGAACGCCTACTTCCACGCGGACATGGCGCAGAGCTTCTGGCCGAGCTACCCGGTGGTGCTGGAGAGCGAGCACTACGGCGGCTCGCGAGACCGGGGCAACTGGCAGGACGGGAGCCTGTACCTGCAGGCCCTGGAGGAGTACCACGCCAGCTACCCGTCGATCCACTGGTGGCCGCGCGAGTTCCTCAACGAACAGCGCGCGCTGATCGAGAAGATGAGCCTGCGGATGGGCTACCGGCTGCAGCTCGTGGAGGCCAGCTGGCCGGCGCGCATGAGGCTGGACTCGAAGCTCGAGTTCGCCAGCGAATGGCGCAACGCGGGCGTCGCGCCCTGCTACCCGCACGGCTACCCGACGGTGATCCTGAAGGACGCGCGAGGCGGCATCGCGGGCGTGTTCGTTGACGAGGGCTTCGACATGCGCGATCTACCGGTCGGCCCGCCCGGCCAGGCCGAATCTCGCAGACGCGAGATCGCCTTCGGGCTGCCGTTCAACCAGCGCCCCGGCGAGTATGACCTCTACATCGCCGTGGGCACGCGCCTCGGCACGCCGACGATCCGCCTGCCGCTGCCCGACGGCGACGGGCTGCTCGCGTACCGACTCGGGAAGATCGCCATCACCGGGCACTATGGCGCGCAGGTCGGCGACCTCCAGCCGCGCGACGGCAAGTGGCTGCTGCCCGTGACCTGGACCATCCACGACCCGCTGCCCGCCGGCGCCACGCCTTTCTGCCACTTCGAACAGGACGGCAAGATCGTCTTCTTCGGCCAACCCGACGCCGCCGATCCCGCGAAGATGCTCAGCCAACCAGGCACCGTCGAGATGGGCTTCCTCATCGACCCACCCGTCGAGGCGCGCGGGAAGACCTTCGACGTACGCTTCGGCATCTGGGTGCCCGACCGCATCGGCCGCTCGGATGAGCGCATGATCGCCGACACGGGCGCACTGGACCGCCGGGTAAACGCAGGACGGATGCAGGTTGGGGAGGACGGCGCGGTCACGATGGTGCGCGAGAGATAGGGCGCGCGGCCCACCCTACCCACAGCCTCAACCACAGCCCCGCCAACCACCACGAACCAGGCGCCCAGAACGGCACGACACGGGAGAAGGAGGGGCTACGGCTTGCCGGTGACGCGGGCGAGGGCTTCGCGCGCGGTCTCCGCGCTATAGGGATCGTCAAGGCGCTCGAAGACGGTAAGGGCCTGCCGGAAGTGCTCCGCAGCCAGACCCATGTCCCCGCGCTCCTCGGCGACCCCGCCCAACTGGTGGTAGGTCTTCGCCGCGTCGTGCTCGTCGCCGAGGCGCAGCGTGATCTCGAGGCTCTTCTGGTACAACTCCTCGGCTTCGTCGAAGCGGCGGCGCTCCTGGGCGATCACGCCCAACTGGTGGTAGGTGGCCGCCGCGCCCTGCTCGTCGCTGAGGCGCAGGTGAGTCTCGAGGCTCTTCTGGTACCACTCCTCGGCTTCATCGAAGCGGCCTTGCAAGTAGGCTACGTTGCCCAACTGGTGGTAGGTGGCCGCCGCGCCCTGCTCGTCGCTGAGGCGCAGGTGAGTCTCCAGGCTCTTCTCGTACGACTCCTGGGCTTCGTCGAAGCGGCGGCGCTCCTCGGCGATGATGCCCAACTGGTGGTAGGTCATCGCCGCGGCGTACGCGTTGCCGAGGCGTTGGTCGATCTCGAGGGCCTCATCGTAGCGCCTTTGAGCCTCGTCAAGGGAATGCCTCCCGAGAGCGAGGAAGCCCAGGTCGCGCAACGCCATCGAGAGGTCCCAATCGCGGACTGCCCCGGGCGGCAGACTTCGGAGTTCCTCAACCATGCCCTCCAGGGCCTGCCTCCGGCGCTCCCTGTCGTCCGGCAACAGGTTGCGAACCTGCCAGCCCGTTCCGGGCAGTTCCTCCCAGATCGCCGGAGCCCCCGCAGGCCCGGCCGCGGCAAGCTGGTACTCGGCGGAGCGCCAGGCGTAGAAGTCCGGCGCCCCGACGATGAGACGCTGCATGGCGTATTCGGGCAGCCAGAGCAGGAGTGGGCAGGGCACGACGGAGGGCAGCGACTCGCGCTGGACGTTGAGTGCAGCGAGGATTCCGCCATCGGTGGACGCCGGGATGGACAGCTCCAGCCCAGAGAGCGAGACGGCAAGCGGAGCCGGACCCGAGGACGCCACGCGTTCCCGCAGGAGGGATAGGAGGTCCGTGACAGGCCCATCGAGGTCGATCTCGACGATCTCACGGCCCGAGCCGCTCGAGCGTTCGCGCAGTCGGCCGAGAGCCTCGCGCCGTAGCGCGGACGCATTGCAGCGCATCAAGTACAGCGCGAACCCCCCCGCCCGGCGCAAGGCGCGTTCCACAGCCGCGAGGGCTGCCTCATTCGGGTCCAGCGCCACGGCAGGGGCGGCCTGGTCACTCATCGGCCTTCGGCTCCACGGCCCTGAACCGCTGCATTCGTCGGACGGCGGGATGCACGTCGTACCAGTCGTCGCCGTTCCCGTATCCGAGGATCGCCCGGGCCGTCAGCAGCAGCTTCTCCTCGTCCGTCATCGAGATCGTCTTCTGGGGGCTCTGATCGAGGGCTCTGAGAGCCTGTAACTGCCCATCGTTGAGCCAGCGGAACTCGTTGGTGAGTTCCTGGCAGGCGGTGCTGGCCGCCTGCATCGTAATCGGTGGCTCATCCCGGTGCTCGATCGCAATGCGAACGAGGCGGACAAGATCCCGTGGATTGCCGCCAGACTCCCGGCAGAGAACCTCCAGAGCGCCGCTCTCGAACAGCTCAGGCTTCGCGCGTCGAGTCACAACCTGCTCCATCACCCGGCACCCGGGAGGAAACGGCGCGCCGCCGCGCGTGTGTAGCTTGACCATCGGGAGGTGGTGGACCTCGCCGTAGATGGCGGAGAGCTGGGAGCACTGGTGGGAGAGAACCAGGCCCACGCCCACAGTGTAGATGGTGTGGCAATCGAGCGACACGAGCTGGCGGCCGTAGTCGCAGAAGATCACGTCATGCGGGCTCTTGCCGCCCAGCGCCGGATCCGGGGCGGGGCTGATGCGGTCGAGGTTGTCCACGATGACGACGAGGTCGCGGCAATCACGCCTACGGAGTTGGGTTCTGGCGCTGCGCAGCAGTTCGTTGAGGCGGCTGGTCAGGACGCCGATCTGCTCCCGGATGACGCGACGGAGTTCGGTCCGGCTCTCCTCGCCCATCCTGAGGGCCGTGTTCAGCCGGGCGAAGAGCTTGACCAGCATCGGCAGCCCCTGCAGTTCGGCCCCCGCGGCGGCCTCGATCTCGCTCTTCTTGATCCCCACCTGCGTCTCTACGCGGTCCGCGAACCAGGCGTAGACCTGGTCGAGTAGCGCCGGAGCGAGCCGCACATCGTTACGGGCGAGGTCCTCCACCACGCGCCGGGCGATCCCAAGGAGGACGTCACCGAACTCGACATTCATGGGATCGAGGAAGTCGAGCGCGTCGAAGGACAGGACGAACAGGCCCTCGGCCGTGAGGGCGTCCGCAACCCGGTTCAGCTCTGTAGACTTGCCACACCCGCGGTGCCCGGTGAAGAGGTCGTGGACGAACGTACCGGCTTCGCAGGCACGTCCCACGCGCAAGGCAATCCGCCGAACCAGATCGGGTCCGCCGCGCGCGTCGTGGCAGTCCACCCACCAGGGGCTGCCCACCACCAGGGGCGTTTCGGGCTCAAACCGACCCCAGGCTTCCGTGAGGTTGCCCGTTGGCACTCTGTCAGGCGTCTTGCGCATGGAGATCACGCCCTCTCGTGGGCAGATGATACTGCCGGGAACGTGCGAAGTCAACTGCGGCGCGTGCGCAAGGACGTCTGCCTCGCTACGGACGGGTCGCGCCAAGGGGGAGGCAATGCAGGGACGACCGGTGGTGCAGCCGCTCTACCGTCGCAGATACAGAGGGGCGAGAGCGGTCGTCTTGCGGCCGGTATTGTCGTGGGCGAGGATGCGGATGAAGTAGGGGCCGGAGGGCGCGAGGGAGCCGGTGGTGGTGCGGCCGGTCCAGAGGAGGCGCTGGGAGCCCGCGTCGGCCGCGCGGTCCCTGGCGAGCAGAGCGACCGGGCGTCCGGCGAGGTTGAGCACCTCGACGGTCACCCGAGCCGGTGCGGAGACGCTGAACACAATCTCAGCGCCGGTCGCGGTCGGCAGAGCAGTCGCGCCACTGAGGGCGAGGCTTGCTGCACCCTCAGTTCCGCCCGTAGGGATGATGCCGCCCTGCAGGGGGATGTAGTCCACCCGGCCGAGGGTGGCGTCATCGAGCTTGTCCCAGATCTTCGCGTCGATCGCGGGTTTGGTGGTGGCGCCGAAGGTGTTGCCCTCGGCCAGCAGCCGGTTCGGCGTCTCATTGCGGATGTTCCAGAGGTTACTGAGCGCGAAGACGTTGCGGCCCTCGCCGACGAACTGGGAGTCCAGGTCACCGAGAGAAGCGTGCGCCTGGTTCTGCAGGCGCACGGCGGCATAGACGCAGTTGCGGAAGCGATTGCGCAGCACCCGGCTACTGGCGCCGAGCCCCGTGAGGTCCAGCGCAATGCTCGGCCCGACGAAGGTGTTGTCCACGACATCCACGTTGGCGCCGTCGTTCAGGATGTGGGTGGTGGTCGGATCGGCGGTCCCTCCGCTGGGCAGGAGGCCGAAGCGGTTGTAGCGCACGATCGAGCCGGAGCCGCCCTGCAGGAACTTGATGGCGATCGTAGGTGGCAGTGGGTCGCTGGGCGCGAAGAGGTTGCCCGCTGAGGCGGTGGCGCCTCCGATGGTCTGTGGGCCGGCGTCCCCCACGAGAACCCCATACCGCAGGCCCCGCACCTGGATGCCGCCGGCATCCAAGCCGAACCAGTTGGCCTGGATGGTGTTCTGGCTCGTGCCCTTGCCGCCAATCCCCACGCCGGCCTGGCAGCCCCCGAACACGTTGCCCCAACCTGGGTTGCCGATCAGGTTATCGTGGGCGCTTCCGTAGACGTAGACGCCGAAGTCCATGCCCGGTACGACCGTCTGTCCATCGGCCTTCAGCCCGAACCAGTTCCCCTTGATCTCATTGAGCTCTGTGGCGCCCCCGGCGACGCGGATGCCGTCGCGCACCCCGGCGAACACGTTGTCGGTGATGAGGTTGCTGGTGCACCCCGTTGCGTTCTTGGCCAGACCCACTCCGTAACAGCCACCGCCGAAGGCCTTCCGTCCGTCGCGGGTCAGGCCGAAGTAGTTGCCAATGACGTCGCAGCCGGAGCAGTCCTGCATCAGCAGTCCGTAGGCGAGTACGCCGGAGGCAACGACGCCACCGGAGAGGATGTTGCGCTGGACGGGGCCCATCCCGCCGAGGATGCTCGCGTTGGTGCATCCCAACAGATAGAGGTCGGCAAAGTCGTTGATCAGCTTGACCGTTCCTGTGAGGTCCACGCCCAGGTGACACGAGAAGAGGTACAGGGCGTCCGAGTTGAACGCCCGGATGCCGCTCCCCGGGAACCGGACAACGGACAGGCCGCCGATGGTGCAGTGTGGGGCGTTCCAGACCTCAAGACCGGGTGTGCTCCCATCGCGGGCGAGGAGGCTGCCGTCGAGCTGGATGTCGGGGGCGTTGTCCTGGTCGATGTCGCCGAGGATCGACACGTACCGTTGGGTGATCGACGGCAGCGCCGAGGTCGGCTTGATGATCCTGCCCTTCAGAGCGCTAGCGAACTTGATGGAGGAGTACTCGCCGCCGGGCAAGTTCGCCTGAGTGATCGCCCACCGGAGGCTGCCTGCCCCGGAGTTGGCGGTCGTCGTGACCGTGTACGGACCGCCGGCGCGGCAGACCGACGTCGCGAGAAGCGCCCCCAAAGCGACCAGGGATCGATGAGTCATGGCGTGTGCCTTCCTATCCCCGAGGTCAGCGGGCCCATCGGCAGTTCGTGCCCGAAGTATGCTATATCTGGTACTTGAACGCCGTAATTCTCCTGTGGGCCTCCGGCGAGCTCCGCCCCTCAGGGCGCCATTGGGAGCGGACCAACACCAACGCACGGTGTTCGAGGACCCCTCGCCCGCCGGGGCGAACTTGCGGAGATGCACATCTCGTATTCTGCGAGGCTCCGCATGTGGATTCCCAGTGGCTTGGTGACTGCATTCGCCCTGGTCGTATACTGCGCCGCTTCCGCCCAGACGGCCGTCGGCAAGATACAGAGCGTAACGGGACCGGTTGAGCCCACCAGGCTCGGACCCACGCTGGTACACGAGCACATCCTGGTCGACTTCATTGGGGCGGACAAGGTCTCGCCGGAGAGGTATGACGCTGATGAGGTGTTCGCGCGGATGCTGCCGTACCTGAGGGACCTGAAGGCGACGGGGATCAAGACGTTGGCGGAGTGTACGCCCGAGTACCTGGCGCGCGACCCGGCGCTACTGAAGCGGCTGAGCGAGGCGAGTGGAGTGCGCATCCTCACGAACACGGGCTGGTACAAGGACCCGTTCCTGCCCCCGTTCGCGCACGAGGCGACAGCGGAGCAGATCGCCGGGAGGTGGATCCGCGAGGCGACGGAGGGAATCGGCGAGGAGCGGATCAAGCCGGGGTTCATCAAGATCGCTGCGAATGAGGGCGACTTGAGCGACATCCAGCGCAAGATCGTCACCGCCGCCGCGCTGACCTCGAAGGCGACCGGTCTCGCGATCGCCTCGCACACAACGCAAGGGGTCACCGCGCTACAGGAGTTGGACGTCCTCGCCGAGCTCGGCGTACCGGCCTCGCGGTTCATCTGGGTTCACGCGGACGCGGAGCCGAACCAGGCCCTCCACTTCCAGGCGGCCGAACGAGGCGCGTGGATCGAGTACGACGGCATCCGCGTGGCCAATGCCGAGCAGAGGCTCCCGCTGGTGCAGGAGGCGCTTAAGCGCATCCCCGACCAGTTGCTGATCAGCCAGGACGCGGGTTGGTACCACGTCGGCGAGCCGAACGGGGGCGAGGTCGCGCCCCTCGACTGGCTGCCGAGGCACTTCGCGCCGAGGCTGGGCGAGGCGGAGCGGGAGAGGGTGCTGGTGACGAACCCGGCAAAGGCGTTCGCCGTGGGGAAGGTCAAAGGCTGAAACACGAAGACCGCGAAGAAGGCGCAAAGAGGCACGAAGACGTCTTTGGGTCTCTTCGTACCTTCTTAGCGGTCTTCGTGGTTCAGCGCGTTGCCGTTACCCCGCGTAGCGCACGTTGGTGACCCAGTTCAGGCGCTCCCATTTGAGGGTTGGCGGCGTGTCGCCGGCGATGATCTGGCCGTAGGGCCAGCAGTCGGCGCCGGGGAGGTCCCCCGCGTTCTTCGGGGGCTTCCAGCCCCAGTCGCAGATCGTCGGCCACTGGCCGTCCTTGCTGAGCACGTTCACGACGAGGGCGCCATCCGAGCCATCGGACTCGCGCTCGAGGCCGAGCATCCAGGGGGAGTCGGGGAGGTCGGTTGGGACGAGGCGCGTGTACTGGGTCGGGCGGCCAGTGCGGACGAAGCTGCAGTAGTAGCTGATGGCGTCGGCGGCGCGGCCGATCTTCGCGTCCTGGATGGGCGTGAGCTTCGCGAGGTCGGCGGGCGACTCGTTCAGGAGCAGCGAGCGAAGCTGCTCCATCGAGGGCGCGATGTGGGCGGTGCTGACGCCGGGCTTGTAGGGGTTGTCTTCACGGGTGAGCCACCAGTCGAGTTCCTTGCGCAGCGTGTCCTCGCCGACGGTCTCGCGCAGGAACGCGCCCACGTCCTCGTTTCCGAAGCGCACCCAGCGGTTGCGGTACTGCCGCTCGCCGGTCTCCTTGGGGTAGTCAGGCCCGTCGATCTGCCAGCCGGCGACATCGCCCCAGAGGTTCGTCAAGAAGAGGGGCCCCTGCATCGGCTCCACGCTGTGCCAGGGCTGAAGGCCGCGGAACCACTCGGCGCACTCAGGCTTCGTCTTCACCCACAGGTGCACACACTCGCGCGTGTAGATGTAGGCCGCGTAGGCATACGTATCCATGTCGCCGATCTGGTAGGCCATGCGCGCAAGGCAGAGCGCCAGCGCGGCCTCGTCGCCCATCTCGGCGATCGCGTCGCGCCCGAAGCCCCGCCAGCGGCACTCGCGTGGCGTCACGAAGAGCTTGAGGATCGTGTCCCAGCGCTCGCGGATGAGGTCCCAGTCGCCCGTGTAGTAGGCGTAGCACCAGAGCGTCTCCAGGATGTTGCTACTGAACTTGCCGGAGTCGTCGTACCCGCCCCAGTTGCCGATTCCCGGCCCTTCGAGGATCAGCTTGCCCCGGAAGGGCTTGTACTTCGCCTCGTTCAGCACCCAGTCACGCATGTAGGCCGCCAGGCAGGCCTTGGCGTTCGAGCGCGCCGGCTCGGGCGTGTAGGCGAGGGCCTTCGCGTACCAACGGTCGCCCATCACCTGCCAGCAGTAGTTGCCCCCGCCGCCGTGGTCCCAGATGCGCTCCTCGCTGCCGTCGGTGAACTTCTGCTGCATCCGCTCCGCAACTTGCTGCGCGGCGAGCGCGACGATGGGATCGTCGAGATTCGGCGGCTGCTGGGTCTCGGTCTGGTTGAGGTGCCTGATCGGGAAGTCGATTGTGTAGGTGTCGCCCTCGGTCATGATGTAGGGCCCGTAGGGAGTGGGGAGGAAAGGAGGCAGCCACACCGTCGGCTCGTGCACCGAGGCCGGGAGCTCAGTGGTCAGCGCGAGGGCGAGCGTCGGAGGGAGGGGAGTCGCCTCAACGGCCTCGGTGCCCCAGTCATCCTCTATGGGGACGAAGGCACAAGCTCCCCGCACCCGCAAGACGTCCTCCTGAGGCACGACCTGCAGGTCCTCCCGGCAACTCAAGGGCCAGCGGAGGAGCAGAAGCGACCACGCATCGCACAGCCCAAAGACCCGAGGGTTGACCGGCTCTGTGTCCTCGGGCCGCAGCACTTGCAGGTAGTCGGCCCGGTCCGTGAGCGGAGGCCACCGGGTCTCCGCCGGAAGCGTGTTGCGCTTGAACGCGCCGCACAGCGGCATGGCCACGACATAGCCGGCCTCGGCGCCGAACTCGAGCGCAAGACCGTCCTCAGCGATCCCGACGCGCACTGGCCGGTGCTGAAGCACAACCACCCACGGCACATCCCACTCTTCCCACCCGAGGGACTTACGGAACGACACCAGTAACCACGGCGCGGTGAGCCGATCCCCACTCACCTCCATCTGATCTCCCGGGGGAGCCATTCGGAGCCACAAGGCGGGGTCGCCCTTCCCCACTCTCGCGCCCAACAGGGTCGGCCCGCCCAAGCCCCACTGCCCGAGGTTGGCGAAGAGCCTCAGCGTATTCGACTTCGACCAGATCAGCACCGCGGGCGTCAACTCGCTCTGCAGCACCGCGAAGTCCGAGTTCCGCCAGGCGTCGGAGGGCTGCCAGCGAGGAAGGGGAGAGGTGGCGGGCCACTGAGGCAGTTCAGCGGAACAGCCGGCGACGCCCGCCGTCAGGATAGCGAGGGCAAACACGGCAGACCACCTCCTGTTGGGCCTACCGCACCTCCAGCCTCAGCTCGTCGAGCACAATCGCCTGATCGGTCTTGCCGTAGGGGTCGTCGCTGCCGACGTGGCTGACGATGAGGATCGTTCCGTCGTCGAGCTGCACGGCGTGCGGGTAGTAGGCGGTGCCCGGGCAGTCGAGAGGCGTCCACGTTGCGCCCGCGTCGGCGGTCCAAGCGATGGCGGGCGAAGCGACGTGGAGGATGATGCCCTCGCGGATCCCGAGCAGCTCCGGGTGGCCTGAGTGCGGGAAGGGCGCGGGGGAGATCGGGCCGGGCTCCCACGTATCGCCGCGCTTTGTGAGGAGGCTCTGGCGGCGCTCCTGGCTGAGCGTGTTCCCCGCGGCATCGTAGGTCGCGGTGCGGAGGACGGCGAGGAGGTCACCGTTGTCCAGCTCGGCCTGGTCCCACTCCTCGCCAGCGTAGTTCACGCCCTCAGGCGCGATGTAGAGCGGGTCGGTCCAGGTACGGCACTCGGGGTCGCGGCTGATCCACAGGCAGGGCCTGATCTTCGGGAGCTGCGCCATCCAAGTCCATGTCTCCGGATCATAGGGCCCGGCGCCGCCGGTGACGAGGATGCGGCCGTCGCGCAAGGCGCGGATGCGGGTGGGGAAGGTCTGCAGGTGCGGGTCGGAGGAGAGGTACTCGGGCGGGCCCCAGGTCTGCGCGCCATCGGTGGAGCGCTGGAGGAATCCGGTGTCGGGCACGTCGCCGTAGGTGAGCGACTGACCCCAGGCTGAACGGAGGATCGTGCCATCCGGGAGCGCGAACCCGCCGCCGCAGTAGCCATTGAGGCAGGAGCTGAAGGGGTCGGCGCTGACCTTCGTCCACGTCTGCCCGGCATCGGTGGAGCGCAGGTAGACGTTATCCTGGGCCAGGCCGGTGAAGTCGTAGGCCGGGTTCTCCTGCTGGGCGGTGGGCATGTGCCGGAGGACATCCAGCGGCGCGCGCGGTCGCCATCCCTGTATGGGGCCGGTAGCTTGCGTGAAGCAGATCATCACGCTGCGGTCGGGCATCTTCCAGATGCCGGTCCAACAGGTGTAGCCGGGCGTCTGGGGCGAGTGGTAGATCGTGCGGCGTGCGTGGTGCACCACGGTCACCTGCATGGCGTGCGCTCCCTGGACGAGAAGTACCGGCACGGCGAGCAGGACAGGGCTCAGAAGGGGAAGCCGTGGCATCGGGTGGCTCCTGGCCAGAGGATGGCCGTTGCCGTTGCTGGGAGCGCCGGCACCCTTGCCGGCAGAGGTGGCGGGTCGTGCTGCTGTGAGGTGGGCACCGTGGGCCAAGGCAACGTCCACTTGCCACAGCAGCCGGCAAGGGTGCCGGCGCTCCCAGCAACGGCATACCCATCGTCTCAGACCGGCACGCCGCGCCATGGCAGACTGGGTCGGCGCTCCGGGACTTCCCCACACAGTTCTCTGGCAGGATGCACGCCCCCTGCAGGCGAGCCGCGCAGGGAGGTTGGCGCTCACCCTCCGGGAACCTCCCGCCGCCGCCCATGCGGTCCACGGAACGGTGGTTTCCCGACTCAGGAGAGGTCGCGCTTGGCTTCCCCCCCCCACATCCTGCTGATGGCGCCCGAGGCCTCGAGTGACGTGGCGGCTGCGCTGCTGGCCGAGCGCCTGATGGCGCGCCACGGGGCGAGGATCTCGGCGGCGGGTCGGTCGGCTCTGCGGGCGACAGGGGCGCACATGGTGCAGGACACCTCCTGGCTGGGGCAGGTCGGGCTGGCGGCGGTGCTGGCGAGCGTGCCCTTGTGGTGGGAGATCGGCCGGCATGTCGTCGGGTTCGTTCGTTCGGAGCGGCCGGACGCGATGGTGCTGTTCGCGTGTCGGCGGTTCCACCTGATCTTCCTCGGCGCGCTGCACGGCAAGGCCCCGCCGGTGGCCTGGGCCTATCCGCCGGGAGACTGGGTGCAGAGCGACGACCGCGACGAGGAAGTGCTTCAGTCGGCCGGGCTGTTCATCAGCGCCTTCGAGTGGCAGGCAGCGCGGCTTGGGAGGCAGGGCGCGCGGGTCGTGCGGGTGCCTCATCACTCCACCCTCCCGCTGCCGTCGGAGGCCTCGCCCGCCGAGGCCGTGGCCGCACTCCCACGGCGCTCCGATGATTCGCCCGTGCTGGGGATCATGCCGGGTAGCCGGCCGGACGAGGTCCGGCGGCTGATGCCGATCCTGGCGGAGGCCCTGCGCCTCCTGGCGGCCGATCACCCGGGGCTGCAGGCCATCGTCAGCCAGGCGCCGGGCGTGCGCGGTTCGCGGCTGGCGCGACACCTGGGCGGGCTGCCCTGCCCGCACGTGGTCTCGCGGCTCCCCGTGCGCGTGATCGCGGAACGCGCCGACGTGGCCATCGCCTGCTGCGGCACCGCCTCGACGGAGGTCGCGGTAGCCGACTGCCCGCAGGTGATCGTCTACAAGCCCGCGTGGCTCACGGCCAAGGCGATGCAGCGGCTGGGGAAGCGCAAGGACATCCGCTTCCTGAGCATGCTGAACCTCGGCATGGACCAGCGTGTGGCCCCGGAGCTGCTCCACAGCGACTGCACTCCTGAGCGCATCGCAACGGAGGTCGCCAGGCTGCTTGGCGGCGCGGACGCGAGAGCCCAGATGCGTTCGCTCTATGCCCGGTTCCGGCAAGCCATGAGCCACGGCAGTTGGGACGAGGCGGCGGACGCGATCGTCGAACTGGCCCGAAGCCCACGGCCTCTGCCTTCCCCCTGACCCGCGAAACGTGGTATAGTTCACGCTCCATCCGGCAGGACGGCGGCGGGACCATCCCGGTGCGCACCAGCGTATGAGGTCGAGGGGCGGACGCACATGGCGCAGTTACCCGGCGAAGTAACCGACCGCAGCGTTACCGTCTACATGACGGGGGCGGTGTGCACGCAGCCGACGCAGCTCTTCCAGAGCTGGCAGGCACGCGGCGTGATTCAGAGCTTCCTTAATGACTTGCGCAAGCGCAAGTCGGCGCACCTGAGACTGTTGGGCGACCTCTCAACGGAGGGCAGCCCGCCCGCACCTTCGCCGGCTGCTGCGGCCCTCGCTCGACTGTTCTCGCTGCTGGTGGACATGCCGGCTGCGGATGTGCAGGTGCGTGCGCCGGACGTGGCGCCTCTCGTGGCGGACCCCACTGCGCTCGCCGCCATGGTCGAGCGGCTCTACGACCACTGGCGCCGCTACGAGCGGTATCTGATCTTCGAGGGCAAGGCGGACGATTCGCGCGATAGCGCCATCGCGGGCCACATGCCCTTCATCCGCAATAACCAGGACCTCAACGCCCTCGTGCGGCAGGCGTACCGGCAAATCCAGAACCACCTGAAGGGCTTCTGGCCGCGCGTGTACCGCCAGGTGCCGGCGGGCGCGAACATGAGCCTGCTGATCGAGCAGATTCACTGGCAGTGCCCGCCGGGCGCGTACGAGCAGCTGCGGAGCGTGCCGATGGTCCGGCTGGCGCTCATCGCGCCTCCGGTCACGCTCTACCCCCGCCGGAACGCCCGTCGCGGCAAGATCGCACAGCTCTCGGAGAACCCCCTCGATCGCGCCTACCTCGATCCCGCGCAGTGGTTCTGCTTGCCGATTCTGGTGGGGGAGCTTCGCTTCCTGTTCTTCTTCGAGCGGGAGTACATGTCGCTGGCGGTGAGTCTGGTCAACCTCTTCGAGCTGTCCGGGCATGATACGGCGCGCGAGCGGCCGGACGGCATGATGTTCTTCGGATTCCCCCGCGAGCTGCTGGGACAGGATGACGTGGCCTTCTACGTTGACGAGGAGCGGGATCTGGTGGTCGGTGTCGTGGGGAAGTCAGAGGATGTGGATTACTTCGGCTACTGCAAGAAGCCCACGCTGACCCTACACAACGTCATCATGATGCGGCGCGGGCGGCTACCGGTTCACGGGGCGATGTCGCTGATCCGCCTGCAGGATGGCACGGAGTTCAGCGTCGTGATCATCGGCGACAGCGGCGCGGGGAAGTCGGAGACGCTCGAGGCCTTCCGAGTGATGGCGGATGAGTGGATCTCGGACATGACCATCGTCTTCGATGACATGGGCTCGCTGACGATCGACGAGCAGGGGCGCATGCTCGGGTACGGGACCGAAATCGGGGCCTTCGTCCGCCTGGACGACCTCGATCCGGGCTATGCCTTCACCCAGTTCGACCGCAGCATCT
>VGFC01000183.1 GCA_016869045.1 Armatimonadota bacterium
CGAGAAGTCGGACCTCCACCTGCATGTGCCCGGCGGGGCCATCCCGAAGGACGGCCCGTCGGCGGGCGTCACCATGGCGACGGCGTTGACCTCGCTGCTCACGGGGCGCAAGCCGAAGCCGCGCGTCGGGATGACCGGCGAGATCACGCTGCGCGGCCAGGTGATGCCGATCGGCGGCGTGAAGGAGAAGTGCCTCGCTGCACGGCGCGCCGGGCTGCAAACCGTGATCCTCCCTAAGCGCAACGAAGTGGACCTCGAGGACCTCCCCGCGGAGCTGAAGCGGGACCTCAAGTTCGTGTTCGTAGACAGGGTCATCGACGTGATCGAGGCGGCGCTGGCGCCGGCGGGCTGAGGAAGGCGGGGCACCGCCGGAACCCGGCGCCCGGCTGCGTGTTTGGTGGACTGTGGGACGGTGCCTGGGAAGCCCAACCCGCGTCCAGGGAGGTGGCCGGATTGACGTTGCGTTCTTTCGCGTGTGCCGTAGCGTTGGTGATGACTCACGGATGTGCAGGGCTCGTGTCGGCTCAGCCCAACCCCGATCTTCCCCCCTCAGTCGTTGACTGCACGCCCAAGCCCTTCGAGACGAACGTGGACCCGGGGCTCACGGAGTTGAGCGTCACCTTCGACCGGCCGATGTCGGCGGAGGGGGCTCTCACCAACATCCGGTTCCTCGGCGTCAACCCGATCCCGCAAGGAACGGAGGGGCGCTGGGATGGAACGGGCACCGTGTTCACCGTCGCGGTGGAGCTCCAGCCGGATGTGATGTACTGCGTGGCCACGAACACCGCGAAGGGACGCGTCTTCAAGGACACCACCGGCAAGATGGCGACGAACTTCACGTGGTGCTTCGCTACGGGCGAACGCGCGCCCGAGGACTTCCCCCCGCATGTCGTGTCCTGCACGCCCGCCTTCGGGGCGACTGACGTGGACTTCCGGTTACGCGAGGTCACCTTCACCTTCGACCGGCCCATCGCGCCGGGGGACTTCTCCTGCGTGCTGCAACCGGGCAGCGGGGAGTATCCGGCGCCGCGCGGCGGCAGCCTGACCCTCAGCGATGACCGGTTGACCGGCACGCTGGAGGTGCGGCTCAGCCCGGGCACGACGTACGCCCTCGGGGTGAACGACTACGCCTACTGCGGTTACAAGGACACGAACGGACGGCCCGTGCTGCCCTTTGGCTGGTGCTTCCGGACGGCGGAATAGGCGTATCTGCGGAAATTAGGGACAGGCCCCGATTTTCGACGGACGTCATGCCGAAAATTGGGGCCTGTCCCCAATTTCCGCGCGGCCTGCCAACGGGAGACGCCCGCAGGCTCCGCCCGAGTTGGCTCTCGAGGGATTCGACGAAGGCTGTGCTGCCGAAGGGGCGCCCTCGGGAGGTGCAGCGTCGAATGCGCTCCACCTCCTCCCCATCGAGACGCGCGAGCAGCAGCTCTCTCCAGGAGGGTTCATCCCAGCGCTCTCGCCAGCCTTCGAGGTCGAGAAGACCTGTCGTGTCTGTGCCCTCGATGTGGGCCTTCGCGCTGGACCAGCGGTACTCCCAAGGAAGGGCGGCCAGACTGGCGCGTACGGGGTTGTGCTCGACGTAGACGATTGCGCGATCGCAGTGTGCCTCGTCCAGCGGGCAGGAGTAGAAGCGGTTCTGCCACAGGTGCCCGGACGAGCCGTGCGTCCGGTTGAACCACTGCGTGTAGTGCAGGTGCGCGCGCCCCAAGCCCTTGGCGAGCGAGTCCCTCTCGTGTGGAATGGTGACCAGGTGGACGTGGTTCGGCATCAGGCAGTAGGCGAGGAAGCACAAGCCTGCCTCCTCTGAGGCCTTGCGCAGGAGGCTGACGTAGAAGCGTAGATCGTCATCGTCCAGGAAGACCGTCTGGCGGTTGTTGCCGCGCTGCGTTACGTGGTGGGGGATGTCCGGCACGACCACCCTGGCGGTACGGCTCATTGGTCACCTCCGCCATTGAATGGCTGAAATTAGGGACAGGCCCCAATTTCCGGAGGACGTCATTCCGGAAATTGGGGCCTGTCCCTAATTTCAGCCCCTGCGCAGGGGCATGACGCGCTTGAGCATGTTCTCCAGCTCGGTCAGTTGGCGGGGGTAGGGCCGGCCGGCGGCCATGGTGGCGCTGTAGAGCTTCACGGGCGCGCCGCCCCCTTCAGGCTCGAAGGTGAGGCTCACGACGCTTCCGTTGCGGGCCTCGCTCCAGGCGGCGAAGAACAGCAGGCCGGGGATCGCGCCAGCGCACAGAAGCGCCAGGATGATCACGATGAAGATGGCGTCGACCTGGACGTTCGACGCCTCCTCCTTGCGGGTCAGGCGCCCGCCGCCTGAGATGCGGAAGCGCCGCTGGTAGTACGGGCACCAGACCATTCGCCGAGTGATCGTCACGGCGCCGCCGGGCTGGCCCGGGAGGGCGCTCACGACGATCTGCAGCTTACCGCCCGGGATCGCCAGGATTAGGCCGACCATCAGCAGCACCAGCCCGATGGCGATCGCCGCTCCGCCGGACTCCTCGCCGGCGATGCCGCCCATAACGAAGAACATCATGGCAAGCACGAAGAAGGCCGCGATCCCGTAGCCGATGGAGGCCTTGTCGAGGTAGTTGGCCCGCTGGATGTTGGGGCGGGCGCCGAGGTTCATCGGCTCGAGCGGCGCCTCATCGGGGGCCAACGCGCTAGGGGCTCTGGGGGGTGCGCCAACCGTCGGCAGCGGAACCGAGTCGGAGTCTTCGGTGACCGACTTGGGATCCGCGGTGACCGACTCGGCGCCGTAGTCGAGCGCCCACTCGTCCTCGGGCACGGTGACGTCCTCGACCGCAGGCACCGGCGCGGGCGCCGGCACCGCGGGCGGCGCCCCGGCGGCGGGCACGGGAATCATGGCGCCGCAGCGGCACCGGCCCGTCTTTCCGGCCCTGTCATCGGGGAGCGTGTAGTTGGCTCCGCAGGTGCTGCACGTCACTGGGATCGGCATGGCGTTCTCCTCGGCGGTCGTTGCGGGCTGTGACAGCGCGCGCCAGGATGCTGCCGTGTGCTGCTCGCAGAACGAGTGCAGCGGGACGCGTCCTTTCACCACTCTCGTGCGACGGCATCGATAGGCCGCGAGGCCGGGAGTAGTGTCAGGGCTTCGTCAGCCCCGCCACGGTCTTCGCGTCCAGCAGCTTGATGAGTTCCACGACGAGCCTCAGCGTGGCGTCGTAGTCGTCCGCATGGAGGATGCCTGCGGGGGTATGGATATGGCGGGTCGGGACGCCCAGGACCAGGCACGGCACGCCGCGCGCGTGGACGTGGATGCGCCCGGCGTCGGTGCCGCCGGCCGCCAGGAACGCGACCTCATGCTTGATCTTGTGCTTCTTCGCGGTCTCGATGGCGAGATCGCGAAGCCGCGTGTTGGGGATCGCCGAACCCTCGAAGACGTAGATCGCCGCGCCCGTACCGAGGCCCGGGTTGCCGTTCTCATCGACATCGGGGACGTCGCCCGCGATCGCGGTCTCGAGGATGAGGGCTACATCCGGCGAGACCGTTTGCGCCGCGGTTTGGGCGCCGCGCAGGCCGACCTCCTCCTGCACCGTCCCGACCCCGACCAGGACGTTGGGGTGCTTCCGGCCCGCGAACGCCTTCAGGGCGTCCACCATCAGCGCGACGCCGACGCGGTCGTCCCAGCCCTTGCCCATCAGCAGCTTGCGGTTCTTCAGAGGCGTGAAGGGCATGGGCACGACAATCGGGTCGCCGGGCTGAATGCCGAACTGATCCTGGGCCTGCTTGCGGTCCTTCGCGCCCACGTCGATGAACATCTTGGCGAGCGTGACCATCTTCCCGCGCTCGTCGGCGGAGGTCAGGTGTGGCGGCTTCGCGCCGATGATGCCCTCGACGGGCCCCTTGGCGGTCTCGATGACGACCCGCTGGGAGAGCACGACCTGGTCGAGCCAGCCGCCGAGGTTGTGGAACTTGACGAAGCCCTTGTCGGTGATGTGCTTGACAATGAAGCCGATCTCGTCCATGTGCCCCGCCAACATCACCTTCGGGCCTGAGTCGCCCTTCGTGCAGATGATGTTGCCGAGGTTGTCGCGCTCGATGCGGCCAATGCCGGCGAGGTGCTCCTCAACGACCTTCGCGACGCGGGCCTCGTAGCCGGGCACGCCGTTGACTTCGGAGAGGGCTTTGAGGAGGGTTAGAGTTTGCTGCTTCATTCTGGAATCAGCTTCCTGTCGTGGGGATGTAGCCGTCCTCTCACTCCTCGCTCCTCTCCACTCACTCTCCGGCCAGCCGTTTGTACGCCGGCTGCTTGCTCCACCAAGAGAGCATGAGCATCCGGTAGAAGGCGTAGGGCTCGCTGGTCTCCGGATCGCGGTCGATGCCGAGGTTGGAGATCTGGCGCAGGTCCTGGCCCTCGAACTTGTGCTTGAAGCTCTCGGCCGAGAGGCGGGCGGCGGCCGCGGCGTCGGGCGCGATGAGCTTGGCGATGGCGGAGAGGGCGTCTTCGACCTTCCCGCAGCAAAGCAGGCCGGCGCGGTCTGCCGTGAGTGCCGCGCGGAGGCGCCACGTATGCAGGGCCTTGCGGGCCTTCATCGCGGGCTCGTCAGTCTGGGCGACAAAGCCCTTGAACCCCTCGGCAGCGACCTGCCGGCGGATCTCTTGCAGACGCGACTCGGGCTTCGGTGCGGGCAGCAGCGCGGCCGCGAGGTCCAGCAGCGGCACGTGCTCGCAGGCGACGTGCGCCAACGTGCGCCCGGCGTAGAACCGCATCTCGCCCGGGGAAAGCGCCTCGATGGCTCCCGAAGGCACGAGCACGTACGCCGCCATCGGCCCGCAGATGAGCGGCCAGAGCGACGGGTCGGGGCTGAGATGGGGCACCGTCGTAGGCGTCCGCAAGCGCGCGGCGGCCTCCTCGAAGGCGTCGCTGGCAGCGATGTGCCCCGAGACCGTCAAGGCGGGGGACTTCTCCATGAGGTCTTCGAGGTGATGCCCGGCGGCCCAGATTCTGCGGTGCTCGCGGAGCGCGGCCTTCACCAGCTCGAGACCCATCGTGTTGAGGCGGTACTTGCGCTCATCCTCGTACTCGTACTCCTCGGGCGCGAGGGGCGGCGGCCCGGACGCCTCGCCCTCGTCGTCGTCGAACACATCCGCCGCAGCGTGGACTACCGCCGGCGCCGCGGCCTGCTCCTCCTGGAGGTCATCCATCTCGACGAAGGACTCATCGTCCGCTCGCCCGACCCGCAACGCCGGGCCGGCCGCCGGTTCGGCCGTCGCGACGGAGTCCATCTCGTCGAAGCCGTCGAGGTCGTCGGTGAACGCGCCCTTCGCGACGAAGGGGTCATCGGCGATGCCCGCTAGCCGACGGTGCTTGTCCGCCGTGGCCGGGTCGAGGCGCTGGATCTTAGCTAGCAGCTCATCATCGTGGCCGCCGCGCATGAACAGGATCTGCTCGTACTGCAGGACGGCCTTGCGCGTCTCCCCGAGCTGCTCGTGTACGGACGCAAGGAAGTGGCGCGCGTCCTCGAAGGTCGGGTCGGCCTCGATGGCGAGGTGAGCCTCCTCGAGGGCGCGATCGGTCTTGTGCTTCTCGTGGTGGTGGCGGGCCCGGGCCAGATGCATCCCGGCCTCGATCCTCTGGGGTGACTCCTCCGTTCCAGCCATCTCCGAACTCCCTCCTCCTGTGCGTGCTCGATGGACGGAAACAGCGTAGTGCAGGGCCAGTTCCCCGGAAGCGCGTGTGATCCCTTCCTCGGAAGGGCCGGGGAGGCTGGTCGGCGGGAAGGGGACTTCGGGGACAGACAACGAAACTCGCAGACGACGCGGGTTTCGTCGTCAGTCCCCAAGCCGGAAGAGGGCCAGCAATGCTCATCGGCTGCATGGCTTGGCGGATCGGGGAGGTTCTGGATCTGCGGGAGCAGCTCGCATGGCTGCGTGCGAACGGATTCGAGGCGGTCGCCTTCTGGACGTGCGCCGGCCAGCCGGGCGTGTGGCAGGGGTACGACTTGGCGCAGGCGGGACAGGGCGAAACGCGAGACCTGAGGGCGGCGTTGGCAGGGTTCCGCGAGGTCGATCTGCACGCGGATGTGCCTTTGCGGGATGAGCAGACGCTACTGCGCTTCGCACAAACACGGGAACAGTGGGGCGGGCATTCCTGCCCGCCACAGCCTCTGGCGGGCAAGAATGCCCGCCCCACTGTTCCCGCATCTACCCGAGACTCAGTAAGACGGCTGCGGCGCGTCCTCGCGTTTGCCGGAGAGATTGGGGCCTCGACGGCGACGATTCACGTGGAGGCAGAGGGCGCGTGGTTGCAGGAGGCGCTGGGGTCGCTGGATGAGGCGGCGAAGGCGGCCGAGGTGCGGATAGGGCTTGAGCTGACGGGCAGCTACGAACTGGCGATGCAGGAGGCGACCCCGCACGTCGGGTTGACGCTGGATGTGGGGCACATCTCCTTCGAGGATGGCGCGGGCTACCGGGAGTTCGGCTCAATCGGCGGCCTGATCCGCCATGTCGGCAACCGGCTCGTCCACGTCCACGCGCACGACTACGACGGCGTGCTGGACCATCTGCCGGTGGGCGCGGGCAAGCTCGACTGGGACGACATCGCCGAGGGGCTGAGGAGCGTCGGGTACGAGGGGGTTGTGTGCCTGGAACTGGACCCCGATCGTGCGACCCCCGAGCAGTTGCTGCAGAGCCGCGATCGGTTGGATGAGCTGGTCCGCTAGCCGGCGCCCTTCTGGTCGGCGCGTTGGATCAGGCGTCGGAAGGCCTC
Source organism: Armatimonadota bacterium (assembly GCA_016869045.1). Lineage (GTDB taxonomy): Bacteria > Armatimonadota > Zipacnadia > Zipacnadales > VGFC01 > VGFC01. Next base: position 6,740 of record VGFC01000183.1, read on the forward strand.
GCCCCATTCGGCGAGCGGGTGCTGCTCGACGGATAGCGCGCGGTCCCGGTTGTCGTACCCCTTTACATGCCCGTCGGCCCACAGGATGTTGGCGAAGTCCTCGTTGTGGCTCTTGGTGGGGGGCTGGATCTCACCGGGGTTGTTGAAGTCCAGCATCATGGCGAGGCCCTCGTTCTCGTCCAGAAGGGCGGAGCCTCCGCACTGGTCCTCGCGGTAGACATACGCGCTCCAGGCGCCTCCAAGTCCGCCGCCCCAGCCCTTGCCGCCGTGGTCGGCGCCGTCCTCCTTGATGGCGGTGGAGGTCGGGCAGTAGTAGATCGACAGGTTGTTGATGTAGGGGTAGAGGCGACCGTGGGAGGTAGCCCCGATGTCATCCCGCCAGATCATGTTGTGCGGCACCGGGAAGGTCAGTGGGATCAGGCCATCATAGTCGCCGGCGTACATCTGCAAGGCCAGGCCGAGCTGGCGGAGGTTCGAGGCGCACTTCGTCCGGCGCGCTGACTCCTTGGCCCGCAAGAGCACGGGGAAGAGGATTCCCGCCAGGATCGCGATAATGGCGATGACGACCAGAACCTCGATGAGTGTGAATCCGCGCCGCCGCGCTGCCATGCTTCACTCCTCCGCGATCAGTTCCAGGCTGTCGATGTACCAGGTGCCCTGTTGGGGGCGTTCACGCACGGCGCTGCTGACGTCGAGCAAGAGCATGTCGGCGGAGTCCAAGACCTGCGGGAGCGGAGGGACCGTCCCGTCAGGGCCCGGGCTCATCCGGGCGTCGGCCATCGACAGGATGATCTCGTTCCAGGTGCTTGGCACAAGGTTGTCCGCCGTCACGAGCCAGTTCGCCATCCGCTGGGCCACCATGCCCTGGAGGCCTCGGTCATCGAGGTCCAAGAGGCTCACGATGACCGGCGACGCTTCACGGGGATAGAGCCAGAACCGGAGGCCACGGACCGAGGCGGGCTTGTCGAGCTTGGCCTGCGCTTGGGCCGCTTGGTGCAGGCCGGCGCGCTCGGGCAGCAGGCTGAGCCTGACGGAGGCGGCGCCTTCGCGGACGACTACCAAGTCCCGGTCCAGCGCCAGCCGGCCCATGGGGACCCAACTGGCCGGCGTGCCGCTGTCGTCCCGGAGGGTCTGGGAGTCGCGGCGAGGGCCCCAAGGGTGCGGGCGCACCGGTAGCGGGGGACCGGCGATCTCGAAGTCATCGAGGTACCACGTACCTGTCGTCCCGGCCACGGCCTGCAGGCCCCCGAAGTCTGACCGGCGCGTGCAGGAGAAGACCAGCGAGGCGATGTCGTCCATGCGTTCGTCGCCCGGCCCGACATTGGCCTGGGTCTCCGGGCTCAGCTCGATGGTGCGCCACTGCCCCGGGGCGAAGTCCCGCTGGTCGAGTCGCCAGCTCACGGTGGTGCCGTCCGAGTCGCAGGCGGTGACCGCCAACAGCAGAACGTTCGCCGCGCGACAGGAGAAGCGGATCTGGGTCCCGAGCCACGCGCCGCCATTGGCGGGCACGGCGCGCGCCTCACCGCCGGAGTCGGGGTCCTGGGTGAAGCCCACCTCCATGCGGAGGGCGCCCGGGCCGGTGGCGGTCGTCTTGGTCTCGGGGGCCACCGTGCACGCGGCCTGGGTGGACCAGGCCATGTCGAGGCCGATGTCCCGAACGGCCGGAGCAGGGCGCCTCAGCATCACAGGCCCCTCGCCCTCCACGTGCAGGTCGTCGATGTACCACACGTACTCGCCCGGCGCTCTGAAGTACCTGCGGGGGCCATCCCACTGGGCGTGGGGCACGAAGATGACCGAGATGATCTCGCCGAAGGTGTCGCCATCGCCCCCGCCCCGCTGGGCCTCGGCCAGGACGATCTCCACGCGGTTCCACTCCCCCACGGTCAGGCTGCGGGCATCCAGCACCTTCACAAGCTGGATGCCGCTAGCGTCGTAGATGAGCACGGGGAGGTAGGCCGTCGTCTTCGGGAAGCACCAGAACACGAGCCGGTCGCCCAGCCAGGACGTGCCGGCGCCGTGCGCGACCGCTACAGTGCCGCCGGCACGCTTCGGGTCGCCGGGGTCGATGTCGGCGGTCACCCGCACGCTCGACGCGCCCTCGTGGGCGACCGTGTCGTCGATCTGGGCCTGAATGCCGGTCGGGAGCCACCGGCAGCCCTCCTCGTCTGTCAGGATGCTGCCGCCACGGGGCTGCAGAGCGGCGTCGCCCGCCGGTGCATCGCTGGTGCGGACGGGATCGCCCGTCTTCAGTCGGAGGTTGCCCACCGCGACCTCGACCGAGGCCTCCTCCGGCGGAAGGGGAGGATCGAGGCAGAGCGTCAGGAAGCGCAGTTGGCCCATCACGAAGTCGCCGGTCCCCACGTTCGGGAGCTGAGCGAAGTCGACGAAGAACGAGCGCCAGCCGTCCTCGTCCGGGATTGCCTCGCGGCTGCCGACTGCGACCATCGTGCCATCGACGTCGGTGAAGCGCAGCTCGAAGATGACGCGAGGGGGTGCCTTGACCCTCACGGAGGCCGCCACTGCGGTGATGGCGCGCTCCATCTGCAGCGTGCCTGCGAGGGCCTGTTGATCCGGATCGCCGATCTGCGTCACTACGGACCAGGCACCCTCCTGGAGGAGGGGCGTAATGACGGTGTTCGGCTGCACGCTCATCCAGCGTGCCAGGGCGCTCTGGGGCGTGACCGCGACCCACTGGTCCGTGTCAGGAGCAGGCCCAGGCCCGGGCGGCGCCTGGGCGACACGACCGCGCAGCACGGTCAGCTCATCCTCCAGGAGACCCGTCCACCGACGACCGCGCTCCTTCGCAGCGCTCAGGGCTTGCTCGAAGTGAGCGATCGCCTGCGGCCTGTCGCCCGCGTCCCGGTAATGGCGCCCGGCGAAGGCATGGGCGACGTCTACGGCCGCGGAGTCCGGGTAGTCGTGCCAGATGCGCTGAAGGAGCGGCTCGGCGTCCCGCCAGGAGGGGGCCTGGATTGCAGTGAGGTAGAGCGCCACCGCCTGCCCGTGGGCGCCTAGCTCGCCGAAGGCCGGGCCGTGGATGATCGCGTTGAGGCGGTCGGTGGTCTCCCCGTGCGTCAGGGCAGGCAGGACAAGGATGGCTGCAAGCATGGCGAGGGACGGAAGACGTCGCGGCCACATGGGTCATTCACCTCCGGGCAGCCAGGCCAGCAGGACGGCGGCCGGCGGGTCAGGCACCTGAACGACGACGGGGTCGGGGCTCGGCGACGGCTTCGTGGCCACCGGATAGAGGGAGGGGGACCTCACGGAGGCCTCCACCGCTGCCTCGTACGCCTCGATGGCGCCCGGGAGGTCCCCGGAGTCCGCCCGCACGCGAGCGACGGAGACCAGGTCAAGCGGCCCGGCGGTCGGGCGGCCATCTCGCGCGAAGGCCAGGGCAGTCTCGTAGATCAGGTAGACATCCTCCGGGGCAAGCGCGTCCGCGGGCGGCGTCTGGGAGCGGACGGGAGGCGCGACAGCCGGCTGAGGCTCATGCGCATGGCTGCGTCGAGCACGCCCCGCGTGGGCCGGGTGACCCGGACGCGAGGAAGGCGCGCGAGGGGTGATCACGGCGCGTGGGGCGACAGCAACGGCCGGCGGGGCCTCCGGCCTCCGCGCAGGCTCGGGGCTCGGACCGGCGGACGCCGACTGGTTCGGGGACGGCGCGGAGCGGCGGGTGTGGGCCCATGTGAACCAGCATACGAGGACGAGCGCGGCGGCCGCGGCGAAGGCGACCGCCAGCCGGGCCCCGGTCACCAGCGGGCGAGGGGCCGCCCGCGAGACGGCCGCACCGACCATAGCGTCCCACGTGACATCCGGCACGCGGTGCTCCTCCGGGCCGGCTAGCGCGGCCTCGATCCGCCGAAGGTCCTCGCGCAAGCGGGCACATGCCGGGCACTCGCGCAGGTGGGCGCGCAGGGCTTCCGCTGGCCCAGGGCTCAGCGTCCCGTCCAGTTCCTCCTCGATGAGCAACTGCGCCGCGTCGCACGTCATGACGTCCCACCTCCGCTCTCTGCCAAGTAGGGGGCCATCATCGTCCGCAGGGCCTGCCGCGCGTGGTGCAGCCGCGACTTCACGGTGCCGAGGGGCACTTGCAGCGCCTCGGCAACCTCCTGCAGCGCCATCCCCTCGAGATGGCGCAAGCACACGATCGCGCGCTGTTCCGGCGCGAGGCGGTCGATGCAGGCCAGCACGTGCGCCCGCAGGTCCCGCGCCTCGACCGCCTCGCGAGGATCGCGGCTCCTGCCAGCTCGCTCGCCGACCGTGTCGAGCGGGGCCACCATCGCCTCGCGCCTGCGGCGGCGCTGAACGTGGCGAATCGCCGTGCGCACCGTGATGCCGGCGATCCAGGTGCTGAGCTTGCAGCTACCGCGGAACCGGTTCGTGCTCGTTGCCACCGCCACCAGCGCTTCCTGGATGACATCCTCCGCCTCGGCGTCGTCCCCGGCGACCCGCCGCGCCAGGCTGCAGATGAGCGGCCGGTGGGCATGGAGTATCTCAGCGAGGGCTTCGGCACCGGTCGCTCGGGCTCGGGGCAACGGGATCACGCTCTCAGCTTCACCCATGGGATGCCCGACCTTGCGCATGTGTCCGATCACACCATTAGTACAGCGAGGAGGGAGAAGGTTCTGGCGAAGGTCGGGGAGAGAAGGGAGGGGCGGACACGTGGGTCCGCCCCTACGAAGGCACGGCGATGGCGAGGGTCTCAGTACACGTCAACCGTCCCGCCGGTCTCAGCGGCGCGGTAGACGGCCTCGCCGATCTTCAGCGAGTGGTAGCTGTCCCACAGGTCCGGCCCGCCCTCCACAAGGCCCAGGCACCGGCGCGCGAAGTGCTGCACCTCGCCGAAGTAGCCGTAGCTGCGGTTGGTGTAGGCGATTCCCGTCCAGGAGGGATCGTAGGAGTGGAAGTAGCGACCGGTCTGCGGGACGGCGCTGCTGAAGTCCTCGCGATCCATCCACTTGAGCCGCAGCATGTCCTCGCACAGGATGTGCGTCTCCAGGCCGGTGAGTTCGAGAATCTCGGTGATGTCGCGGAAGCCCTGCTTGTTGGCGAGGCCGTTCATGTCGAGCTGGCCGACTGCGCCGGACTCGAACTGCAGGTTTGCGAGCCACGCGAACTGCGTGTCGGTCACGCCGTGGAACATCGCCTGCACGCTGGCGACGTTGCCGCCGAAGAAGCGGACGAGGTCGAAGATGTGGCAGAGCTGCCCGATCAGCATGGCGCGTTTCGCGGAGTCGATGCCCCAGATCTGGGGGTAGGGCCCCTGCGAGAACTTCGCCTTCACGATGTGCAGCGGGCCGAAGTCGGGGCGCTCGACGATCTCCTTGGCCATGAGGTAGACGTAGGCGAAGCGCTTCATGAACCCGCACTGGCCCCACGTCCCGTTCGCCTCGGCGATCTCCGCCAGCTCCTGCGCTTCCTGGGGGGTGTTCGCTGAGGGCTTCTCGACGTAGACCGGGATGCCGCGCCGGAGGACATGGGGCGCGAGCTCGTGTTGCTGTGGCGCGGGACCGATGACGAACACGCCGTCGAGCTCCTCGGTGTCGAGCATCGCGTTCATGTCGGTGTAGACGCGACGCGCGCCGAAGTTGCGGGCGTTGCGCTCGGCTCTCGCCTGATCGATGTCGCAGACGGCGACGAGGTCGATCTCGGGAACGAGGTGGAGGTTGGGCGAGATGGACGCGGTCGCGAAGCCGCCGCAACCGATGAATGCCAGCTTGGCCTGTCGTTGCTCAGACATCCGGTCACCTCGATAATGGTCGTTCGCGGGTCCTACGGAGTCGGTAGGTTGGTTCCCGGCCCGGCGGTCCCTTCCTGCGCGGAAACTAGGGACAGGCCCCAGTTTCCGACGGACGTCATGTCGGAAACTGGGGCCTGTCCCTAGTTTCCGCGCAGGATCGTGCCGGTGGCGGTGTGAAGCGCGGTGAGGCCGGAGTCGGCGCGCACGATCACGTTCGGGTCGTCGGTGTAGCGGCGCACGCCGGCTTCCTCCATGAGTGCAGAGAGCAGCTCGCGCGGGACGAAGGGCAGCGTCGAGAGGACGCGCAGACCGCGCCCCTTGCCCCGGCAGGCAAGGACGGGTTCGCCGGAGGCGGTGTCGCGGGCCAGCACGGTCGCCGTGGGATCGTCGACGGTCAGCACCGGAGAGGACGCGCCCGGATCACCGTAGGTGCGGACCTGCTGCTCCTTCGTGTCGCCGCTCACCATGCACAGGTTGCGGACGAGCAGGGAGCCCTGTCGGCCGCCGGAGGCGCCATCGAGCACGAGCTTCAACCCCGTGAGCGGGAAGGTGATCGCGGTCGCGTCGCTGCGGTCCCACGAGGCCTTCGTGAAGCCGGCGAAGGGGAGCACGACCGTGCGCGGCGTGGCGCCGACCGCGCAACTGGGTGCGACGAACTCCCCGCCCCGATCGCCCTTCACGACCAGGCGCAGGCTCGTCTCGGCCGCGACCCCCTCGCCTGCGATCTCCAGGCTCAGCCCGTCGCACTCGGGGATCTCCGCCTTCAGGTGGATGTCCGTCCAGCTGGCGGTGGTCGCGAAGTCCCAGCGGAACGTGTCGCCCGTCGCCTGCCAGTCGAAGCGCGAGTACTGCTCCTGCATGGTCTTCTCGTCGCGCGGGTTGTACCAGTTGGCGGCCTCCAGGAAGCCGCTGACGGGTGAGGTCTCGCGCGGCTCGAGCGTTGCGTGCGTGGTCGTCGGGATGCGGTGCGTCAGCGGATGATCGCTCTCGCAGATCGCGGCGCCGGCGGGGAGGCCGTTTCCCCGCAACGCGACGCGGAAGCCCGTGAGGTCGCGCACGAGGTCAGGCCCGAACTGCTCGCCATCCGTGATTCCCGGCGCCCAGAGCCATAGGGCCGCGCGGCCCTTGATCGCCTCGGCCACGACCTTGCTCTGCTCGGGATCGATGCGAAGCGTGTTCAGGAAGATCACCAGGCGGTAGCGCCCGAGGTCGGCCTGCGGGAGTTGGGAGAGCAGGATCGTGTCGAAGGGCGTGCCGGTGTGGTACAGCTCCGTGGTGACCGCATCGACGAGGCTGTAGTGGGTGCGCATGGCCTCGCCGTCGCCAAGCCAGTAGCAGCTCTTGAGGTCGCAGACCAGAGCCACCTCGGCGTTTCGGCGAAGAAGAGGGACACCATACCAATTCCGCGAGACGTCTGCGGAATTGGTATGGTGTCCCTCTTTTTGGCGAGTCTCGGCGAGCTTCACCATCTGCGCGACCTCGCCGATGAGGCGCGGGTCGTCGTACCAGCCGCCGGAGCCGTCGGCGCCGAAGTCACACCACC
>VGFC01000184.1 GCA_016869045.1 Armatimonadota bacterium
GGGGCAGGTCCACTCCCGCGCCGATGAACGGGTGCAGCGAGGCGCCGGAGCGCGTAGCCAGTTCGGTACCCAGCCCCAGGAGCGCCTGCAGCGTCTCCAGCAGTACAGGGGCGCCGTGGGCTTCGAGCACGCCATTCAGCGCACCCACAAGCCAGGCCCACGTCAGGTCGCGCGGCGGCTCAGGCAGGCAGGAGGGCCAGCGCGTCAGGAGGTCGGGACGGCGCTCATCGTTGAGTGCGGCCCACGCGAGGCCGTACAGGTGCGAGTACGTCGGCGCCAGGCAGACCAGCACGCCGCCCGGGTCGAAGGCCAGGTGCCCCTCCAGCGTCAGTTTCTCTTTGGCCTCGGCCTGCGCGACGTCCGTGACGGGTAGCAGCACCGCCATCTGATCGCCGTCGAAGTCCGCGTTGAACAGCCGGCAGCACAGCGGGTGCAGCCGGATGCTCAGGCCCTCGCGCAGCACGGGGCGGAAGGCGGTGATGTTCGTGACCTGCAGCGTCGGCGCGCGGTTGAGCAGGACAACGCGCTCCGCCATCGCGCTCAGGAGGGCCTTCCGTGCCTCCGGCGTGCGCTCGCGCGTCTGCTCGGCGCCGACCGCGCGTTCGACGAACGGCCCGAAGAGCGCCCAAGCCATCGGCTTAGGCAGTCCGACCTCGCCGAGCTTGAGGTCGTAGCCCGGAGTGATGACGCTTCGGCCGCTGAAGAGCACCTGGTTCCCCAGCCGCAGCTCGTAGTTCAGGTCCAGGCCCTCCAGTACCTCACGCACGTGCGTCTGAAGGTCCTCGCGGGCGTTCTGACGGATGCTGTCGGGAGCGGTCCCGCTCAGTGCCCCGGCCGCACGCTCGTTGATACGCCGGAGCCGCTCCAGGCGACCTCCACTCGCCGAGCCGACGTGGGTCAGCGTGTGCTCCGGGCACCACGGATGCGGCAAGGGGATCGCCAGAGCGAGGTCCTCAGGCCCGGGCTTGGCGAAGCCGAAGTGCACAGCCTGACCATCGAACCTCGCCTCGATCCCGGCCGTCCGCAGCAGTCGCCGCGTCTTCTCGAAGAGCGCCGAGGGCGGCGGTGACTGTGCCACGGGCCCGGCGGCAACCGCTGCGGGAAGGTCGTCGATTCCGGCGCGGTCCAGCGAGCGGGTGTGGATGTTCTCGATGAGGTTCTCGTACGCCCTGCGCGTCTGCAGGGCGCAGTTCTCCAGCTCGCCCTGGCGCTGGTGGGTTTGCCTCACCCCCGGCCCCTCTCCGTTCCGGAGAGAGGAGAACGGCGCAACGGCGAGCTTCTCGGCCGCTCGGTGGTAGGTCTTTCCCCAGTAGACGTAGCCAGCGGTCGAGGGCTGCTGCAGAGGGGCGCCGCCCGGGCCATCCACCAGCTGCATCTGCCCGTCATCAGGCAGGCCGACCTCGCGGAGCATCTCGCGGATCTGGTCCGAGCTCGGCGACGCGAACGGTGGGCAGAGGATCGGCTCGCCCCTCGCGTTGGCGACGTTGCCGAGGACGGCCTCGCGGACCTGGCCGAAGTTGCCGCGCGTGTGGAGGCCACACATGTCGAAGAGCAGCTCCACGGGCCGGCCATCGGGAAGATGAGGCATCTCGTCATCCGGCAGGATCGCGGCGACGGTGCCCTTCGTCCCGTGGCGGTTGGAGAGCTTGTCCCCGATTTCGAGCGGCTCGGGGGAAGCCAACTTGCGGGCGGCTGACTCGCTGACTACGATGCCGTCCTCGTAGTTCATGCCCTTCCAGAAGATGAAGGCGGTCAGCAGGTTCCGCCCGCACCATGCTTCGCCGCCCTGCGGCTCAGTGCCGGTCTGGACCAGCGCCGGCTCGTGCTCGCCGAGGGGCAGCCACTGGCGCCTCATGTTGCAGCCGAACAACTGGCGCGGGAGGTCGTTGTGCTCCAGCAAGGGGACCATGCTCGCGCTCAGCCCGAGGGCCGCCTGCGGCGAATCGTCCACGATCACGATCCTCTCCTCTCGCACCTCGGCTCCCACCGACAGGTACAGCACGCGGCCAACGTTCGGGCCTTCGGGCGTCTCCAGCGGGCAGACCCGCCCGATCTGTGAAGGGTGAGACTGCGCGTCATCTTCGGGGAGGTACAGCCGGCGCAGGTGCGTCTGGCGCGCCAGCCAGTTCGTGTCGTCGATGGGCTGGCTCGTCGGCGCGTGAAGTAGGAAGTCGCGAATCCATCGGTCGAGCGGCAACCACGCCGCGACCATCTCGGCCGTGCACTCCGCCATGTCGGGGAGGGCCACGAGGCGCGGTTCGATCTCATCGCGCAGCTGCTCCCCCACGCACCTGATCTCCGCCTGCTCCAGGTTGGCGCGGTCGGCCGTCATTGCGACGACGCGCTCAACGCCGCCCACCGTGAACGTCCCCTCGTCGGCGGGCCAGGGGATGCCGTCGAAAGCAACCGTCTGCACATCACCATTGCAGCGAACCGTCAGGTTGATCCCGCAGGCGCCGTCCTCCGTCTGCTTCACTTCGTAACCGAGCAGGTTGACGACCTCGCCCAGTCTCTGCGGCAGCCACTCCTCGACGAACCGCCGGAAGCTCTGGACATTCGGATGCGGTGTCATGGGTCCTCCTCCCGTGGCACGAGCGGCCCGCTCGTGCTGCTGTGGCGGGCGACGGGCTACACGGGCGAGCCGCCCGTGCCACTCGTCGCCTCACTCCTCCTCCCATCGGTCTGCAAGCCACTGCGTCGCCGCGTGCAGGCGCGACTTGACGGTTCCCAGGGGCACCTCGAGCTGGTCGGCGATCTCCTGCAGCCGGAGGCCCTCCAGGCGGGCCATGCCGAGCACAGCGCGCTTGTCCTCGGGCATCTCGCCCATCAGCTCCGCCAGCCGCGAGGCCGTCTCCCAGCGCTCGAAGTCATCGCGGGGAACTCGGGGACATGACCCGATTGGGTCGTACCCAATCGGGATCGTGTCCCCGGACTCTCCCGAGGGCTCGCCCTCGTCGTCCGCCGGCCCCTCCAGCGGCATGGTCTCCCGACGCGCGCGAAGGTGGTTGAGCGCGAGGTTGGTGGCGATCCGCAGCATCCACGCCAGAGGTGAGCCGCGGCCCTCCCACTGGTGCGCCCGCTCCCAGACGCGCAGCAGGACCTCCTGGCGCAGATCACTCGCGTCGTCAGGCCCGACGTAGCGACGCAAGTGCAGGCTGAGGGTCCGGTCATGCCGGCGGACGAAGTCCTCGAAGGCGTGCGTATCGCCTTGCTGGACTCGCCGCATCAGTTCGCGGTCCGGGGTGCCCATGGGTTCACCGTATCCGACACGGCGGACGGCCGGGAGGTTCGACGGCGCTCGCCGGGAAACCCCCGGTGGACCGCAGGTGAGGGAGGTCACGATGGCTGAGGCTAACCCGGTCACCGACAAGGACCACGAGATGGCCCGCCGCTGCTTGCAGTGCCCCGTGTGCGCCTATGCGCGGCGGAAGCAGGGCGGTCTCGTCTACTGGTTCGTCACCAAGGTCGAGAGCCGCTTCTGCCCCCACTGCCAGGCCTACGAGCGGGTGTACGGCCGGAAGGCGCACGAGCCGCCGCCGGACGGCGCGGAGTAGGGCCAGGCTGGCGCTGACCAGAACGTTGGTTGAGTTGGTCCTGTTGGTCTAGTTGCCAGAAGGAGCCCCGTTGAGTAGAGCAAGATGACCAAGAGGACCAACTCAACCAACGGAATGCGTGGAGCGCCGTGCGAGGGGACTGCCCCAACTGCGGCGAAGCAGCCTCGCGTACCCCTGAGTCTCACGTGAGTTGGCCAACAGCGCACAGGCAGGTTGTTCAGGAGGGCGACACCAGCAAAGGGCAGTCCTCGTTGGCACCCAGGCGGGCGCAAGCGGGACGGCCCCAACCAAGAGAGGGATTACCATGGGTTCGGAAGGCAAGGGCACCATCGGGCGCAGGGACTTCCTGAAGACGACTGCCGGCCTCGGAGCGGCGGCCGTCGCGGGCAGCTTCCTGGGTGGCAGCTTCGGCACGGCGCAGGGCAATGACAAGCTGCGGATTGGGCTGATCGGCTGCGGAGGCCGGGGGAATGGGACGGCACACCAGGCGTGCGAGGCGGGCGGCGAGCAGATGGAGGTCTACGCGCTGGGGGACCTGTTCAAGGACAGGTTGGACGGCGCCTTCAACAGCCTGAAGGGCAGGGGCGCCCAGTTCAACGTCACCCCCGAGCGCTGCTTCACCGGCTTCGACGCCTATCAGAAGGTCCTTGAGACAGGCGTCAACTACGTGATCCTGGCGACGCCGCCGGGCTTCCGGCCGGTCCACTTCAAGGCCGCCATCGAGGCGGGCGCCCACGTCTTCATGGAGAAGCCCGTCGCGGTCTGTCCGACCGGAGTCCGGCAGATGCTTGAGGCGGGCAAGCTGGCGACGGAAAGGCAACTGGGTGTCGTTGCGGGCACGCAGCGTCGCCACCAGCGCAGCTACGTGGAGACAATCAAGCGCCTCCACGGCGGCGCGATCGGCAAGATCCAGGCGATGCAGGTCTACTGGAACCAGGGCGGGCTCTGGGCGCACTCGCACGAGGACCACAAGGACTGGAGCGACGTGGAGTGGCAGATCCGCAACTGGCTCTACTTCACGTGGGTCTCGGGCGACCACATCGTCGAGCAGCACGTCCACAACCTCGACGTGGCCAACTGGGTGCTGCAGAACCACCCGACCGACGTCGTGTGCCTCGGCGGGCGGCAGTCACGCACCGACGCACGCTTCGGGCACATCTACGACCACTTCGCCGCGGACTTCAACTACCCCGACGGCGTGAAGGTCCTGAGCATGTGCCGGCAGGTGGATGGCTGCGAGAACAACGTCGGCGAGCACGCCATCGGCGCCGAGGGCGTCTCCGGGCCGGGCGGCTGGATCCGCGGCAAGGAGAACTACGGCCACAAGGGCGACGGTGATCCGGACGCGTACGTGCAGGAACACAGGGACCTCATTGAGAGCATTCGCGCCGGTACGCCGCTGAACGAGACGCAGCAGGTCACCGAGAGCACGCTCTGCGCGATCATGGCGCGCATGTCGGCCTATACCGGCAAGAAGGTGGCCTGGGACTGGGTCCTCAACGAGTCGAAGCTCGACCTGCTCAGCCGCGCGCGCGATCTGGCCGACTTCGGTGACCTGGCGGTAGACGAAGTCGCGGTTCCGGGGAGGACGCCGTTGGTGTGACGGCAGGTGACAGGTCACAGGTGACGAGTGATAGGAACAGCGACGGCACGGGGCGACCCGTGCCGTTGCGCTTGCGGCGGAGGCTCAGGAGACAGGAACGGCGAACTGCGAGGCACTCCACGACGCGGAGGCGACCACGGAATGCCGGAGACCGCGACGCTAGACCATCTCATTGACCAGGTTCGTGCCGCCTCCGAGAGCGAACGCAACCAGGCACGCGCTCAGACGCCGCCGCCGGTAGTCAACGCGCAGATGGAGGACCCGATCGCGTGGACGGTGCTGTTCGGCTTCCCGGCCGAGCGGTACTTCGCCGATCCCGTCTTCTACCTGGAGCAGAACCTGCGCCAGAAGCTCTGGAAGTTCGAGAACGTCGAGGACGACATGCCGATCGGCCTGCACGTCCCGGCGTGGCTCGGGCACTACCCGGAGTACACGTTCTTCGACATGGACGTGCAGGTCAACGAGAAGGGCGTGCCGCGCATCCGCAAGGACCATCCCCTCACGAAGACCCCGGACCTCTCGCTGCTGCAGCCCGTGGACTTCGAGACCTCGGGTTGGATGCCCCGCGCGCGGGAGTGGTACGAGCGGCTGCTCGACCTGGCCGACGGTCGGCTGTCGGTCAGCTTCATGGGCTGGAACCGCGCGTGCCTTGACCTCGCGATGCAGCTTCGCGGCTACGAGCAGCTGATGCTGGACAGCTTCGAGCGCCCGGAGTTCGTACATGGCCTGCAGAAGTTCCTGGTTGAGCAGCGGAACCGCTGGCACGATGCGCAGGCCGCGTACCTGGGCACACAGGTCGGGCCGACGTGGATTGCGGACGACTGGATGGCGGTGCCGTACATCTCGCCCGGCTTCTTTGGGGAGTTCGTGCTGCCTCGGTACCTCGACATCGAGCGGCACCACGGAACCATCGGCGGGCTGCATTCGTGTGGCGACCAGGCGCAGCTGCAGCGCTTCTTGCTGCAGATCAAGACGCTCGGCGCGCTGGAGGTCAGCCCGTGGACCGATCTCGTGCAGTCCGTCGCAAACATCCCGGACTCCGTGTTCCTCGTCATCGCGGTGCATCCGAATGACGTGCTGGTGGACTCGCCGCTGCAGATGGAGCGGAAGCTCCGCTTCATCGCCGAGCACACCGAGGGGCGGCGCTTCTGCCTCAACACCTCGGGCCTCACGCCGATCTACAAGGACAACCGCGAGTTCGTCGTGCGGATCAACCGCTGGCTCGAGATCGCGCGCAAGGCGTTCGGCAAGTAGCAGGAGGGAACGGTGGGACGCTGGTACGAACGGGTCTACAGGCGCGGCGTCATCGACATGCACATCACCGATCACGATCCGCGCTTCTTGTCGCAGGTCGGTCCCGAGGAGTACGCGGCGCGGCTCGCCGAGGCGCGCGTTGGGTCGGCGGTCGTGTACGCGCACTCCCACGTGGGGCTGTGCTACTTCCCCACGAAGACGGGGAAGCTGCATGGCGGGCTGCAGGGCCGAGACCTCTTCGGTGAGCTTGTTGATCGTTGCCACGAACGCGGCATCGCCGTCGTCGCCTACCTCAGTGCGATCTTCGATACCCACGCGTACCAGGCCAATGCTGACTGGCGCATCATCGACGTGAACGGCAATGAGGCGTCGGCGAACAGCCGCTACGGCATCTGCTGCCCGAACGCGCCGTACCGGGAGTACATCGCCACCCTTGCCCGGGAGGTGTGCGCGGGCTATCGGGTGGAGGGCGTGCGCTTCGACATGACGTTCTGGCCGCGCGTGTGTTACTGCCGCCACTGCCGGGAGCGCTTCGCTTGCGAGACCGGAGCGGACCTGCCGACCGTCATCGACTGGCAGGACCCCGCGTGGGTCGCGTTCCAGCGGAAGCGCGAGGAGTGGCTGGTGGACTTCGCGCGGCTGCTCACGTCAACGGTGAAGAGCGTCAATACCGCCCTCTCCGTGGAACATCAGGCCTCGACCTACGCCGCCGGCTGGACGTTGGGGGTCACCCATCGGCTGGCCGAGCAGTGCGACTTCCTGCAGGGCGACTTCTATGGCGACGCGCTGCAGGGCTCGTTCGTGCGCAAGCTCTTCCACAACCTCTCGCCGAACCGCCCGCCGGGCTTCGAGACGTGCATCTCCGTGGACCTCGCCAACTACCTCGTGCTGAAGCCAAAGGAGCTGCTGCGCGCGAAGGCCGCCGCGGCGATGGGCGATGCCTGTGCCTTCATCTTCATCGACAGCATCGATCCCGCGGGCACGCTCAACCCCGCCGTGTACGAGCGCATGGGCGAGGTCTTCGCCGAGGTCGAGCCCTTCGAGCAGCACCTCGGCGGGGAGTTGTGCCAGGATGTGGGTGTGTATCTGAGCACCGAGTCGAAGTGCGACTTCGCCGACAACGGCAAGCACGTGGACGGGCCGGGCCTGTCCGGTTCCCTGCCGCACGTCGAGGCGGCCCTTGGCGCGTGCAAGGCGCTCATCGAGGCCCACATCCCCTTCGGCGTCATCACGCGTACGAACCTCGGCGACCTGACTCGCCATCGGCTCGTCATCCTGCCGAACGTACTGATGATGGACGAACAGGAAGCCGAGGCCTTCCGCGAGTACGTGCGGCAGGGCGGCGGCCTGTACGCGAGCGCGGGAACATCCCTCGTGACGACCGATGGGCGGCGCCAGGCCGACTTCCTGCTCGCCGACGTGTTCGGCACCTCCCTCGCCGGCGAGACCCGCGAGCGATTCACCTACATCGAGCCCGTGCCCGGCCACGAGGACCTCCTGGAGGGCTACACAGTCAGCCATCCGCTGGGCATCCCCGGCCCGCAGCTCATCGTGCAGATGCGCAAGGGAGCCGAGGTGCTCGGCCGCCTCGCGCTGCCCTACACCGATCCCGCCGACCCGCACCGGTTCGCCTCCATCCACAACAACCCGCCCGGCGTCCGCACGGAACATCCGGCCATCGTGCTCAACGGCTTCGGCGAGGGGCGCAGCATCTACGTGACAACCGACCTGGAGCGCCTCGATGCACACCGCCCCGCCTTCCTGGCGCTGCTGCGCTCGCTCTGTGACCGCTTCACCTTCGAGGCGGACGCGCCAAAGTGCGTCGAGTTCACCCTCCTCCATCAGCCCGACCGGCAACGCTACCTCCTGAGCCTCGTGAACTTCCAGAGGGACCTGCCCAACCTCCCCGTGCACGACATCCGCGTGCGCGTGCGCCTGGGCAAGGCCATCCGGCGTGTCGTCGAGTTACCCGACGAGCGGCCATGCAACTGGTGCCACTCGGCCGATTCCGTCGAGGTCACTGTGGAGCCGCTGGAGACCCTTCGGATGTACGCCCTGGAGTATGGGTAGCGAGTGCCCAGGCGAAGGGGAGTGCCGGTGACCAGTCCCCCAGAACCCTCCAGCCGCTCAGCGCAGATCGACATCATGCGCGCCGTCGCGATCATCGCGGTGGCGCTCATCCACGTATGGGGGCCGTCCACGGAGGTCACGTCCGAGCGAGGCCCCCTGCACGCCGCCTTCTTCGCCCTGTTCGTATCCGGGAGCCTCTGGGCGGTGCCGTGCTTCTTCTTCCTGAGCGGGCTGCTCCTCACGCAACGCCCCGACTTCCCCACCTGGGGGGAGCGCCTCGCGTGGCTGCGAAAGCGAGGCGTTCGGATCCTGCCGCCGTACGTCCTCTGGTCAGCGCTGTGCCTCCTCGTCGCGAGGCAGGCAGATGTGGTAGCCATCCTGCGCAGCCTCGCGTTCGGCACCGCCTCGTATCAGATGTACTTCGTCGTCGCGCTCGTGCAGGCGTACGCGCTCTGGTGGCTGGTGATGCCGTGGTTGCAGCGGCAGCCGCCCCACGTGCAGACGACGGCAGCGCTCAGCGCGGTCGCCGTGAGCGTGCTCGCCCATGCGTGGCGCGCCGCGTACCTGGCGTCCGTGCAGGTAGACCAGTACGACTGGGTGCGCGCGACGGTCCTGCCGTGGATCGGTTACTTCGCATTCGGGTGCCTCGTGGCACTGAGACTCGGCTCTGATGGCCCGCAGGCGGCGCTGGAACGCCTGCGCGCGGGACGCCGAGGGTTCGTCTTCGCCTCCGCCCTGACGTCCTTCGTGGTGCTGGCGCTGATGGTGACCTACGGCGTGACGTATCGCGGGCCGCACTTCGATGAGCCGCTCAATACGCTCCTCAAGCCCGTCTACGCGTTCCCAATGATCCTGGTGATGGTGGGGTTCGGCGGGTGGTTCGACCGACGAGTGAACGAGAAGACCAAGCGCCTCGTGACCGCGCTAGCGCGCGGTTCGTACGGCATCTACCTCTCGCACGTGCTGGTCATGCAACTGCTGTCCAGCTACGTGTTCATCCAGCTCGCGGGTCTGAACCTCCCGCTGGAGATCGCCTACCGCGTCTTCGCGCTCGCGCTTACCATCGGCGTGGCGTGGGGAGTCGTACGGCTGCTGTCGCTCGTGCCAGGAGTGAGGTGGGTCTCAGGGGTGGACGCTGGGTAACGGCGTCACCACGAAGACCGCGAAGAAGGCTCGAAGACACACAAAGACCGGCGCGGTAGGGCAGGCAGGCCCTTGGCTGTGCCTGCGGGTCGTCTTTGTGCCTCTTCGTGCCTTCTTCGTGCTCTTCGTGGTTCAGCCGTTCCCGTCTACTTCGCCGCCTCGACCGTTGCCTTGGAGCGCGTGCGCTGCAGCTCGACTTCGGTCGCGCGGCGGGAGAGAATCGCCAGAGAGATGTCGATCAACTCGGCGGCCTCGCGAGGGGTCATCGTGCCGACGGTGACCATGTCGCAATCCCGGAGTGTCGTCCACGAGAACGCGAGGCCCTGGAACGGGCGCACCTGGCCGGCGGCGAAGGGCTTGATGGTCATCACGGGCTTCTTCGCGCCGTGGATGATCCGGTTCGTCCAGTCCACCTCCAGCGGCATCAGGAACCCCATCAGGTTGTAGATCGAGATGTAGGTCTCGACATCGAGGCCGGTTTCATCCGCGAAGATGATGCTCTCCGGCACGTGGGTGCTCAGGCCGGGGATCATCCCCCGCTCGCGAATCGCGGCGCACAGGGGGGCCATCTGCCGAACCTCGCGCGTGCACTTGTCCACCAGTAGGTCGGTCGTGCTCGTATGCGGCAGGCAGAAGGTCGCGCCATGCTCCCTCTGCGCATCCAGGATCGGGTTCACCTCGTCCCAGTTCCAGCCGTCTAGTGGCGTGCGCTTGCTCGTCGGGAAGCTGGGGGTGCTGATGACGATGGCCTTCACGCCCGTGCGGTCCTCCGCCTCGCGGATGGCCTCGGGCAGGACGGGGCTATTGATCAGCCCCATGATCGTATCGACGCCCGCGTTGAAGAAGACCTCGATGGTGTCGGCCAGCCTCTTGGGGTGCGCGATCTCGCCCTGGATGAACGCGTCCTTCGCCGCCGTGCAATGGCTCCAGCCCAGGAACCAGTTGGTGCCGATGATCATGCGGGACAGCGATACACCGCCGACCGTGGTGCGTGGGAAGCTCATGCCTTGCCTCTCCGTCTTCTGTCGTTCTTAGAATCTTCGAATCTTCCCCGTTCGTTCCGTTCCTATCCGATCCTCACCGTGGCGATTCCGAACGCCGGCACCTTGAGGGTCAGCGTCTCCCCATCGCGCTTGGCGCTGCTCTTCGCGAGCGGTTGCTCGAGCAGATCGGTCTCGACGACCGGCGCGTTAGCGGGCGCGACCTCCGGGCAGATCCAGACCTTGGCCTTCGTGTCGCGGCCCTCGATCTCGTAGAGGCGGACGATGAGCGCGTCGGAGTCCTCGGCCTTCTTGACGCCGGAGAGCATCACGTTCGGGGTCTCGACCGTGAGCATGGAGCTCTCGGTCGGCGCTTCGCCCTCGTGCACCGTCGTGCCCACGGACACGAGCGGGTGGTTGAACGCGTAGCCCGCGCGAGTCGCCTCGGACGGATCGAGCATCCCGGCGTGCGGGACGATCGCGAAGCGGATGTTGTGCCGCCCGATCTCCGGCAGCGGATCGGGGTCGTAGCTGGACCGCAGGAGCGTCAGTTTGATGCACTCCTCGGAGATACTGTGCCCGTACTTGCAGTCGTTCAGCAGCGTGACCCCCGCCTCTTCCTCCTCGCCGATGGTGAAGCCCGTGAGGTCCACCCAGTTGAGGGCCGGGACCTCCGCGCCGTCGGGCTCCCAGTCGATCGCGCCGCACGCGATCTCGCGAGTGGCCCGGCTTTCCCAGGTGTCGGTCGGGAACCAGGCGCGGAGCATCGGGACGCCCGTGGCGGGATCGCCGCGTTCGAGCCAGTTGACGTCGAGGTCGAACTCGACTTGCTTCGCGCCCGCGGCGAGGCTGATCCGCAGCCGGTACTCACTCTCCCCGTCGCGCCCGAACAGCTCCACAGTCGCGACATGTGGGCCGGCCTGCAGGACGCGCATGACGCAGTCGCGCAAGACCCACTTGCGGTTCACGATCGTGCCGAGTTGCCAGGCCGTCATGCCGTGAGGCGCTTCCTGCTCCCGCACGATGGCGCCGAGTACGTCGTCGCCGCACACATCGGTCTCGGTACCCTTGATCTGGCAGCTTGTGATTCCGCCCGCCTCGGCGCTGATGATGATCCTGAGGTGCTCGTTCTCGAGGGCCACGGGATCGAGGAGCTGCGCCCCCACGTACCCAAGCGTGTAGATCGGGCGGCCCAGCGGCTCAACGGTCACGGGTACCTGGCCCGTCACCGGCGGCGCCGCGCCCGGCTCGACCACGAACGTCCGGAAGCCGATGCCCGGCAGCGCCGCGCTCGGGAAGGCGACGACCACGAAACGGTGGCCCCAGTAGTCGCCGCGCTCGACGATCTGCCCCGCGACGACGTTGCCCGCCGCATCCCGCACGCGGACATTGCCGTCCTGGTAGTCGCGGTCCCAGATCTTCACCCGCACCAGCTCATCCCGCGCGAACGGGGCGAGGTTATACACGACGAACGGATCGCAGCCCGCCGGCCCGGGGCCCAGCGTCGAGACCCCACCCCACCAGGCCTCGTTGCCGGCGCCGCCCCCCAAGCCCATGTCGGCGCCGGTCGGGTCGGCCGCAAGCAGCGACCTCGTGTTCACCTGGTCGGCGAAGGCACGCAGGGCTTGCGAGCGGATGATCGTCGTGTTCGCGAGGTTCTCCTGGAAGAGGCCCATCGCGTGCTCGACCGTCTCCTTCACGCCGGAGCCGGGCAGGATGTCGTGGAACTGGATGAACATCGACCGCTCCCAGCACTCGGTCAGCTTCTCCTGCGGATACGGCAGACCGCAGAAGGCCTTGCCCGCCAGCGCGCAGATCTCCGTATCCACCAGGTCATTCTCGCCCTTGCGGTTGGCGAACTTGATTCGGGATTCGCTCGTGTAGCAGCCCTCGAAGACGTAGTTCAGCTCGTCCTCGTGGACCGGGAGCGTCAGGCCCTTCTCGGCGATGTCCTTCTCGCAGGCCGAGAAGTAGGCGTCCGTCGTGCTGAGCTTCACCTGGGGGAAAACCGGCCACGTCGCCATGTCCGCCGCGGCGCGCAGGTGCCGGCGCGTCGGCCCGCCGCCGTGATCGCCCACGCCATAGATCCACAGGAGCCGCTTCAGCCCCGTGTGCTTCTCCATCGCGAACAGCAGGCGCGTCATGTGGGGGCCGATCTCGCAGTTGTATCCGTTGGGCGAGTCATCGAAGGTCAGCAGCCGCGACCCGTCCTTGCCCTGCCACCAGAAGAGCTGCGACATCTCGCCGGAGGACATCCCCTGCAGGCGCGGCCCGCTCGCGCGGTGGTGGTAGTAGCGGCTGACCCCGCCCCGCGCCAGGATGCCGGGCAGCGTCCAGCAGTGCCCGAAGGTGTCGCACTCCCAGTCGATCTTCACGGCGTCGTAGGGCATCCCGAGGTGCTCCTTCAGCCAGCGCCGCGTGTACAGGAGGTGACGGGCGAGAATCTCGCCGGAGGCCAGGTTCTTGTCGCCCTCCACCCACTGGCTGGCGGTGACCTCCCAGCGGCCCTCCGCGATGCGCTGCTTCACGCGCTCCCACAGGTGAGGCGCGTACTTCTGCGTGAGGTCGTACACGGAGACCTGGCTCTGGGAGAAGCGGTACTCTGGGAACTCGTCCATCAGCTTGTCCATCGTGCCGAACGTGTCGTGCGTGACGGCCACGGTCTCCGGCCAGGACCACATCCAGTTCATGTCGATATGCGCGTGCCCGCAGCAGTGAATCTCGTACTCCTTCGCCGCCTCGCCCACCGGGGTGAGCATCGCCTCCGCCTCCCGCACGAGAGCATCCGCGCTCTGACCGCCGGAGGCGAGGCCGTCGGTCACGTGCTTGGCGGCCTTCACGAGCAGCGGCTCCCACGCGCCCGCGTTCCCGGGCTGCGCCTGCATCATGCGAACCGCGAGGTCCAGCTCGGCTTTGAACCGATCGACGGCCGCGTTGGCGCCGCCCTGCGCTGCGCTGATTGCGGCCTGAAGTGCCTGAAGCTCTGAAGACTGACTCACTTGCGTCGCCATCCTTTCCAGTGGCTCAGCGCCACACTGAGACGGGTCGTTCGCCGGACAGTCGGTTACTCCTGCGCGCGGTCAAGACATGCCTGCGTCAACAGCCGCAGGGCCTCGTTCTCAGCCTCACGGGAGGTGACGCTGGCGTCGTTCCAACTGACGATCACATCCAGGCTCGGGATCACCACCATCGCCCGCGGGCCTCCGTGCCCGAAGGCTCCGTAGGCGTCCGTGGGTACATCGGGCCAGTGCCGCGTGCCTTCGCGGTCGATCCCGTTCGTCCACCACAGGAAGCTGTAGCTCCCGAGGTGGTCGCACTGGTTGTCCGGCACCCGCTGGGAGCCTAGCGTGCGCTGGCCGGGGAGCATCTCGGCGGCGTCGCCCG
>VGFC01000185.1 GCA_016869045.1 Armatimonadota bacterium
TTCGGGGACACCCGGTATTACTAGGGGAGGGGCGCGCCTCGGGTGCCGGCTGTGATGCAGCAGACAGGCCCTGTGCCAGTCTGGGCGGTAGCTCAGGGGGTACAGGGCCTGTCGTGTTGCTCGTCTCAGCCCGCTCCTGTGATCTTGTACGTCCTCTCGAGCCAGCCCTCGCCGTCCTTCGCGCGGACCCTCAACTCGTGCTCGCCGGCTGGGATGACGGTGTCCGACGCGTACTCCTCGGTGCCCAGCAGGTAGGGCGGCTCCTGGTAGGTCGTCACGAGCTTCCCATCGAGGTAGACCTCCAGCGGGCCGCGCTCGATCCCCTCGGTCCAGATGCGCAGGCGCTCCCAGCCGTGCCAGCCGGGGTGCTCATTGGGGCGTGAGAGGTAGATGCCCTTGCTCCGCTGAGAGTTCAGCGCGTCCTCGCGGTTCCACCATCGAGAGACGGCCTGGCTGCTCCCGAGCAGGGCGAGCGTGCGGCGGTACATCGGCTTGCTCAGGATGCGGCCGTCGGCCTGATAGACGTAGATGCCATCGACACCCGCGTCGTAGAGCTGCTGCGCCCGCCACAGGAACGGCGCCGGGAAGTCGCAGGCCCAACCCAGCCCGTCAACCACGGGCAGCAGCCTGCATCTCGTGCCGCGCGTCGCCTTGCGGTACTCCGCCACGTCGAAGTGCAGGTGCCGCCCCTGGATGTTGCTCGGGCAGAGGACATCGACGAGGCCCTCCTTCACCCAGGTCTTGTAGTCGAAGACGTCGCACAGCCGGACGCCGCGCGCCGGGAAGCGGATGAGGATCGGGATGTGAGCCCCGCGTTCCGCCTCGAACTCGTCGGCGAGCTTGCGCAGCGACCGCAGGAAGTCGGTGCAGGTCTCCGCCTTGTCGATGCCCTCCGGGTAGCGACAGAAGTCGATCGAGAGGCCCGGCGCGCCGATCTCAAGCACTTCCCGCCAGAGACTCAGGATGTACTCGCGCACCTCGGGAACTTCGTAGCGCAGCGCGGTGCCGCGCATCCAGTCGGGGTGAGCCTTCGAGAAGTCGCTCTGCAGCGGCGTGCCGGGGTAGCAGTTCGTCGCGCCGAAGTTCGCGTGACAGACCATTCCTAGATAGGAATCCGCGATTCTCGTCCGGGCCGTTCCCGTGTAGGGGCGCGATTCATCGCGCCCGCCCATGTAGGGGCGCCATTCATGGCGCCCTAGAATCGATATCGCGGATTCCCATATAGCTCCCGTGCGTACCGAAGCGTGGCCTCGAGCGTGTTCGTGTACTGCTGCATCCGGCCCACGTTGTCGGTCTTCGGCTGCGCGATGGTGCCGATGGGATCGCCGATCGTCGAGTAGAGGAGCTGGTCGGTCTTCCGCGACTCGTAGACTGCCTTGTCGCCGAAGCGGGCGACCTGGGTGTCCACGATGTCCATGCGTGCCTCGGAGAACGCGACGAGCGGCTCGCGATGCTGGAGCGTCTGGGTGACATGCCGGCCGAAAGCCCACGAGTAGGGCTCCCAGTAGCCGACGACGAGCTTGTCCCGCTTGCCGGCGAGCTGCCCGTCCAGTTCCGCGACTTGCTCCTCGGTGAGCGGCACGAGCTTCACGTAATCGATGTTTGCGGCCGCGTAGCCGGTATAGGACTGCCCCTGCTGCAGCACGAGGTGCTGCCTATCCATCCGCGCCCAGCGCCAGAGGATCTCCTGCTGCGGCTGATCCGAGCCGAGGAGGTCCGCGCGCTCATCGCCGGTGAGCCGCAGCTCGACCCCATAGTGAGCCTGCGTGCAGACGTAGATCGCGTACCAGCCGGTCAGATCGAGCGGGTACGTGAGCGCCGGCAGCGGGACATCCGCCGGCGACTGGCCGTAGAGGCCGCTCCCCGGCGTCTGGACCGAGGGGTCGAGGTCGGTGCGGAAGCGCCACTGGCGGTCCTCGGGCTTGGGGGCATCGGCGAGAGCGTCCTTCTGCAGCACTTGCGACCAGTCCTCGAGATAGACGACGTCCGAGTTGTCGGCCTCCAGGTGCGTCCGCTGCGTCGCCAGTTCCGCGCCGTCGAGAGACTCGACGCGAACACGAAAGTCCACGCCCACCCGGCCCTCAATCTGCGCCTCCGGGTATGGGTCGAACACCACCGAACGCTCCAGGCCCGCTGCGTTGCGTTCCGTCACTCGGCCGTCGAGCCACCCGCGCCATTCCTCCTCCTCGACCAACTCAATCGCGGTCTCGGTGACGAAGGGCGTTACCTTCGCCGGCCGCCAATCGTCCTTGCCCGCAGGTGACCATGTACAGCGGACGACGACCTCCGCCGACGCGGTGTCAGGCACGCGGTATGCGATGCGGATGTGGCGCGACAGGGGGTCGGACACCATGGGGGCGTTTCCTCCTTGGGCGGCCGGTGCGACGCCGGACATGACTTGGGTCACGGCGAGTATCGCCAACAGAAGCCAGGTGCGCGGGAGCAGGCGGGCAATGCAGGGCGTTTGAACCACAGGCATCCCTCCGTGTCGCGCCGGAGCGGAGCACCCGGCGAGACCTGGGGCAGTTCGCTCCCCTGAGAGTGGGCGCCTCTCCGCAAAGCCCGTAGGCGGCCAGCGGCTTCGTGACGATCTTGACACCGCATACCGAATTTGGTAGGCTGACAGCCCGACACCCACGACCGAGCGCGGCGCGGGCCGTTCACGCTTGCGCGTCGGCGAAGAAAAGGAGATAGCTGCCTTTGCGGCGATCGAAGCCGGCACTACGCAAGCCGGAACAGCGGTTGCGCGTCAACCGCTTGATCCGGGCGCGTGAGGTCCGCGTCGTCACGGAAGAGGGTCAACAGCTCGGCATTCTGGAGTTGGGGGAGGCGCTTCGCGAGGCGGAGACGCGCGGCCTCGACCTGATCGAGGTGGCGCCTCAGGCTGAGCCGCCTGTCTGCCGGATCATGGACTACGGGAAGTTCCGGTACCAGCAGCGGAAGAAGGAACGCGATTCGCAGAAGAAGAGCCGTCAGGCCGAGCTGAAGACGATCCGTGTTCGCCCAAACACGGATGACCATGACCTGGAGACGAAGGCCAAACACGCGGAGAAGTTCCTGCGCAGCGGCCACAAGGTCAAGTTCAACGTCATCTTCAGAGGGCCGGAGCTGCGGCACAAGGAGATCGGGCGCGACCAGCTGCTGCACTTCATTGAGATGTGCAAGCAGACGGCCGACGTGGACCAGCCTCCGCGCATGGAGGCGCGGAACATGACGATGGTCCTGACGCCGAGGCCCGAGGTCCTCGAGCAGCTTCACAGCGCCAAGAAGACGCCCGCGGAGAGTAGCGAACAGCATGGCAAACGTAAAGGCGAAGACGAGGAAGGCCGCGGCGAAGCGGTTCAAGATCACGGGGACGGGGAAGGTCCTGTACAAGAAGGCGGGCCGGAGCCATCTCCTGTCGAAGAAGACCAGCAAGCGGAAGCGCAGCCTCCGGCAGTTGGGTGAGCTGACGGGCCGTGACGCCAAGCGCGCCAAGCGCCTGGTGCCCTACGGGTAGACTCGACCACACCTGCCGCAGATCGCCGGCGCGCACCCTCCGTGCGCGCCGTTGTGTACTTGCCTACCCCCTACCCCCCTTCCTTCAGAAGGGGGGAAACGGACGGGCGGGCGCCGAAAGGACGGACGGGAGCATGACGAGGGTTAAGCGTGGCACAGTCGGCAGAAGGCGCCACAAGCGGGTACTGAAACTGGCGAAGGGCTACCGCATGAAGCGGTCCCGCTGGTTCACGGTCGCGGTGCAGCAGGTGATGCGCTCGGACCAGTACGCCTACCGGCACCGCCGCGAACGGAAGCGGGACTTCCGGCGGCTGTGGATTGCGCGGATCAATGCGGGCGTGCGAGAGCACGGGCTGACGTACAGCCGGTTCATGGGCGGCCTGAAGAAGGCGGGAGTCGCACTCGACCGCAAGCAACTGGCCGACCTGGCCTTTGCCGATCCGGCAGCTTTCGGCAGCGTCGTCCAGCAGGCGCAGGCGGCTCTCGCCTAGCGAGCGGCCGCCCCAGGGATTCCCGGTGCGGATCGAGAGCCCCTCGAACCAGCGCATCCGAGTCTTCAAGTCCCTCGCCACGGGCAAGGGGCGCCGGGAGCACGGACGATTCCAGTTGGAGGGTCTTTCGCTCGTTGAGGAGGCCCTCGGGGCGGACGTTGCGATCGACGCGGTGTACTGGTGTCCGGAGCGGGCCTCGGGCTCGCGCGAGCAGGCCCTGGTGGAGGCTCTCTCAACGAAGGCCGAGGTGTTCGAGGTTTCCGAGCGGGTCCTCGAACAGATGAGCAGCACCGTCACACCGCAACCGATTGCCGCCGAGGGGCGTATCCCTGACAGGCGGCTGGCGGACGTCTCGGTGAGCGAGCGTTGCCTCATCATCGCGCCCTTCGAGACGCAGGACCCGGGCAACCTCGGCACCATGGTCCGCACGGCGCATGCCGTCGGCGCGACGGCGCTAGTGGGGCTCGGCAACTGCGTGGATGCATACAGTCCGAAGGTCGTGCGTGCGACAATGGGGTCGCTGTTTCACCTGCCGGTGATCCCTCGCGCGCAGCCGGGCGAGTTCCTGGAGTGGTGTGCGACCAACGAGGTGGAGGTCGCTGCAGCGACGGTCCACACGGAGCGGTCGCTGTACGAGGTCGGTCTCGCGCCACGGACGGCGGTGCTGCTGGGCGGCGAGACGCAAGGCCTGCCGGATGAGCTGATGGGGGAGCGCGTCAGGAAGCTCGCGATCCCCATGCCCGGCGGCGCAGAGAGCCTGAACGTCGCCGTCGCCGCCGCGCTCATGATGTACGAATACCGACGGCAACATCCGGCGTAGGCCTCACCCCCGGCCCCTCTCCTGAAGGGAGAGGGGGGAACGGCGGGCCTCACCCCCGGCCCCTCTCCGTGCCGGAGAGGGGAGACGGCATAGGAAACAGGCTGCGAAGGAGCAGAGTAGGCGGGCCTCGGGGCGGCAGAGAGGGGCGGTCATCGGCTGAGAGCCGCCCCGGCCAGCGTTCCGCCGAAGTTCGCTCCGGAGCCGCGCGCTGAACGGAGGGTCCCCTCCCACTAGGCGCCGCCGCTCGCCCCACGTTACGGGGCAGCCCAACCGATTGGGTGGTCTACAAACGATAGCCCCCGGCTCTCGTCCCTCGGGACAGGCCGGGGGTTTGTGTTGACGGCGGTTGCGAGTCTCGGGTTTCGAGTCTCGAGTTCACGACGACGGCGGCGACGAACCGAGCACAGGGACGCAGACGGCGGGAGGTACAACGATGAAGGACCAGCTGCAGGCGCTTGCCGATGAGGCGCGCGAGGCGATTGCGAAGGCCCAGACGCCGCAGGACCTGGAGGCGGTGAGGGTCTCGTTCCTGGGCCGGAAGGCCGGACGGCTCAAGAGCATCATGGCTTCGTTGGGCACGGTGCCGGCGGAGGAACGCCCTGCGGTCGGCCAACTCGCGCAGGCGGTGCAGAGGGAGATCGAGGAGCTTCTTACCGCGAAGGCCGGGCAGGTGAGCGACGCTCCCCCACCTGAGAAGAAGGCGAAGAGGGCAGCCGCACGTCCGGCGGCGGAGGCTGACCGTCTCGACGTGACGCTGCCCGGTCGCGCGCCGCATGTGGGGGCGCGTCACCCGATGTTGGCAACGATGGACGAACTCATCGCCATCTTCCTGGGCCTGGGCTACAAGGTGGCCGAGGGGCCGGAGGTCGAGAACCACTACTACGCGTGGCAGGCGCTCAACTACCCGGACGAGCACCCGGCGATGGATGAGCAGATGACCTTCTACCTCAACAACGGGTTGCTGCTGCGCAGCCAGACCTCGACGATGCAAATCCGCACGATGGAAGTCGAGCCTCCGCCGGTGGCCTACATCGTGCCGGGGCGCACCTATCGGCGCGATCGCGTCGATGCGACCCACCACCACACGTTCTACCAGCTCGAGGGCTTCAAGGTCGCCAAGGGAATCACCTTCGGCGACCTGAAGGGCACGCTCATCGCCTTCGCGCGGGCGCTCTTCGGAGAGAAGATGAACGTGCGCTTACGGCCGGACTTCTTCCCCTTCACCGAGCCAAGCGCCGAGTTCGCGGTAACCTGCACGCTCTGCTGGGGCGAGGGCTGCCGGACATGCTCGGGAAGCGGATGGATGGAGGTCGGCGGGTGCGGCGTGATCGACGAGAACGTCTTGCGCAATGTCGGCTACGACCCCGAAGAGGTCAGCGGCTTTGCGTTTGGGTTCGGCATCGATCGGTTCGCGATGCTGCGCCATCAGATCGATGACATCCGGCTCCTGTGGAACGGCGACATGCGGTTCCTGAGGCAGTTCTGACGGCGGGAGAGGCGGAGTTGCGGAGTTGCGGAGAACGGCAAAGGCAAGGAGACGGCACGATGCGAGTACCGTACTCATGGCTGACGGACTACCTGGTGTGGGAGGGCTCCGTTGAGGAGCTGGCCCACCGGCTGACGATGGCGGGCGCGGAGGTGGAGGAGATTCAGGACTGGACGGATGGGGCGGCCCAAGACAAGGTCCTGCTGACCAAGCTGACCGCAAACCGGGGTGACCTGCTGTCGGTCTATGGGCTGGCGCGGCACGCCTCCGCAACGACGGGGGCGGCGCGCCTGCCCTTCGAGGTGAGCCTGCCACCGGTCGGGCCGCCTGCGAGTCTCGACATCGACGTGGAGATCGCCGATCCGGTCGGCTGCCCGCGCTACTCCGCGCTGCTCGTGCGGGGTGTGAAGGTCGGGCCGTCGCCCCGGTGGATGCAGGAGCGCCTGCTGGCCGCCGGGATGCGGCCGATCAACAGCGTGGTGGACTGCACGAACTACGTGATGTGGGAACTCGGTCAACCCCTGCACGCCTTCGACGTTGCGCTGCTCGCCAAGGACGAGCAGGGCCGCGCCAAGATCATCGTCCGCCGCGCCGAGTCTGGCGAGCGCTTCGTGAGCCTCGACGATCAGGAGCGCCTGCTGGAGGACACGGATGTCGTGATCGCCGATCCGCAGCGGGCGGTCGCGATCGCGGGGGTGATGGGCGGCGCGAACTCCGAGGTCGGTGAGAGCACCTTCGACGTGCTCATCGAGTCCGCGCACTTCAGCGCGGTGCTCAACCGCAAGACCGCGATGCGCCTGGGCATGGACACCGAGGCGACCTATCGCTTCCAGCGGGTCGTCGATCGAGAGGGCACCTTGCGGGCCGCGCAGCGCTCTGCCCAGCTCATCGTGGAGACCGCCGGCGGTGAACTCGCGGCGGGCGAAGTGGACGTGTACCCGGGGCGCAGGGATCCGCTGGTCGTGAGTGTGCGACCGGAGCGCGCCAACGCGATCCTGGGCACGGAGATACCCCCGACGGACATGGCCGAGCACCTTCGGCAGCTGGACATGGACGTCTCCTACCCCCCTGCCCCCCTTCCTTCAGAAGGGGGGAACAACGCGGCTTCAGAAGGGAGGACCGACACCGCGATTCGAGTCACGGTGCCGAGCTTCCGACCGGATATCGAACGCGAGATCGACCTGATCGAGGAGATCGGAGTCGTCCACGGCTACGAGAACATCGCCGGAACGCTGCCGGCGGTGATCGACGAGGCCGGGACGCTGACCGAACGCCAGCGGTTGCGCGCGCGGCTGGGGGAGGTGCTGCGCGCCTGCGGGCTCTGTGAGACGATCAACCTGACGATGATCGACCCGGCTGATCTGGACCGCATCGGCCTACCCGCCGACGCGCCGGAACGCGAGATGCTCACGCTACAGCGATCCACCGACGAGGGCCTCAGCGGGTTGCGGCGGACCTTGCTCCCCAGCCTGTTGCACGCCGCCGAACACAACGCCAATCAGCGCGTGTCCGATGTCGCGCTGTATGAGATCGACCGTGTCTTCATCCCGCAGGGCGGCGACGCCTCACCGGAAGAGCGCCTGCATCTGTGCGTGCTGATGCAGGGGAGCTACCTGGGCGGCCGCTGGGCGGTGCGGGACGGCGAGGCCGACTTCTGGCTGCTCAAGGGCATCCTCCAGGAGGCGCTGGACGGCATGGGGGTCACGGGAGTGACCTGGGAGCGCGGCAAGCACCCGACCTTCCGTGCCGGGCACTGCGCGGTGGTGAAGCTCGATGGCGAGCCGATCGGCTACGCGGGAGAGGTGGCGTCCGCCGTGCAGCAGGAGTTCGGCTTGCCGCGCAGGGCCTACATGGCCGAGCTGGATGCCGAGGCGATTCTCGATCGGGCCACACTCTACCGCCCCTACCAGCCCCTGGCGCGGTATCCGGCGGCCTTGCGCGACCTGGCGATCGTGGTGGATGACAACGACGAGTCCTCGGCCGCGAAGCTCCTCGCTGCCATGCAGGACGCGGGCGGCGAGCTGCTGGTCTCGGTTGAGCCGTTCGATGTCTTCGTCAACCCCGAGCGCCTGGGGGCGGGGAAGCGGAGCATCGCCTTCTCCCTGACCTTCCAGTCGCCGGAGCGCACGCTCACGGACGCGGAGGTCAACGAGGCGATGGGGCGAATCACCGAGGGGTTGGCGGCGCACTTCGGCGCGACGGTCAGGGCGTCCTAACACATGCCGCTGCCGGGAGCGCAGTTTCTGGGAGCGCGGACATCTTGTCCGCAGGACGCCGGGTTCCCTCTGGGAGCGCGGACATCTTGTCCGCAAGACGTTCCGCTCTCCCGTCGCACGGCTCGTGCGGACAAGATGTCCGCGCTCCCAGAAACTGCGCTCCCGGCGATCACCATCATGTCCCCACATCGCCGGCGGCACGAAGAGGAGACGGAGCTGTTCGCCGAGGGCCTCATCGTCGAGCGGGGCTTGAGCCGCAACACGGCGGAGGCCTACGCGGTGGATGTGAGGCAGTGGGGCGAGTACCTACGCAGCAAGGGTAAATGGACGTTCGCCGAGGCCGATCGCGACGATGTTTGGGCGTTCATCGACGGACTGAAGAAACGCGGCTTCGCGCGGTCGTCGATCGCGCGGAAGCAGTCCGGCATCCGACAGCTCTACAAGTTCCTCGCCCGCGAGGGCCTCACCGACCGCGATCCCACCGCCGACATCGATCTCCCGCGCCAGCAGAGGCGCCTCCCTCATGTCCTGACCCAGGAGGAATGCCGCCGGCTCCTGAACGCGCCGGACGCGTCTACGGAACTCGGCCTGCGGGATGCGGCGATGCTGCACTTGCTGTGGGCGACGGGGTTGCGGGTCTCCGAGCTTCTCTCGTTGAGGCTGCAGGACATCCACTGGGAGGCCGAGGCCGTTCGCACCATCGGCAAGGGTGATAGGGAGCGCATGGTGCCGGCGGCGAAGACGGCGCTCGACCTCGTCCGGCGCTACGTTCAGGACATCCGGCCGCGGTTCGCGATCCGCGCAGATGATGACTCGCTGTTCCTGAACCACCGCGGGCGCAGGCTCTCGCGGGTGGGCTTCTGGAAGATCATCAAGCGGTACGCGCTGGAGGCGAACATCCGCCGGGACGTGTCGCCCCACACCCTGCGGCATTCGTTCGCGACCCACCTGCTGGAGGGCGGCGCGGACCTGCGAGCCATCCAGGAGATGCTCGGCCACGCGGACCTCAGCACCACCGAGGTCTACACGCACACGTCCGACGTGCACCTGCGGGAGACGTACGAGAAGAAGCATCCGCGAGCTTGAGGGGAGGCGCCCCATGCGCTGGCTTGCGATGGTTGCTCTCGGTGTCTGGGTACCTGTGGCCGCGCGGGCGGAGCTACCGCGTCTCGTCGCGACGCGTGCCACCGAGTCGGTCCACATTGACGGGCGCCTGACGGAGACCTCCTGGCAGGGCGCGTTCACGGCCACGCCCTTCACGCTGATGGGGGGTACGCTGGCCCCGTCGCAGGCTACGGTCGCTCGGGTGCTGTTCGACGACGGGAACCTGTACTTCGGGTTCGAGTGCAACGAGAGCCGTCGCGGGGCGATGGTGACGCTCATCGGGGAGCCGGATGGGCCTGTCTATCTCGATGACTGCGTCGAGGTGTTCGTCGCGCCGGGCTCGGACCCGATGCGCTACTACCACTTCGTCATCAACGCAGCGGGCGTGCTGCGGGACGAGCTGCGGCAGGACGAGACGTGGAACAGCCGGGCGACCGCCGCCGCGCGGCCAACGCCTGACGGCTGGTCGGCGGAACTCGCGGTGCCCCTGGCGGACCTCGACATCCCGGCAACGGCGGGACGGGAGTGGCGCCTCAACCTCTGCCGCGAGGAGCGGCCCTACGCGGAGCTGAGTTCCTGGGCGCCGACACAGCAGGGCTTCCATGAGCCGGAGCGCTTCGGGTGGCTGACGGATCTAGACCTCAACCTCGCGCCATACGTGCGCGAGGGCGTTCTGCTGAAGCTGAGGGCGGCGCGAGCGGAGCTAGACCCGGGCCTGGAGGCGGCGCGGGCCGCGCTGCCTCTGGCCGCCGCGAGGGCGGCCGTCCGCGCCGGCACGATCGCGCAGGAGGCCTTGAACCGGGCGGCAGCGCTAGCGCTGCCGTCAAGGGCGACGGTGGAGGAACTGCAGCAGGCTGAGGCGGCACTGGCCGAAGGCGCTCAGGCGCTGGCGGCGATGCAGGCGGCGCTACCCGAGATGCGCATGGGCCTGGTCTTACGGCAGCGAGGCCTGCCGACACAGTACGCCGTCTGCGCCGAAAGCTCGATGGCGCGGGTGCGCCCGGACCGGCCGTACGTGGGCGAGCCCGCTCGCGAGCTGCGCCTGAGCCTCGCGGCGAACGAGTCTGAGGCAACTCAGTTGGTGGTCGTGCCGATCGAGACCGATCTGCGTGAGGTGCGCGTATCGGCGGGGCCGCTGAAGGGGCCGGCCGGGGCCTCGATCCCGGAGCAGGAGGTCGTCGTTCGCCGGGTCGGCTGTGTGAAGGTGACCGAGCCTTCGGCGCGCTCGGGCGCCGAGTCGGGCCTCTTCCCCGACCCGCTGCCGGCGAACGCGCCGGTGGACATCGCCCGGGGCTCGACGGCGGCCTGGCTGATCACGGTCCACGCGCCTCCGGGCCAGCCGGCCGGCACGTATGCCGGCAAGGTAAGCGTGCAGGGGGCGGATGTTCCCGGCGTTGTGCTGCCATTGACGGTCACGGTGTGGGGCTTCGAGCTGCCGAAGGCTTCCGCCTTGCGGACGTGCTTCCGGCTGATCCCTAGCTACCTCTGGAAGCACCACGACCTGCCTCCGGCTCCGGGCGTGCCGGTCGGCTGGGAGTATGGTGTATGGACGGGCGCGGACGTCGAGGGGAGACCGAACTACTTCGGCACGGGGGTCTTCCGCAGCCGGTTCGATACGAGCCGCCCGCACTCGGGCAAGCGCGCGCTGTGCATCCGGGGCGAAGTGGTGCAAGCGGGCACGCACGAGTCACCCCGCGCGTGCTACCAGCGCCTCTTCCCCGTGCAGCCCAACACCGACTACACACTGAGCGTCTGGTACCGCACGGAAGGCCTGGTTGACGGCGGCGCGCAGACCCACGTTCACACGCACAACGCGCACCAGGCGCTCCCCGCAGCGAGTGACTGGACAGAGGCCCGCCTCGCGTTCAACAGCGGCGACCAGCAAGAGGCCCGTGTGTACCTCGGCAACTACGCGGTCGGCGAAGTCTACTTCGACGACGTGTCCCTCGCCCCGACCGCTCACCCCGAGGCGAACGTGGTCGATGACCCGAGCTTCGAGCAGGGGGGCAGCTACGAGGACCGCGAGCGACTCCTGCGCGCCTACCGCCTGGACAGCCTGGCGCATCGCTGCAGCGACATGGATACCGCCTCGCCGGACGTGCAAGTGAGCGCAGAGGGGCGCGTCAGCATCGACTGGGCGAACTTCGATCGCGAAGTCGAGTTCTACCTCGATCACGGCCTCAACGCTCTCAACGTAGGCTGGGCGCGCGTGCCGGGCGGCTGGGGGACGGTGGACGCGATCGATCCGAAGGCGCTGGAAGTCTCCGCAGAGATCCTACGCCAGACCGAGGCCCACCTGGAGTCGAAGGGCTGGTTGGACCTCGCCTATGTCTACACCATCGACGAGCCGGGCGCCGAGGCGTTCTACGACGTGAAGCAGGCCTTCGACCACGTGCGCCGAGCCGCGCCGAAGCTCAAGCGGCTGCTCACCTTCGGCTATGGCGCAAGTCTGCCAATGCTCCCGGGCGCGCCCCGCTATCGGCTGCTGGAGGGGTATGTGGACATCTGGGTGCCGCACAGCGACTGTTTCGACCCGGAGTACCTGGAGACACGCCGGCGAGCGGGCGAGGAGGTCTGGGAGTACGTCTGCATCTCGGCGCAGAAGCCGTACGGAAACATCTGGGGCATCGACTTCCCCGGAACTGACCCACGCGTCGTGTTCTGGCAGTGCTGGGCCGAGAGGATCACCGGGTTCCTGTACTGGGCGACGGACTACTGGGAGAGAGACCCGTGGCAGGAACCGTTGACCTATCCGGGCGGCAACGGGGACGGGTCGCTCATCTACTACGGCGCAGACGGCCCGGTGGATTCGCTCCGCTGGGAGACGATCCGGGACGGGATCGAGGATTACGATACCCTCGCGTTGCTCCAGGGGCTCGTGCAGCGCGCGGAGGACGAGGGCCGCGCCCCGGCGCTGCGCCGGCACGCGCGGGAGTTGCTTGACGTGTCGCCGGTCACGCGCTCGTACACGGACTACACCACTTCGCCGAGCGTGATCGAGGAGCAGCGAGAGAAGGTCGGGCGGCTGGCCGAGCGGCTGAGCGCTGAGATCGGTAGATAGCATCCGCCGCAGGCACGCGCATGGATTCAGGTTTCACCGACTATCGGCAGAAGTGGCGGGAGCGACGGCAGCGGATCCGGCTGCGGCGGCTGCCGCTGGTCATCTTGGGCGTGCTGCTGCTGCTGGTCGTGGCGTTGGTCTCCGCTCGGCGGCACCGACCGGAGTTGGGCGCCGTCGCGTGGGTGCATGGCAATGGGTCGCGGGGGCTTCCGCGCATCGGCCTGGGCGAGGGAGCCATCGCGCTTGCCTGGGAGTACGGTTCGGTGACCGCCCACGCGGCGTCCACGGGCTCTCCTCTGTGGCGTACGCCGTTCGACCGGGCCCAGCAGTTCGACGGGCCGCCGACGATTGCGGGCGACCGGATCGTGCTCGGCGGCAGCGACGGTGTCGTCTGGTGCCTGGAGCTGAAGACGGGCGAGCCCGCGTGGAACTTCGACGCACAGACGCTCGTGCGCTCCAGGCCGCTGATCCTCGACGACCGGGTGTACGTGGGCGGTGATGACGGACGGCTCTACTGCCTGAAGCTGGTCGATGGCACGTTGGCCTGGGCCTATCCACCGGTGGACCAGGCCGACCGCGAGGCGATCCTGGGCGGCCCGGCGGCCGAGGGCGGAACCGTTGTCTGTGGCTCCTGCGAGGGAGAGGCGTTCGGCGTGGACCTCGCAACGGGGGCGCTTCGCTGGCGCATCTCCCTCGATGGGCCGGTGATCGCCGGGGTCACGGTGGACCAAGGGCTGGCATACATCGCGGTCGAGAACGGTCTCGTGCGCTGCGTGTCCGCTGCGAAGGGTCAGACGGTCTGGGAGAGGGCCTTGTCGTTCCTCGTACGGCAACCCGTGGTTGTACGCAACCGCCGAGCCTTCCTGTTCTCGTCGGACGGCACGGTGACCTGCGTGGAGGCGCGGACCGGACGCGACGTGTGGCGGCGCAGGCTGCATGGCAGACCCACGACCTCGGCCGTGGCCGACGAGCGCCGGGTCTACGTGGGCACCAGTGATCGCCTCGTACAGGCTCTCAGCCTCGAAACCGGACGAACGGTGTGGCGCTGGCGGCCGGGATCCAAGCCGCTCGGCGACCTGTTGATCGACTCACAGCACCTCTACTGCGCGACCAGCACGGGGCGCGTGTTCGCCGTGCGCATCGCGCCGTAGGCGCTAGCGGAACTTTGAGAGTTTGGGCGGATGGAGCCCCAGGAATGGGGGTTGGGTCGGGTCGTTTTACATCACAAAGCGGGTGCGTCACTGTTAGGGCCGGGGAGATCGGGGCCTTGCAGCACG
>VGFC01000186.1 GCA_016869045.1 Armatimonadota bacterium
CGACTCGCTGTTCGACTGCTTCTACCTCGACATGCTCCGTACGCTGAACCGCGAGTATGGCGCGAAGTTCACCGTGAACATCTACTACGAGGCGATCGCGGAGTTCGGGGAGCCGGGGTTCCTCCTGCGCGACTTCCCGGACCGCTACAAGGCCGAGTGGGAGGCCTGCGCGGATTGGCTGGGGCTCGCGTTCCATGCCTACGCCAACATGCCGAACCGCCCGTACCAGTACGCCGCGCCGGAGCAGCTCATCCGGGAGCTGGACATCGTCGAGGAGCAGATCGGGCGCTTCGCCGGCGAGCAGACGCTCATCCCGCCCACCGTCATCCACTGGGGCATGATCGTGCCGGAGGCGTACCGACCGCTCTACGACCACGGCGTGCGCGTGCTGTCAGGCTTCGGGCACCCAATGAGCTACGGGTATGACGTGAACTACTGGCTCGACCACGCGCGTTCGGAGTACCTCTGGAACCACGACTGCCTCATGGACTTTGAAAGCGGCCTCGTTTTCTCGCGGGTGGACATCGTGTGCAACAACACGCCCCTCGACCGCATCGCGCCCACGCTGGAGCCCCTCGCCGCCGACCCGAACCACGCGGAGATCATGGACCTGTTCACCCACGAGCAGTACTTCTGGCCCTTCTACCCCAGCTACGTCCCTGATCATGCGCAGCGCCTCGACGCGACCATCCGCTGGGTCACCGAGCGCGGCTACAAGCCGGTGTTCTTCCACGAGGGGTTCATGGGAGCGCCGGAGTGAACGGCGGGAGTTGCGGAGAGGCGGAGTTGGGGAGTTACGGAGAACGGCGACGGCACGACGCGGCACTACCGCCAGGGGAGCCAGACGAGGTCGCCGTCGTCAGGGCCGGGGTGAGCGCGGTACAGCGCCTGGCTCTGCGCCTCGTCGCGCACAAGCGAAGGCAACGGGCGCCCTCCGTCGTCGTCGAGATCGACGCCGAGACTGTAGAGGAGGTAGTCGTTGCCCTTGCGCCGATACACCAGAGGCTTGCCGCTGAAGGGGTCGTCGGCGAGGGGCCAGTGCAGGGACGCCAAGTCGCGGAGGGTGTCTGGGTACCGGCCGTGGTGCTGGCGGTAGACCTCCAGGCCGAGGGCGGCCTGGAGGACGGCGCGGCGGGCGAGCACCCTGTCGGCGTCCGCGAACGTGTTGGGTACAAGGAGTCCCACCCAGGAGGCAGCCAGTTGTTGCGATCCCACGCGACGCAGGTCGCCTTCCAGGCGCTGCACCTCCGGCTGGGCCTCGCGCCATGGCTGCCCGGCGATGGCTTGGGCACGCTGCAAAAGGCCAAGACAGAGAAGCTCGTCTTTGTATAGCCGCAGCCTCGCGGGCCGTCCGTAGAACCAGAACTGGAAGTCAGTGGGCCCCCCCACGCGCGGGAACATGCCCTTTCCCCCCGAACTCGGGTGCCCGGACTTCAGGTCATCGGCAAGCTCGACGGCCAGAACGCGCCACACCTGGACTTGCCTGGCCCCGCTGCGTCGGCAGTCAAGCCGGCCCAGCTCCTGCGCGAGACGCCGCGCGCCGGGCTCGGGCAGGGGGCCGTGCGCCGCCACGTACTGGGCGGGCCACATCAGCGTGCGATCGAGCGAGCGGGCGGCGGAGGGGCCGCGGGAGGGCACGGCCTCTGCGAGCCGGCGGGAAAGGACGAACCCGTCGGTGAGCCGTTCGAGTGCCTCGCTCCGGTGCCCTTGCCGGGCTGCGGCCAGAGCTGCGGCGCCCTCGAACTCGGCGATTGCACCGAGCTTCGAGGCGACCGACGGAGCATCGAGCATCCGTCCCGCCCACAGCTCGTCGAAGCGACACTCCGGCCGGCGGGTGGCCTGCCGGATGAGGTCTGCTGCGCGCTGGTCCTGTCTGGCCAGACGAACCAGTGCGTCCACGTCTGCAGCGCTGCTCCACAACGCGGTGTCGTAACCAACAACGTGGGGAGACAACGTCCCCTCGTGTGGCTTGATGATGTCCGCGGCCTTCAGGTAGAGGAGCGCGGCGTTCTCGTTCGCCGGAACGGAAGGAGGCGCAAGTTCGGCGTTGGTCAGTGGCTCCCCGGCGGCGCGGAGTTGCGCGAGGGCGGACTGGACGCGCTGGCCCTCCCGATGGGTGGCTGCGGCCACGGCCAAGACCAACAGGCCAAAGGCCACCAGGACGATCAGACACCCGCAAGCGAAGATCTGCCCAACCGTGCCGCCACAGCCTGACGGCGCCCTTGGCGGTGCGTAGGGAGGAGGATCGGTTGGCAAGGTTCCCATGGTGGCCACCCCCGAGACGGTTCCCCAACGCGCAACCTCTCACAGGGAGGTGCGTGCGGCCTGCCTTGCGCATATGATTCGCTGCGGGCAGACCGAGGGCCTGCCGGCGGTGACGGGCTCTACGTCGTTGTGGAACCGTCGCGCCGCAGTCAGGGGAGAAGCTGTTGGGGGCACCTGCCCATGACATCCCTGGAGTCTGTGCCGATGCTTCTGCTTGCGGTTGTCTCAACC
The DNA here is from genome assembly GCA_016869045.1 of Armatimonadota bacterium. Taxonomy (GTDB): domain Bacteria; phylum Armatimonadota; class Zipacnadia; order Zipacnadales; family VGFC01; genus VGFC01. The sequence goes on from VGFC01000186.1 coordinate 2,497, forward strand.
GCCGCGGCGGCGGGGCCCGTTCGCGCCGACCCCGCGTCGCCGGCCGGCGAACCGGGTCCGCTCAAGCGCCTGTCGAGAGTGTACCTGGTCGTCCATGCGCTCAACTGGCTGGAGATTACTCCCGATGATCCCCGGCGCAAGACGGCGGAGTGGGAGCAGTGGCCGGGCCGGTGCGAGATTTGCTACCAGTACGAACAGCCGCTGAAGGAGAAGTACTACCGCCTGCTGAGTGCGCCGGACGACGACACCGGCGTGTTCTTCCTGCCGAGCGGCATGAAAGGCGATATCCCGCTCATCGAGCAGGCGAAGAGGACGTTCGGCGACCGGTGTGTGGTGTGCCGCCCCGGGTATGACCCGACTGCGTTGGGGGAGGAGTTCGCGCGCGGCCTGGAGGCCGACCGACGGCGAGCCGAGGAAGCGCGTGGGACGAACCTGAGCGAAGGGGAGATCGCGGCGTGGGAACGGTCGAAGGCCTGGGCAGCGGACCTGAGCGCTCAACTGGCCGCCGCCGGCTACACCTTCGACCCGGCCCGGGTCAAGGTCATCGCTCTGGGTGAGGACTGGTGTGGTTGCGCCGCCACCTATCCCATTCACATGGGTCGCGCCTGGGGGCTGCGGGAGCCCGTTGAGCGGCGCTTCGACCTGATGAACCCGGACTGCAGCCCGCTGCTGCTCAAGTGCACTCCGGTCGAGCAGAACGTCCGGATGCCGGAGAACATCCGTCTGTTTCTCTTCCGGTCAGCGGAAGGGCGCCTCGTGGCGCAGTACTGGGAGGGGATGCACGGCCTGTTTGACCGGCCGCACGTCGCGAGGGTGACGTTCCCGGCGGCGTCGGCGAGGCTCATCGACGTCTTCAGCAAGCCGCGCGGCGACACGATCGGCGGGGAGGTCACGATGAGTGTGGGTTGCGGAGGGCACACCCCCTACGCCGCCGACCTCGTGCAGGCGGAGCCGGGAGTGTCGCTCAAGGCATTCCGCAAAGCCCTCGTCTCAGCAGAGATCAGGGACCGCGACCAGCCGTAGAGGCCGGTCCCTGGCGTGCACCCTAAGGAGGACTACCATGTCACTGACCACCGACGCAACCTGCTGCCGAGCCGTGCTGATCCCCCTGCTGCTCACAGTGGCGTGGCTGATGGCGGCGATCGCCGGGAGTCAGGACGCCGCCCTCCCCAAGCCTGGCGATGTGGTGTTCGAGACCAGCTTCGACACGCCGGAGGCGCAGCAGGCGTGGTCCGAGGCGCCCTTCGCGGAGTGGGTGGAGGGGCATGAGGGCACGACGTCGCTGAAGGTGACCGTCCCGGCGGATCAGGCGGCGGGTGGGCACATGATCCGGATGCCCTTGGACCTGGAGCGCTACCGGGGGTGCCGGCTGGCGTTCGAGTGCGTGGCGAAGGCCGAGGGCGTCACGCAGCCGCCGCAGACGTACCTCGGCGTGAAGTTCATGCTGCACTACACGTCCGAGGAGGCCGGCGCGTACTGGCACAACCAGAACGGCATCTTCGGCACCTTCGACTGGAAGAAGCTCTCCTTCATCTCGCCCATCGCTCCCGATGCCGCGGGCGGGGAGCTCAACCTGGGGCTGCAGGAGTGCTCGGGGACGGCTTGGTTCGATGACATCAAGGTGACGGTCTACAAGGGCCCGCCGCCCAAGCGCCCCGCGCCGCCGGTGAACCCGCCGCCGGCCTTCAAGGGCCATGACCTCCCGCGGCTGCGCGGCGTGATGTCACCGAACACCTTCCGCGACGAGGACCTGCGCGTGCTGGGGATGGAGTGGAAGGCCAATGTCATCCGCTGGCAGATCACGCGGAACTGGGGCCGCGCGGGCACCGACCGGGACTTGGCGGACTACGACGCGTGGTTCACCGGGAAGCTGGACGAACTCGACAAGGGGCTCGAAGCCTGCGGGCGATACGGGATCAAGGTCGTGGTGGATGTGCACTGGCCGCCGGGCGGGCGCTACGAGAACAGCGACCTGGCGATCTTCAACGAGCCGCTCTACCAGGACCACTGGGTCGCCTGGTGGGAGAAGATCGCGCGCCGCTACAAGGGCAACCCGGTCGTCTGGGGCTATGACCTCGTGAACGAGCCGGTGCAGAACGCGCCCTCGCCCCCGGGCGTGGCGGACTACCTCGCCGGGCAGGTGCGGGCGGCGAAGGCGATCCGCGCGATCGACCCCGACGTGCCCATCTTCATCGAGGCGGCCGAATGGGACTCGGCCAGCGGTTTCCGCGAGTTGGAGCCGGTCGATGTGCCGAACGTGGTCTACCAGGTGCACATGTACGTGCCCGGGCAGTTCACGCACCAGGGCGTCTATAACAGCCCGACGGGCGTCGTCTACCCCGGCACGATCGGCGGCCAGATGTGGGACAAGGAGCAACTCCGCAAGGTGCTTCAGCCAGCGCGGGAGTTCCAGCTGGCCTACAACGTACACATCTACTGCGGCGAGTTCAGCGCGATCCGCTGGGCGCCCGGAGCGGCGGACTACCTGCGGGACTGCATCGAGCTGTTCGAGGAGTACGGCTGGGACTGGACCTACCACGCCTACCGCGAGTGGGACGGCTGGAGCGTCGAGCACGGCCCGAACCGCGACGATCGCCAGCCGACCGCCGAGCCGACCGACCGCAAGCAGCTCCTGCTGAGCTGGTTCGCGAAGAACGAGAAGCCGCCGGCGCCGAAGTAGCCTGGGGTTGGTGCTGAAGACCAGGGGCTGTGCTTGCGCAGATAGCCTCACCCCCTGCCCCCTCTCCTGAATGGAGAGGGGGACGGCACGGCGTGGGGACCTTGGTGTTCCCCCTCTCCATTCAGGAGAGGGGGCAGGGGGTGAGGCACCAGAACCGCAGACCCAGTAGCCGGCAGGTCCCGGCACGCCCGGTGCCGAACCTCCGGGGCGACCGCAGCCAGAGACGGAACCGGCGCGAGTGAGGGGCTGTTGCAGCTACCGAACCACAGACGCAGACAGCATTGAAGGAGGCCGATCGACATGGCGGATGTGCTTGAAGTGACCGATGAGACCTTCGAGGCCGAGGTCACCAAGTCCCAGCTTCCGGTTCTCGTGGACTTCTGGGCGCCCTGGTGCGGACCGTGCAAGATGGTGGGTCCGATCGTCGAGAAGATGGCGGGGAAGTATGCGGACAAGCTGAAGGTCGTCAAGGTCAACGTGGACGACGCCCCAGGCACGGCAACGAAGTTCGGGATCCGCTCCATCCCCACGCTGGCGATCCTCAAGGAGGGCCAGGTGCAGGACCAGGTCATCGGCGCCCTCGGCGAGGATGCACTCTCCGAGGTCATCGACAAGGCGCTCGCATAGCGCCGCCAGGGGACTGCCAGTTGACCGACAGGACTGCGCCCGCCCGTGCGCCCCGTGCGCTGCGGCGGGCGCGTTACTTTCAGCTCTCCGAGCCGTAGGGGCCTTGCGGAGGGACACGATGCCCCCGCTCGCTTCCCGCAGGATCGGCCTCGCGTTCGATGTCGCGGGCTGCCCGAACCGCTGCCGGCACTGCTGGCTAACGTGTCCGCCGAACCGACGGATGGAGGGGGCGACGGTTCGCGAGGTCGTCGCCCGCTTCGGGCAGTATGTGGCCCCCGGCGAGACGCGGCCCTTCTTCGACTGCCTCCATGTGATGACGTGGTACCGGGAGCCGGACTTCCATCCCGACTACCGCCGCCTGCGCGAGCTGGAGTTGGAACTCAGCAGCGAGCCGCTGTCCGAGGACCTGGAGGTCCTGAGCATCTGGCGGCTGGCGCGCGAGCCGGGCTATGCCGCCTGGGCGAGAGAACATCGCGGCACGCGCGTCTGCCAGGTCACGTTCTTCGGGATCGATCGAACGCACGACTGGTTCTTCCGGCGGCCCGGCGCGTTCGCGGACAACCTGCGCGCCACGGCCAGTCTCCTCGAGGCAGGCATTCTCCCACGCTGGCAGCTGTTCCTGACGAAGCGCAGCGTGCCGGAGCTTCGGGCGTTCAAAGGGCGCATGGCGCGGACGAAGGTGCGGGAGGCATGCGCCCGGATCGGGGGGGAGTTCACCATCTTCCTCAACACGCCCAGCCCGGAGGGCGAAGCGTTCCACATCGAGCACCTGCGGCCGACGTCGGGAGATGTGCGTATCGTGCCGAAGTGGCTGGAGAGGGCGACGCGTCTGCACCTCAAGACCGACACACCGTTCGGCGAGCCGGAGGGCGCGCTCGTCCGCAAGGTCCTGCGGGGTGAGCTGACGATGAAGCCGTACGAGCCGCCGCTGCTGTGGCTGAACGTCAGTCCCAGCCTGGACGTGTACCCCGGCCATGCGGAGACGAGCCCTTGGTGGCGGCTGGGCAACCTGCGCGAGCACTCCGTACGAGAGATCATCGCAGCGTTCGAGCGTGATGCGGTGCCCGGTCTCCACGCGACGCACCGCCTGCCGCCGGAAGAGCTGGCCGAGCGGTTCGGGCGGCGCTACGGGCGGCGGCTCTACCAACCGGTAGACCTGCACGCGCGCTGGGTCGGCGAGTGGCTCCGCGCGGAACATCCGCCCGAGCAGGGAGCGGCGCACCGTCCAGAACAACGACCTCCCTGAACATCCTGACCTGCTGACGCCCTCGGCTACCCCGTCAGGAGGTCAACTTGTTCAGAGAGGTCATACGAATCGTCAGCGCGCCAGCCGCAACACGAAGAACGTCTCCGTCGGGCAGTCGAGACGCTGGGTCTCCGCCTTGAGGGTTTCCGCCAAGCACGAGGCGGTCTCGGCGTAGGTCCGGCGCATCCCCTTGCCCTTTCCCCCGAGCGACTGTGCCGGGAACGATAGCACGACATGCCGCGCACGCAGCCCGCGCAGGAGGTTCAGCGTCGCGCCTTTCTCCTGCTGCTCGAGGCAGGGCGCCGTCTTCAGCAGGAGGGCCATGTCGACATCCCACTCGGGGGGCGAGGCGAGGAGGTCGCGACTCTCCGCGACTCCTTGCGTGCCCGTGTGCGCGAAGAGCGCGTTCACCGCATCCACGATCCGCCCGTCGATGTCGCAGGCGCAGTAGCGCACCTCGGTCGGCAGCCCCATCCACGGCAGCGCGAAGGGGTTCAGGCCGCAGGCGAGGTCGGCAACGGACGAGGGCACGCCGGTCAGCGCGAAGAGGGCGGGATACAGCTCCTCGACGAAGGCCAGGCGTTCGCGGGTGGAGGCGTGGCAGGCGAGGATCGCGCGGCAGGCCGCCTCCAGGGCCGCCGCGTCTCCTGCTTCCGGCAGCGCGCCTACCAGCTCTCCCATCCGCCGCAGGTCCAGCTGGCGGACGTAGGCGCCGTGGATCTGGTGCAGCTTGCGTTTGGCAACCTTGGTGGCCTCCCGCGGCCGGCGGGGGTACTGCTGCGCGGCCCAGTCGGCAACGCGCCAGAGCGTATCGTGGCACAGGCGACCGTGCCGCGCGGAGGTCAGAAGGTCCCAGTAGACCCGGAATAGAGTCCCGGTGTGCATGGTCGGGTGGCGCTCCCCCTCAGTCGTTCCATCAGGCGCGCATAGAACGTGAGATTGTGGATCGTCGCCAGGCGGCCGGCGAGGGGCTCGTGGATCGCGAACAAATGGCGCACGTAGGCGCGCGAGTAGCGCCGGCAGCAGAGGCACGGGCAGGTCTCGTCCACGGGTCGCCCGTCGCGCGTGTGCTTCTCGTCCTCGGCGTAGTGGCAGTGGTAGAAGTCGGCGCGGAAGTTGAGGGTGTCCGGCGGTCCGTCGAACACATACAGCCTTCCGTGGCGCGCATCGCGTGTCGGAAGGGTGCAGTCGAACAGGTCATAGCCTAGCTCGACGCAGCGCACCACGTTCTCCGGCTTGCCAATGCCGAGCGCGTGCCGAGGCAACTCGCGGGGCGCAAGCTGAGCAACACAGGCCACCATCTCGGACAGCGCGCCCCCCTTGTCGATCGGCCAACCGCCGTATCCGTACCCGTCGAAGCCGATCTCGATCAGCCGCTCCGCGCACTCCCTCCGTAGGTCGGGGTCGTCGCCGCCTTGGATGACCGCGAAGAGCCGCGGGGGGAGGCAGTGTCGGGATTGGCATCCCGACCTACGAGACACGTTGGGCTCCCCGAGGGCGCGCGTGAGGGCCGCCTTGCACTCGCGGGCCCAGCGGACGGTGCGCTCGACGCTCGTGCGCCGGCGGTCGCGGTCGGAATCGGGATGGGTGCATTCGTCGAGGCAGAAGAGGATGTCCGAGCCGAGGCGCAGCTGGAGGCGGATGCACTTCTCGGGAGTGAGCGTCTTCTTCGTCTGCCCGCGCGCGAGGCGGTACGTGAAGCCGCGATCCGAGAGGCTGCCCAGCGACTCGGACTGCGTGATGAGCGAGAGCACCTGGAAGCCGCCGGAGTCGGAGGCGATCGGCCCGCTCCACCCCATGAAGCGATGGATGCCGCCGAGCTTCGCAACGACGGAACCGCCCGGATGCGAGGACAGGTGGAGCGCATTGACCATCAGTGCCTGAGTGCCGCACTGCCGCACGTCCTCTGCATCGAGAAGGCGCAGGACGCCGCGAGTGGCGTCCGGGAGGAATGCGGGGAGGGGCAGGTCGCCACGGGCGGTGGTGAGCATCCTCATGGGCCGGCCTCGGGCTCGCTTGGACGAGTGAACTTCGGGTGCTTGCCGGCGATGACGAGGGTGACCTCACCCTTCACCTGCACATCGCGATAGCGCTCTGCGAGGTCACTCAGGTAGCCGCGGTCTGCTTGCTCGAACAGCTTCGTCAGCTCGATGCACACACAGGCCTGGCGGTCGCCGAGGACTTCGAGGGCGTCGGCGAGCAGCTTCCCGACGCGATGGGGTGACTCGAAGAGCACGAGGGTATGCGGCAGGTCGCGTTCGGCCTCCAGGAAGCGCCTACGCGGGCCGGGCTTGCGCGGCGCGAAGCCCTTGAACACGTAGCTCGACGCGGGCAGGCCGGAGACGACGAGGGCGGTCTCGACGGCGCTCGGCCCGGGGATCACCTCCACGCGGAAGCCCGCGTCGATCGCGCGCGCGATCGCATCGTAGCCCGGGTCGCTGATGCCAGGCATGCCCGCGTTTGTGCACAGGCCCACCGTGAGCCCCTCGGCCAGCAGCTCCACGACCTTCCGGCTTGCGCGCTCCTCGTTGTGCTCGTGGTAAGAGAAGATGACCCGCGGGCTGGGTACGCCATGCCGCTCGAAGATGCGGCGCGTCCGGCGCGTGTCCTCGCAGGCGAGAGCGTCCACCTCGCGCAACACGCGCAGCGCCCGGAGCGTGATGTCCTCCAGGTTGCCGATGGGCGTGCCGATCACCAGCAACGTAGCGGGTCGTTCGTCGGTCATGGCAGCTCGTCGGCCTTCTCGATGACGGCGCGGATCTTGCTCATGCCGAGCCGCGCGACCTCGACCGGATCGCGCTCCCACAGCGGGCGGTTGAACAGCTCCAGGGATAGCGGGCCATTGAAGCCGATGGCCCTCAGGTCTCGCAGCAGCTGAGGCAGCGGAAGCACGCCGTCACCCGGCAGCACGCGGTCGTCATCGCCCTGCTCGGTGCGCGGCGGCTGGGCCGGCGCGTCATTGAAGTGAAAGCAGGCGATGAAGGTGCCGGACAGGTGGCGGACGCCGTCGAAGCCCGATGCGCCGCGGAATAGATGGAACGTGTCGGCTACCAGGCAGGCCTGCGGGTGGTTCGCCTCGATGCCGATCGCGGCGGCCTGCCCGAGCCGGTTGATGCCCTGGAAGAAGCCGACGAACTCGACCGCCGGGACCACGCCGAACCCCTCGCCGATCTCCAGAAGCTCGCGGTAGCGGTCGGCGGCCCACAGCAGGTCGATGCTGGGCCGGTCGGGGGACGGGACGGCCGCGATGTGCGCCGCGCCGACCTTCGCCGCGTCCTCCATCTGCCGCCGTACGCGGTCGTGAGCCGCCGGGCGCTCGGCGTCGCTCTCGGGCATGCAGTTCCACAGGCCGATGATGTTGGGCACCTTCAGGCCGGCATCTGCCAGCCGCTTGCCCAACGCCTCCAACGAGCCGCCTGCCTTCGCGTGATCCTCCAGCTCGTTGCTCCACAGCTCGAGGCCATCGTACCCGGCCGCCTCGGCGGCGCGGATCTTGTCATCCAACGACGCCGGGCGGACCGTGCTCGTGTTGAGCGTGACGACCCAAGGCCGGGCGTGGCCGGCCGGCTCCTGCGCCGCCGCGCCGTGCATCCGCCCAAGGGCGAGGGCCGCGCCCCCCGCGACCGCCTGACCGAGCATTCGACGACGGCTGATCCCACCGGCCATGGCGTCCTCCGTTCGCGCCGCGGAGCATCTGCCGAGGTGTTTCGCCCCGGACCGCCCGGAGTCCTATCCGGCCGCGTGAACGCTTCGTTGACCGGGGTAGGGGCGTGTGCTACAATCCGGCCACTTCACAGCAAGCCTCGCCTGACGCCGGGAGGCGCCCGATGACGCACTCGTTGAACTCACTCATCAAGCGCATGTTGACCCTCGTCGCCCTGGTCGCCGCCGTGTTCGCGGTGGGGTGCGTGTCCGGAGCCCAGGACCGGGACTCGGACGCTCCGGAGGCGCGGCTGAGCGAGCTGCAACAGGACATCGACCTGCTCCAGGAGTTCAACCGCCTGCAGCTCAGCAAGGAGCAGCTCCAGGCGCTCATCGTCCAGGTGGATGCTGTCCACCAGGCCATGGGCGCCCGCAAGGTCCTGCGGGCCGACATCCTCAACCGGCTCCAGGCGTTGCTGGAGGAGCAGCGGACGGCGCTCGTCAAGGACCAGCCCGCTCCACCCGCCGTCTGCGAGCAGATAAAGCTGCAGACGGAGAAGCTCCAGGAGTTCGACCAGGCGACCACAAACGAGCTGCTGCGGTTTGCCGAGCCCGTCAAGGCGATCCTCACGCCCGATCAGATCGACATCCTGACGTGGGTGAGCGAGGCGCGGCTGCAGGCTGCGGAGTCGCTTGAGTGGGCCCGCACGATGAGCGCCGACCAGTTCAAGACGGACGCCGAGGTCAACGCCGAGGGTCTGGCCGAGAACCGGGCCATCACGAAAGAGGAGATCCTCGACATCTACCGCACCGTGCGGGCAATGGGCGAGGACGAGTGGGAGCAGGCGAAGGACACGCTGGCGGAGAAGCTCGTGCCGGCCTTCCGTGACGACTCGGCCCCGATCGACCTCGTGCTCATCCAGCGCCTGCAGCCCGACCGCGTGCCGGTGGTCCTGAAAGAGAAGCTCGCGCAGATGAAGTAGCCCCGGCTCGTCCGCGGCGGTCCGGAGCCTGCACCCCTTGCGCATCGGCATCTTCACCAACACCTACCTGCCCAGCGTGAATGGGGTCGTCAACTCCATCGCGGCCTTCCGGCAGGGGCTGGAGGCCGAAGGGCATACCGTTTTCGTCTTCGGGCCGAAGGTACCCGGCCATGTGGACGACGACGAACGCGTCCTGCGCTTCCCCGCTCACACCCTCAAGCGCTACCCCGACTACCCGCTCCCCCTGCCGTCCGGTTCGCGCCTGGACCGCCGAGCTTCGCAGTTGCACCTCGACCTCGTCCATACGCAGCATCCCTGGCTACTGGGCGCCTGGGGGCAGCGCTTCGCGCGGCGACAGGGGCTGCCGCTCGTCACGACCATCCACACCCAGTACGAGATGTATGCACACTACGCCGCGCCGATTCCGTCGGGCCTCCTGCGGCCCGGGTTACGGTCCACGGTGCGCCGCTACTGCAACCACTGCCACGTCGTCGCCACGCCCGGGTCGGCGATGAAGGGCTACCTGGCCGACCTCGGCGTCACGCGGCCGATTGAGGTCGTGCCGAACGCCACCGATCTGTCAGGCTTCGACACGGCGGATGGCCTGCCTGTCCGACAGACCTACGGTATCGCCCCGGATGAGGTCCTCTTCACCTTCATCGGCCGTGCCGCCAGGGAGAAGAGCCTGGATGACCTGATCCGCGCCTTTGCGGTGGTGGCCGCCGAGCTGCCCCGCGCGAGGCTCATGATCGTGGGCGGCGGCCCAGAGCTGGAGCGCCTGCGGAACCTGGCCGCTCGGCAGACGTGCGCGGACCGCATCCTGCTGCCGGGGCCGGTTCCGTACCGGGAGATCGCAACCTACCACGCCGCGGGGGACGTGTTCGTAACGGCCAGCGTGACGGAGGTCCAGCCGCTGTCGCTCACTGAGGCCATGTGCGCGTGGACTCCTGTCGTCGGCTTCAACGCGGGCGGCATCAACGACATGGTCGCCGACGGCTCGACCGGGCTGCTGGCCTCCGTGGAGGAGGGCGTCGAAGGACTGGCCCGGAGGATGCTCAGGCTGGGCCGCGATGGGGAGTTCCGAGCGGCCCTCGCGGCCGAAGCCCATCGGACGAGCCTGCGCTACCACATCCCGGTGGCCACGCAGCGGCTGCTCGAAGTGTACGACCAGGCCGTCACGGCTGCGCGCAGTCGTCCCGTCTGAGGGGGAGGGCACCCATGCTGCAGATCATCCTCTTCGGCGCAATCAGCGGGCTGGCGCTGCTTGCCGGGGCGTGGGTGGGGATGGCGTTTCGGCTCAAGGAGCGGACCATCGCGGAACTGATGGCCTTCGGGGCGGGTGTGCTGGTGTGTGCCCTGACCTTCGGTCTGATGGAAGAGGCGTTTGCGCAAGGCGGGTTCGATGCGGTGATCGCGGGGTTCCTGGGCGGGGGCTTGACGTTCATCATCGGCGACCACTTCGTCCACCGGCTGGGCGGGAAGCGACATCGGAAGCCGCACCGAGGCAAGACCTCAACGGAGGCCGGCGGCGAGGTGATCGTCCTCGGCGCCCTGCTGGACGGGATCCCCGAGGCGCTGGCGCTAGGCATTGCACTGTTCAACGGGCAGGGGCGCGGCCTGCTGATGCTCATCGCCATCGTGCTGAGCAACTTCCCCGAGGGCATCTCCTCCGTGCCCGGCCTGCGGCATGAAGGCTTCAGTCGCGGCCGCATCTACGGCATGTGGGCGCTCGTCGCCCTGGCGGTCTTCGCGTCGGCGGTGCTCAGCTACTTCTTCCTGGCGGACATCTCCGCTCACGCGATCGGGGTGATCGAAGCCTTCGCCGCCGGGGCGATCCTCGCGATGCTCGCCGACAGCATGATGCCCGAAGCCTACGCCGAGGGCGGCTTCACCGTCGGCCTGTTCACGGTGCTCGGGTTCCTCGTGGCGTTCGTGGTGGCCAGATGCTAGTGGCCTGTCTCCCGTGATTGTAGTGGTTCTGTCGCCCCTTGCGGGGCTTGAGGGAGGGTGGAGGCGGCCGGTTCCACGGGCTTGCGCCCGTGGCTACTCCTCCTTCGCCCCTGACGGGGCGAACAGCCCATCTCTGCCCCGAAGGGGCGACAGAACATGCCAAGGTTCAGCAGTGACGCCGCACTAAGCGGCCCTTCGGGCCGACGCGCTACGCGCGGACGGCGAACGGCACGACCGGGTCGCCCGGTAGGATGAGTGGTAGGGTGAGCTGGCAGCGGCGCTGTTTGGCCGTCATTCGTGACCCCGG